>CAZCJW010000098.1:0-11375 GCA_964499185.1 uncultured Propionivibrio sp. | reverse complement strand
ACATCGGCAGCCGCCAGCGCCGGCGCATCGTTGATGCCGTCGCCGACCATCGCCACGACGGTTCCCCCAGACTTGAGCGCATTGACGGCGTCGGCCTTTCCGGCCGGCGAAATGCCGGCCCGGAAGTCCTCAATGCCGGCTAGCCGGGCGATTGCCGCCGCCGTTACGGGATTGTCTCCGGTCAGCATCACCACCCGCACGCCCATTGCCTTGAGTCGCACCACGGCCGCCGGCGACGATTCGCGCAACGGGTCGGCGATGGCCAGCATGGCCAGTACGGCATTGCCTTCGGCAAGCACAACGACCGTCTTGCCTTCGCCTTGCAGCGCAGTGACTTGATCAAGCGGCAAGGAAATGTCCGGAAACCAGTCCGGTGCGCCAAGCCGGAGATTGCGCCCGTTGATCGTCCCCTGCACACCGGCACCCGGAATCGCCGCAAAATCCCTGACGGACGGCACGGCCAGTCCACGGGCCTGCGCAAGCCGCAAAACGGCTTTGGCCAAGGGATGTTCGGAGCCCTGCTCCAGCCCCGCAGCGAGTGTCAGCGCTTCGTCCGGGGACACGGCGAGCGGAACGACATCGATCACCTCGGGCTCCCCGCGTGTCAGCGTACCCGTCTTGTCGATGGCCAGGACACGGGTCTTTTCAGCGCGTTCCAGCGCCTCGGCGCTCTTCACCAGAATGCCTGCACGTGCTCCCTGGCCAGTCCCGACCATGATCGCCGTCGGGGTCGCCAGGCCGAGCGCACAGGGACAGGCGATAACCAGCACGGCCACGGCGTTGACCAGCGCGTCGCTGAACACGCCGCCAAACCACCACCAAGCGGCGAAGGTCAACAGCGCGATCAAGCAGACCGTCGGCACGAAGATCGCCGAGATGCGATCGGCGAGCCGCTGCACCGGCGCTTTGGACCCCTGCGCCTCGGCCACCATCCGGATGATGCCGGCCAGCAGCGTGTGTTCGCCGACGCCGGTGGCGCGGCAGCGCAGCATGCCTTCGCTGTTGGCCGTGGCCGCAAAAACGCGGTCTGCGGGATGCTTGGCTACGGGCATGCTTTCCCCCGTGAGCATCGCTTCATTGACACTCGAAGCACCTTCGATGACCTCGCCATCGACCGGGACATTTTCACCAGGACGAACGATGAACACATCGCCGGGCATCAACAACGCCGCATCGATCTCCACCAGTTGCCCGTCGCGTTCGACACGCGCCGTTTTCGGTTGCAGGCGCACCAGCGCTTCAATGGCCGCCGTCGTGCGCGCCTTGGCCCGCGCTTCGAGCAGCTTGCCAAGCAGCACCAGGGTGATCACCGCGGCAGAAGCCTCGAAGTACACCGGCAAGGCATGAAGATTTCCGAGGGTCACGACCAGGCTGAAAAAATACGCCGCGCTGGTACCCAACGCCACCAGCACGTCCATGTTCGCCCCGCCGCCGCGCAACGCTTTCCAGCCACCGTCGTAAAAACGCCAGCCGATCCAGAACTGAACCGGCGTGGCCAGCAGCAGCTGCAGCCAACGCGGCAACATGTCCTGATGATGGCCCGCCAGCGCGTCGGCATCAAACATCGTTGCCATCTGCGCAACGAGCGGCAACGTCAATGCCGCAGCAATCCAGAAACGTTTAAGTTCGGCCCGATACAGCGCAAGCTTGCGCTCCTTCTCTTCCTCGCGCGAACGGTCATCAAGCATCCGCCCGGTGAAGCCCGCTTTGGCGATAGCGTCAAGCACTTGGGCCGTTTCCACCCTGCCCGGCTGGTAGCGCACCCGCGCCCGCTCCGACGCCAGATTGACAGCCGCCTCGACGCCGTCGATCCGGTTCAGCACCTTCTCCAGCCGCGTCGCGCAGGCCGCACAGGTCATGCCCTCGACACCCAGTTCCAGCGTCTGCAACGGCACCCCGAAACCGGCTTTCTCGATGGTCGCCACAACCTGTTGCGGTGTCGTTCCGGACGACGATTCCAGGTCAATGCGCGCCCGCTCGGCCGCCAGATTGACGCTGGCCGTAACACCCGGCAAGCGATTGAGCACCTTCTCGATGCGCGTTGCGCAGGCGGCGCAGGTCATGCCGCTGATCGGCAGATCCAGACGGACGGATGAATCAGCAGATTGCATTGCGAAATGGGGTTTCAATGATTAAAGAAGGTGAAACGCAGGAGGCTGTAGAGCCCCCACAGGCCGAAAAACATGACCAGCAACCCGGCCATATGGCGTACGACCGGCCGCGCCATGTATTCGTTCAGACGAACCGCCAGCAATCCTGCCAGGAGCAGCGTCGGTAAAGTGCCGGCGCCGAACGTCACCATCATGGCCGCACCCCGCAACGCAGATCCACTGGTCAGTGCCATTACCAGCGCACTATAGACCAGCCCGCACGGCAGCCAGCCCCACAATAGTCCCAGTGGAAACGCTTGCGCTACGGTGCGCGCCGGCAGGAAGCGTCGGGTCAATGGCTGAATGCGCCGCCAGAGTCCTTGCCCCAGGCGTTCGGCAAAACCCAGGGCGCGTGTCGCGCCCATCAGATAGAAACCGAGCGCCACCAGCATCAAATTGGCCAGAAAAAAAAGGACGAGTCGCGCCGGCAGTGTGCCGGAAAGCGCAACACCCGCCTCTCCCAGCATCCCGGCCAGCGCACCCGCCAGGGCATAGCTGGCAATACGTCCGGCGTTGTAAGCCAGTTGCAGGGTGCCTCGCTGCCCGCCCCCCATCGACAACGCACCAACGATACCGCCGCACATCCCGACACAATGGGTACCGCCAAGCAGGCCGATCAGGAACAGAGATAGGTAAGTCGATTCCGGCATTCCGGGAAACCATCGCAAAATGAGTCGGAAGTTTAACCGACTTGCCTCGCCCCCCATGCCATGATCGCTTATGTCGTGAAAAGCCCGCGGGTTTCGGAGCATCGAAATTCGCCCCCGCCGGGAGCTTAATGCATAATAAATGCCTGCGAATTCCCGGAGAGACCATGAAAGCCTTGATTGTCGAACCCTCACGCATGATCAGGAATGTCTTTTCCTCCCTTTTCTCGAAAAACAATATCCACTCCATTGCCGTGGAAACGGCCTCTGAAGCGTTGGAGTTGCTCGGAATAGAACCGGTTGATTTTCTGTGCTTTTCGATGCAGCTCAAAGACATGACCGGTCTTGACTTCTACCTTCAGGCCAAGGAACGGGGGCTGATCGGCCAACACCCATCGGTGATGCTTACGGGTTCGCAGGAAAGCGTGAGCGCGAAAGCCCTCAGCCTTGGGGTTACCGAGTGTTTTTCCAAGAGCGAACCCGCTGTTTTCGAGGACTATGTCAATCGCTGGGCCGCCAGCGCCAGTGCCAGGCTCGATGGTAATGTCCTGCTGGTCGAGGACAGTGCATTGCAGGCGGCGTTCCTTGAAAAGCTACTGGACGCTCTCGGGTTGAAGACCACGCGATCGTCCAGTGGTGAAGAATCGTTGCTTCTCGTCTCGCAGCGACCATTCGACCTGGTACTGGTCGACTACATGCTCGAAGGGTCCCTCACCGGATTGAACGTCATTCGCCAGATAAGGACGCTGCCCGGACGTGCCGGAAAAATCCCGATCCTCGCTCTTTCGGGCTTTGACGATGTTCCCCGGCGTATCGAAATGCTGCGCTCGGGCGCCAACGATTTTGTCCTTAAGCCGGTCGTACCCGAGGAGTTCCAGGTGAGGGTGACCAATCTCGTCCAGCTACGCAAGGCGCTCGATTATCTGGAAGAGCAGCATGCGAACCTTTACGAGATGGCCATGCGCGACCGCCTGACTTCGGTCTATAACCGGCATTACATCAACGAGCGTGCCCAGGCCCAAATGCAGGAATCAAGAAATTTGCGCCGTCCGCTGAGCTTGATCGTCCTCGACATCGACCATTTCAAGCGGATCAACGATACGCACGGACATGCCGTCGGAGATTCCGTGTTGATTGCCGTAGCCACGGCCGTAGCCGACAGCATCGGCAAAGCTGGCATCGTGGCGCGCATGGGCGGCGAGGAATTCATGGTCGTGCTGGCGGACTGTGACGAATTCCTGGCAACCCGCCTCGCGGAAAAACTTCGGGAGACCATCGAGGAACTGGATCCCTCGGGCCTGCGTGTCACGGCCAGCTTCGGCACCGCGCAACTGCGCCCGGAAGACAGCTACGAAACCCTCTTCAGCCGCGCCGACATGGCAATGTACGAAGCCAAGCGCGCCGGGCGTAATTGTGTCGTTTCCGCCGAAGGCGCTTGAAGTAAAACTCAGAACCTGTGAAAAATCAAAAATCCACCACAGAGACGCAGAGACACAGAGGAAACACAGAGAAAGAACATTCTTCCCAAAGAATTCCTCTGCGAAAACTCTGCGTCTCTGCGCCTCTGTGGTAGGTGTTTCAGCATTCTTTCCCCAGCCTCTCAGATCACTTTCGAATAGCGGTTCTGTGGCCGGTTGGCGCGCAGGCGCGCATCGAACACCATCGAAATGGCGCGTACCAACATGCGTCCAGGTGAAAGGACGACGATCCGCCCCGGCTCGATACGCAGCAACCCGGCACGTTCCATTTCGTCAAGATCGGCAAGTTCAGTCGCAAAATAGCGCCCAAACTCGATGCCGTACGACTTTTCAAATGCGGCGAACGACAATTCGAAGTGACACATCAGAGACTGGATGATGGCCCGTCGCAGGACGTCGTCCGGCGTCAGCTCGATACCACGAAATACTGGCAGGATGCCGTTGTCGAGACGGTCGTAGTATTCATCGAGCGTCTTAACGTTCTGGCTGTACGTCGCCCCGACCTTGCCGATGGAGGTGATGCCGAAGGACAGCATATCGCAGTCCGAATGCGTCGAATAACCCTGGAAATTGCGATGCAGGCGCCCTGCCCGCTGCGCCACGGCCAGTTCGTCGTTCGGTTTGGCGAAATGATCCATGCCGATGAACACATAGCCGGCGGCCGTCAGTTTGTCGATAGCCAGCGACAGGATGTGCAAGCGCCCGTCGGGAGACGGAAGATCAGCCTCGAGAATCCGCCGCTGCGGCTTGAACAGCGTCGGCAGATGCGCATAGTTGTAGATAGACAGCCGGTCGGGACTCACCGACAGCACTCGATCCAGCGTACGGTCGAAGCCTTCCACCGACTGTTTGGGCAGCCCGTAGATCAAGTCAATGCTGATCGACTTGAAGCCGTTGTCCCGCGCCGCATCGATCACGGCGAATGTCTCATCCTCGCTCTGAATGCGGTTTACGGCCTTCTGCACGTTCTCGTCAAAATCCTGAACACCAAGACTCATGCGGTTGAAACCGAGTTCGGCCAGCAGATCGACCGTCGCCCGGTCAACCTTGCGCGGATCGACCTCGATCGAATATTCGCCACCGTCGAGCAAGCGGAAATGCCGGCGCGTCATGTCCATCAATTGGCGCATCTCGTCGTGCGACAGGAAGGTCGGCGTGCCGCCCCCCCAGTGCAACTGTTCGACAGCGTTGTCTTCGGGATCGAGATAACCCGTTTGTAACGCCAGTTCCCGACCAAGGTACTTCAGGTACTTGGCCGAACGTCCGTGGTCCTTGGTAATGATCTTGTTGCAGGCGCAGTAGTAGCAGATGGTGGTGCAGAACGGCAGGTGGAAGTAAAGCGAAAACGGTCGCCGATCCAGCGGATTGTCGCGGCGAAGCTCCAATCGGCGACGATACGCGTCGGCGTCGAATTCCGGCCCGAACCGATCGGCCGTGGGATACGAGGTGTAGCGCGGCCCGTTGATGTCAAAGCGACGAATTAACGCCGGGTCAAAAACGAGGGGGTCGGTAAAGGTCGCCATGTCGTGAGGAGGTTGTGGTTGTCGCGTTTCGACCCGCGCTTTCGTCGCAGGTTCGGCAAGGCGCGCAGACTCTGTGCCGCACCGGTGCCAACAGGCGTTTCACTCTACCACAGCCGCGACGCCAACACGGTCAGGAGAAATAGGCTAACCAACCGGCGGGATGCCGGGTTAACGCCACCGAGACGATATAGGCGTATGAACACAGAGCCATGACAAAAAAGACGACCATCCTTTTCTTGTTGCGGCTGAACCTGAACGCGGCCATGCCGCAGCCGATATAGCTCAGCAGGCCGATCACCTTGGCCGTCAGCCAGGCTTGTTCGAGCGGGTATTGCTGGCTCAGTACGGCCAGGACAATGGCGCTGGATAGCAGCACCGTATCGACCAGGTGCGGAAGGATCTTTACCCAGCGCCGTTGCGCAAGGGGTGAATCGAGGAGCCGCCAGATGCCGCGCACCAGGAATCCCGCGCCACTGAGAATGACGCAGGTGATATGCAAGTCCCGCAACGCGAGGTAGATCATGATGCTGCCAGTTTCTCGAGAATCCTCTTGCGATGTGCGCGGAAGACGTTCGTTCCACACCACAGATTCCCGGCCAGCCAGGCCTGCGACACGACGACGGCAATCCCTGCGGGCACGGCCATTTCTTCCGGTCGGAAGACGGTTGCGACAAGAAGGATGAGGGCGACAAAGTGCGAAAGCATCTGCCGGTACATGGACGTCTCATCGATTATCTTCTTCATGTTCGGCACCATCCGGACGCCACCGCCGAGATTCTGCAGATGCAGCCAGACCAGAAACGGAACGATCTTGTACAGCATGCCAGTGATGACCGACACGAAACCGCCGAACATCAGCAGGACACCGGACAAGACAGGCCAGTTGGTCCATTCGCCGACAGCGGGAATAGTGTGGGCCGTCATCCAGACCGCGGCGGAAGTCAGAATGCAGGCCATGGATCCACGCCAACAATGCTGGTTGGTATCGAATCGGGAACGTTTACTCCGGTGCTGTAGCGCAAGCGTAGCGCCCGCAAACACCACCACTGCTCCGACCATGACCAGCGCGGCGGCAAAAACGGCGACATCCGCGCCAGCGAGCGCCGCGGCGGTCCACGCCCCCGTCGCGACAAGCGAGAGCTGCATGAACCGGTTGGCCAGCCAGGGAGGATAGGCCGGTGTGATCTGGAACATCGGTACCACGACGTAGGCCACGGCGGCCAACAGTCCAATGCCCCAGACGACGAACCCCCAGCCGAGATGAATGTCGGCCAGTTGCATCAGTGGCAGATTGAACCAGCCAGCAATACCGAACGCCATCGCCACGCCAAGCGCCACCGTGACGGCCAGACCAAATACTGCCGTCTTGAGACCGCTGATGGTCGGTCCGGTCGCCGGAACGCCGCGCATCGCCCACGCGGCAGCTCCGACGAACAGCATTCCCCCGGCAATGAAACACAGACTGGAAACAACGAACATCCAGGGCCTGAAGGTCAGGAAGGCGCCCGCCAACAGTCCCGCCCCCAATGTTATCGCGCCATGCACGATCCGCGAGACACGCAGCGGTTGCGCCAAATTGGCGCCGGCCACGACCGGCAGTACCTGGATCAACGCCCCCAGCATCACCTGCAACATGAATCCGGCGGTAACCAGATGCGTCAGCGCCAGGGCCTCGGGCGTCCAGCGTGAGAGAAAGGCATTCGGCCCGGTCCAAATCAGCAGCAGACCGGCCAAGATGCCAAACACGGGCGCGGTCAGGAAAAACCTGAATGGAGCCGCAATGGGTGGCGATTGATCATAGGAAAGCAGTGCCTGCATGCCGGGTCAGTTCACTCGGCCCGATGCCGGATCAGGATTTCGACCGTGCCATCCTCGAACCGTGATGTTTCCCAGGCATAACCGTTGAGTTCCAGCGCACGGTACAGCGGAAACGGCTCGCGGCTCAATTGCAGCAAGACAGATTGCCCGGGTTTGATCTCATCGAGTGCTTCCATGGTCAGAAGGAAAGGCTCCGGTGGCTCAAGGTAGCGTCCGTCGATGACCTTGTCGGCCTTTGTTGCCGCCATCACTCGCTCCTAGCTGGAAATGCCGTCCCGCATCTGAGCCACCAGCGCCGACGATTGTGCCGCCAGATGCTGATCGCACATCGGATACAGAACGTTTTCTTCTTTCATGTTGTGTTGCTGGGTCATGATGTGCAACGTCTCTGCATAGCCCGAATACTCGTCGGCATCATGCGCGGCAATCGCCTCTGCCGCAGCGTCCAGCAACTCGAGTATCTGCGCGTGCTCGCTGCGCATCACGGCGGTCGGGCCCATGGTCATGCCCGTCCGCGCCTCGAACGCCGGAAAAAGGATGGATTCCTCAACATCGAAGTGCTGGCGCATCGATTTCGCGAAGCGCGCAAAACCGTCTGCAGCCCGATCCCAAGCCCCTGTCTCGATAGTTTGTTCGATGGCGGCAAATAATTCATCGCACTGACGGTGATGATCGGCCAGTAAATCACGAATGGTATCCATATCCACTCCTCTCATGGTAACGGCCGGATTATGCGACTCCCTTGTCCGTTGGGGCTTTGACCGACATCAAAAAGATGGCTTAGCCTCTCGATGCAATCACTTGTTTTTTCCGTTTCGCGGCAACTATAGTGAAAGTGTGGTTATAACAACGAAAAGGAGTCGTCATGTTCAAGCACATCCTCGTCCCCACCGATGGTTCCGAACTCTCACAGGACACCGTGCGTCGCGCCGTTTCGTTCGCCAAGGAAGCAGGCGCGAAAATCACCGCGTTCTACGCAAAGCCGGAATTCCCGGTAACGTACTATGGCGAGGGCGTTCTCATCGACACCACTTCGCCGGAAAAGTTTGCCGAACTTGCGGAAAGCCAGGCGCAGGAAATACTCGGTTTTGTGGAAAACCTGTGCAAGGACGCCGGCGTTGAGTGCAGCAAGCTGTCACTCACCAGCGACATCCCCTACGAAGCGATCATCGATGCAGCCAACCAAAGCGGTTGCGACCTGATTTTCATGGCCTCGCATGGTCGCAAAGGATTGACCAGCCTGTTGTTGGGAAGCGAAACCCACAAGGTGCTGACGCACTCGACGATTCCAGTACTCGTATATCGCACGCCCGCCTGAAGGCCGCGTGCAAAGGGAGGACGGCCGGGAGCAAAGGGTCGTTCAGTGAGTAATCTGGAGAATTTCAAACAAGAAAGGATTCATCATGTTCAAGAACATTCTGGTTCCAACGGATGGTTCACCGCTTTCTCAGGAAGCCGTGCGCAAGGCGGTCGCGTTCGCCAAGGAAGCCGGCGCGCGTATCGTTGCGTTTTATGCCACGCCTGAAGCCCCGATGGCGCAGTACATAGAGGGTATCCAGGTAGACAAGATCGTGCACGAACAATATGACAAGGCAGTCGCGCAACAGGCGCAAACCATTCTCGGTTTCGTGGAAGGCCTATGCCGTGACGCCGGAATCGCGTGCACAGTGTCGAAAGCATCGAGCGACAGCCCCTACGAGGCGATCATCGATGCGGCGAATGCCAACGGTTGCGACTTGATCTTCATGGCCTCGCACGGCCGCCGCGGAATCAGCGGATTGCTCCTGGGCAGCGAAACATCAAAGGTGTTGACGCACTCGAAGATTCCGGTACTCGTGTTCCGGTAGTACTTCAGGGTTTCCCCCGTTTGAAGAAACGGGGATCCTCGAAAAGCGAGTTGATCTCAACGCGGGATATCTGAGGATTGTCGGGCACCACGTAAAGAATCGGCGTCATCAGTTCCTCGAAAATCCCGCGGAGGCTGCGTGCACCTGTCTTGTATTCGATAGCGATTTCGGAAATCTGCTCGAAGACACGTGGCGCGATCGATAGCTCGACCCCCTCTGCCCGGAAAATCTCGTGGAATTGCCGGAAGATCGAGTTCTTCGGCACACTCATGATGCGCACCAGCATATCCTTGGTCAGGTCGCGGAAAGCGGCGACGATCGGCAAACGCCCGGTGAATTCGGGGATGAGGCCGAACTCAAAGAGATCGGTAGGTTTCACTCGGTTGTTGAGGCGCTCCAGGATGTTCTGGTTGTCCGCCTCGGAGGTGGCGATGAAGCCGAAACCATGGGATCGCGACATGATCTTTTCCAGCCCGACGAAGGCTCCGCCGCAAATGAACAGGATGTTCGTGGTATCGATGTATCTGTCACCGGCGAGTTTTACGGGAGACCCTTCCATGATTTTCAGCAGGGCGTGTTGAACACTCTCGCCTGAGGTGACACGCGCCTCACCACCCGTTGTTTTCAATTTATCGATCTCGTCGATGAACACGATGCCCAAGCCAGCCTTGACTGCGTCGCCATCGGCCTTGTCCACGAGACGCTGCAGCATCGCCTCGATTTCCTCGTTGACGTACTTGGTCTGTGCCAGTGACGTCGCATCGGCTGTGACGAAAGGCACCGACAGCATGCGCGCCAGCGTTTCGCACGTGAGCGTCTTGCCGGTTCCGGATGATCCGATCAGCAGGATATTGCTCTTGGCAATCGTCCCTGCTTCCTGCTGGAGCGCCGAAATCTTCCGGTAATGCGAATACACCGCGACGGCAAGGGTTTTCTTCGCCTCATCCTGTCCCACGACATAGTGATCGAGATACCTGACAATCGCGCTGGGCGTTATTTCCTTGGGCAGCAAGATCATTCTCCATCGAAACAGTCAAAACGCCATGTTAGTCCGGAGATCGGAAAAATGCGCAGAGCGTTGTGCATCGATGCAACGTATTACTATAGAATTTTGCGCTTGAGCGTCGGAGACATGATCGAAGGGAGACCTGGGCGATGTTTGAATGGTGGCACTGGATCGTACTCGGGTTGTGTCTGTCGATCGCCGAACTGGCGGTTCCCGCCTTCTTCATCATCTGGTTCGGCATTGGCGCGATCGGCGTCGGGCTGCTCCTCCTGATTTTTCCCACGCTTTCCATCGCGACGCAATTGATCGTCTGGGCTGTCGCATCGAGCATCCTCGTCGGGATCTGGTTTCGCTACCTCCGGCCCAGAACCATGACGGCAATCGGAACCTCGGCGGCCAATGCCACCGGCGAGGTGGGCATTCTGGTCAGCGACCTCTGCTCCAATTCTCGCGGGCAAGTCAGATTCCAGAAACCGGTACTCGGTTCGGATATCTGGGAGTGTTACGCTGACGCGAACATCAAGGCGGGCGAACGAGTGCGTATCGTTGCCGTAGAGGGAAGCTTCATCAAAGTGGAGGCAAACAAATGATCGGCACGACCGTTACGTCCGTTGTATTCCTGGCTTTCGTCATTATTACCATTGCCCGCGGGGTGCGCATCATTCCCCAGGGTGAAGAGTGGATCGTGCAGCGCCTCGGGAAATACCGCATCACCTTGCTGCCCGGTTTGCGTTTCATCATCCCCTACTTCGATACGGTATCGTACAAGGTCACCACCAAGGACATCATCCTCGACGTCCAGGAGCAGGAAGTCATCACCCGCGATAACGCGGTCATCGTGGTCAACGCCATCGCCTTCATCAAGGTAACGGATCCGGTCAAAGCCGTGTATGGCGTGGAGGACTA
>CAZCJW010000097.1:0-11447 GCA_964499185.1 uncultured Propionivibrio sp. | reverse complement strand
AACAACTGGCCGAGAGGGTCACGCCCTCACGACGCTTGCCAGACCAAACAGGAGCAATAGCAGCATCCACAACAGCAACGCGCGCCAGACCAAGCCAACCGCGCTTTGCATATAGTCTTGGTCAACTTCGTCGTCCGCGCCGAGCGACGTAGTGCCCGCAAGAGATTCATTCGCCCTGCCGGCCCCCGCCATACTCAAGCCCAAGGCTCCGTAACCGGCGGCCAGCACGATTCCCGGCCCGCTGCCCAAAGGAGACTCCGACGCTTCCCGAACTCTTTCTTTCCACCGATACATCGCGGCCTCAAAATTTCCGACAACGGCAAATCCCGCCGCCGTCATCCGCGACGGGAACCAGTCGAGCAGGGTGAATACCTGGCGGGAAAACCTGCCGAAACTACCAGAGTCGTCGGCGCCCTGACGCCCCCATCGGTCTGCAAAGAAGGCCGCTGCACGATACAACACCGCCCCGGACGGACCCGGGAAAAGCATGAAGCAGACCAGCACGCCAAAAACGTGCAGATGGGACGCCTTGAGCGCCTCCTGGATGGACAGCCGGGCAATATCCGAAGACGAAAGCTCAATCGCCGCAGTTCCCCGCCATTCAGCGAGCAAATCTCGTGCATGCGGCAGATCCTCCATGCGCAAGGCGAGCTGAATATCGGTGAAATAATGGCTGAACTGGCGAAACCCCATCGTCAGGTACAGGACAAGTACATTCCAGGCCCACGCCAGCAAGGGGCTGAGCGAATGCAAGAGCGCGTGGGCGCCACCGGCAATGAACACCAGGCTGCCGACACCTACCAGCCAGGCGATGATCCCATGACTATGCTCCCCGGCATTGAAGCGCTCTTCCAGCAATCGCGCGAAGCGAGACAGCGGCGTGTGAACTACAGCACGATAGGGCAACGGCCGAACCTGCTCGATCAGCAAAACGGCGATCAAAGAAAGAAGAGCCATGGTGAGATCACTCTGAAATTGGGTTTCCGCCATTACTGTACGAAGGGCGCAACATATTTCCGCTCAAGCGGCAAGCAACCGTGCCAGGGTAACGATGATTCCTGCCGTGGCACCCCAGATGAAATGCCGTCCGTAGGGCATGGCGAAAAAATGGCGTGTGCGCCCTTGGTATTCCCGTGAATGGCGCTCGTGGTTAGCCGGATTCATCAGGAAGGCCAGGGGCACTTCGAAGACTTCGGCGACCTCGGACGGATCGGGCCTCAACTCGAAGGGGGGAGTCAGGAAAGCCACTACGGGAGTAATCCGATATCCGGTGACCGTGCGGTACTCCGGAAGAAAGCCGACTATCTCGACGTGCCGCGACGAAAGTCCGATTTCTTCGTTTGCCTCGCGCAGTGCCGTATGTTCCGGAGAGAGGTCCTCCTCTTCCACGCGCCCACCAGGAAAGCTGATCTGCCCCGGATGGTCGCGCAGATGCTCCGTGCGCTGTGTCAGCAATACGGTCGGCCCTTGCTCATGCAGGACGATCGGAAACAAGACCGATGCCGCCACCAGATCCTGACGCTCTACACCCGCCTCAATGACCGGGTCGGCACACGCCGGCTGCTGCAGAAGAGCAGAACGTAAAAACTCAAGATCCACGCACCCCGGAGCGTTCGACTGTTCCGGCTGCCCGGCGAAATCAGCTTCCTTGGACAGTATCCTCTTCCTCAATTTCGGCATGGACGGAACCCAGCGCATCCTGCAGTGTTTCTTCCGACAGCACATTGATCGACGTAGCGACCTGGTCGGCGGCCTCTACGGCGCCTACCGGCAATCGCTTGCTGTCCAGGCTGGCAATCAGCACGGCGCTCGCTCCCACGACGCGCAGCAGGCTTTGCCGTTCGCCCATCAGCATTTCGAGTTCGCGGCGCAACATGGCTATTTCCTGATCGCGGTGCGGCATCTTTTGTTCTCCTAGTAGCGTTTGATCAACGTCATGGTATCGCCATTCCGCTGCATTTCCATGCGGTTCAAAAAACTCATGCCGAGCAACGTCACCGGCAGGTCATGCTGATGCACCAATGCGTCAACATTGTTCAGCGTAATGTCCCCTAGGCGCACCGAATTCAACTTGACCCGTGACACCACAGTCTGACCGTTGGCAGTATTGGCAATCCCCCGTTCCCCTTTGCTTGGATCGATGCCGATCCGCCTGGCATCGCCTGCCCCGATGGAAACCATCGACGCACCCGTATCAACGAGAAAGCGGACGGTCGTTCCGTTGATGTTCCCGGTCGAGACGAAATGCCCCCGCGCATCGGCCGTCAGCACGACACTGGCCGGTCCGCTGCCGGAAGGCTGCGCTGCAACATTTTGGCCAACGCGCAATACGCGCTTCTTACCGTCTATTTCAAGGGTCACGGTATCGCCTTCGATAGCCAGCACTTTGACCCCTTCCGCGGTCCTGTTGCCCACCGCCACGATGCGCGGCGCCCCGCCGTTGATGGTCAGCAATGCCTTGCCCGGAAACAGCCCCGCCAAACCAACGTCCGCGCCATAAACGGCAGGCGCCCACGACCCTGCTCCGGCCAGGCACAGGCAGCACAGGACGCTTCGCGTAAAATCGTGTCCGGCACTATCGCCGACACCCCGCTTGCGGAACAGCCGATTTATGAAACCAGTCGCCATATTTCGTCACACAAAAACCGAAGGGCCCGGCTATTTTGCCACATTCCTCGACACGCACTCGATTCCCTGGCAATTGATCGCCATCGACAACGGCGATAGCGTGCCAGCGTCCACGGAACCGTTCTCGGGCATCTGCCTGATGGGCGGCACCGTCAGCGTCAACGACCCGTTACCGTGGATCGGCCAGAGTTGCCAACTGATACGTGAGGCTGTCGCCAGGAACATTCCGATTATCGGCCACTGCCTCGGAGGACAGTTGATAAGCAAAGCGCTAGGCGGACAGGTCACGAAAAACGCTGTCAAGGAAATCGGCTGGGGGACAGCGCGCGCAGACAGCAATGAGGAAGCTATCCGGTGGTTTGGGGACAGCGCAGACGAAAACGGATTGGCGACCGTCTTCCAGTGGCACGGAGAAACCTTCAGCATTCCGCCAGGCGCCACGCGCATCCTGACCAACCCGTTCTGCGTCAATCAGATGTTCGTGCTCGGCCCGCACCTCGGCATGCAGTGCCACGTAGAAATGACCGCAGAGATCATCGACTCATGGAACGAGAGTTGGGCAAACGAAGTCAAGGGACTTCTCCCCCTCGCACCTTGCATCCAGACACCGGAGCAGATGCAACAGGAAACACCGCTACGGCTACCCGCCATGCGCCGATTGGCGGAACAACTGTATTCGGTGTGGATCAACGGGCTATCCAGAACCTGACCCCAACGGATAGCGCGGCACACGCCGCGTTATCTACGCGGGACACCCCGTCGCGAGAGCCACCCGGGCTGTCTTACTTCTTGTGCTCCACAACCACGCATTGATACACACCGCCGAAGAATGTCTTCTTGCGCCATGTAAAGCGGTCGGCCTGGCCGGCGTAATGCCGGATCTCATTCTTCCACATGGTCTCCGCAAAAGGCTCCAGATAGTGATTCACAACCTTCAGGATGTAGCGGATTGGCTGCCATTTGGCTGGATTGTGGTAATCGACGAAGACCGCCTTGCTCCCCTTGGGCAGTTTTTCCAGCATGTGGTTGACGATTTCGTACTTTTTCTCTTCGGGCACTTCGTGCAGCAGAAAAAAGCTGCAGATCAGATCGTAGTGATCGTCTTCGCCAATGGCAAAACTGGCGGCGTCACTGCGAATGACGCGTGTCCACTCCATGCCCGCCAGCTTGCGCGTGCCATGCTCGATCTGGATCGGCGTTACATCCGTCAGGTGGAACGCGCCCTTGGGACCGACTTTCCTTGCCGCGCGCGTAACCAGGTCGCCATAAACGTGGGCCAGCTGCCACACGCGCATACCTTCCTTGATTTCGTTCAGATAGGCGCGCATCAGGCGTTGATCGTTCAGGAACAGCAGCACCCGCACTACCCAGTTGTGGTCCAGCGCCCGCACCCATTTGGGATCGACATATGCCCAGTCGTACACTTCGGTCATGTAGGCAGGAACACCTTCGTAGTACGGATCGATGGCGAGTGACGGGTGATTCTTGGTCATTTTCTGTCCTATCTATTCAGAATTCTCAAGCTACCGCAAGTAGCCCACGAATAGCCTTGACGGCACGGTGGAATGGGTTGGAAGAGGGGCAAAAAGGTGGGATTATCCTCCAATCCTGGCGACGCGGTCAAACATGGAAAGCTGATGAAGTCTCGATAAATCCCTTTTATTTCATGGCACTTGCACACCCAGACGAGCAACCTCCGGAATCCGCCAGGGCACGGGGAACCACAAAAAAACATCTATACGCTTCACGCGCGCGGGGACGGCTCGGCGGTCAGGAAGGGAGGGGGGCAAAAAGTGCCGCGATGTCATCCTCGCCGAATTTGAGCACAGCGCTGCTATCCGCCGAGAGAATACCTTCGGCCAATTCTGCCTTGCGCTCCTGAAGAGCCAGTATTTTTTCCTCGATGCTGCCGGCGACGATCAATTTATAGACGAACACCGGCTTGTCCTGACCCAGGCGGTGAGCACGGTCGGTGGCCTGGTTTTCGACGGCCGGATTCCACCACGGATCATAATGGATCACCGTATCGGCCGCCGTCAGGTTCAGGCCCACTCCTCCCGCTTTGAGACTGATCAGGAAGACAGGAACCTCGCCCGACTGGAACCGCCTGACCGGCAGTTCCCGGTTATCCGTGTCACCCGTCAGCACGACATAGTCGAGTCTGGCACGCTTCACTTCGTTTTCGATCAGTGCCAGCATGGAGGTGAATTGCGAAAAGATGAGTATCCGTCGCCCTTCGTCGACCAGTTCCGGCAGCATGGTCATCAGCAGATCCAGCTTCGCCCGCTCTTTGACGCGCTGCGCGGCCAGGGCCTTTACCAGACGGGGATCACAACAAACCTGCCGCAACTTGAGCAACGCGTCGAGGATGACGATCTGGCTACGTCCGAATCCCTTGCTGGCAATCTCCTCGCGCACCATCATGTCCATCGCGGCCCGCACAGCCTCGTAGAGGTCGCGCTGGCTTCCCGCGAGTTCAACCTTGCGCAGGATGATGGTTTTCGGAGGCAACTCGGGAGCCACTTCTTCCTTTCGCCGGCGCAGGATGAACGGCCGGATGCGCTGTGCCAGCAAATCGCGCCGTTGCGTGTCGCCCAGTTTCTCAATGGGTGTCCGCCAATATTTTGCGAAGGCATTGCTATCGCCGAGAAATCCCGGCAGCAAGAAATCGAACTGGCTCCACAGCTCGCCCAGATGGTTCTCCAGCGGCGTTCCGGTCAGGCACAAACGATGCCGCGCGTCGATCCGGCGCACCACTTCGGCGCCTTGGCTACGCGAGTTCTTGACCGTCTGCGCCTCGTCGAGAATCAGCATGTGATAGGCAAAGCGGGTCAATTCGGCCGCGTCCCGCCACAGCAACGGATAGGTTGTCAGCACGACGTCGTGTTTCGGAATCTCTTCAAAGCGCGATTTCCGGTCGACCCCCTGAAGGGATAGAAGTGATAGTGACGGAGCAAAACGCGCGGCCTCGTTCATCCAGTTGAAAACAAGGGAGGTCGGTAAAACAACGAGTGCCGGGCAGTCCATTCGTCCGGACTCCTTTTCCAGCAGCAGGTGCGCCAGCGCCTGCGCCGTCTTGCCCAGGCCCATATCGTCGGCCAGTATCCCGGACAGTCCGTGCTCGCGCAGGAACTGCAGCCAGGACACACCCTCCTTCTGGTACTCGCGCAACTCCAGCCCGAGCCCGCCCGGAGGATCGATGTTGCGCACACCTTGCGCCTCCATCAGCCGATCGGCGAGGGCCATGACTTCTTCCTGCCCACGGAACTGCCAGCGGCTGGTATCGCTCAGCGCCTTCAGCCGTTGCGCATCGAAGCGGGAAATCTTCAGCCGTCTGCCATCGAAGCTCTCGAACAAATCGATGAGCGTTGCTGCGAGGGGTTTAAGGCGGCCGGCAGGTACTCTTAGCCTCCGATTGGAGGGCGTTCTCAGTTCGATCAGTTCGTCATCGGAGATCTTGAGCAACTCGACCGTCTCCAGCCAGCGCGCATCGCGCTTGAACAGCGACGCCAGCAACGGCGCCAGCGGCAGGCGTTCGCCGTCAACGATGACTCCCATGTCGAGATCGAACCAGCCGTTTTCGGACGGCAGCAGATCGGCTTCCCAAGCGTCGACCTGCAACGCATGATGGCGGAACTCTTCATCGAATTCGATCTGCCAGCCTGCCTCACGCAAGACGGGAAGAACCTTCTGCATGAAATCAGGCCACGCCGCTTCGCGTTCCAGTCCATAGGCATTCAGAGGCAGGCAGCCACAGGCATGCAGCACGGACTCGGGAATGCGCATCACCCCATTCGCGACAAGAACGTCCAGATAGCGTCTTTCCTGGTCGGGCTGCCGACAAACCCGAACCGTTTCCCCATCGGGCAAAGTGATGAACTGACGCGCGTCGTGAGCATCGACCTCGGCATCCTGATAGAGAAACACCGGAAAGGCCACATCGAAGCCTCCAAGTTCCGGGTTCGCAGCATACCCGCGCCAGTGGCCGTAACCGTTCGTATCGAGTGTTCGCAACCTGAGCACGGGCCGCGGGTCGGTCTCTATACAACGCAGCGACGCCTGGGCGTTTTCATCCGGAGGCGGCAGATCCGGAGCGAGTTCGGACAACATGTCGGCAACCAATGCCGCCTGCATGTCGCCCAGAGGCGGCATCGAAAACAATCGGGCGATGATTTCACGGTCTCCGGGCACATCCAGCGGCCCCACGACCCCGCGATCGAGGTCGACGTACCAGGGTGGCAACAACGGAATCGCCAGCGTAGACTCGGTAAACGCTCTGAAACAGGGGCACTGACAACCTTGCGGATCGATTCTCCAACCAAAGCTTCCTGAGCGCGCCTCACCCTGAAGCAGTGGTGAGCGATCCGTTGCCAGCGCAAACCGTCCGGTCCGAATCAAACGCTGCAGGAGATCGGCGCCATGCCGCCTGCCAAGCGGAAACGCGCGCAATCCGCAATCATCAAGTCGTTCTTCCCACAGCAGGCGCAGGATGTCCACATCCTGTTCGCTGACAAAGGGCGGCGGCTTGGGAAATACCCGATCGATTTCCCACCACGCCTCTGCCTCTTCCAGATCCCTCCCGCGATGCACTGAGATTCCGAACGCGCTTGCATCACTGGTCCAGTGCAGGAGATAGAAAAGCTGATTGCGGCTGGCGGAGGGCCGGCTCCCGTTCTGACTGACGGCCAGCGACACGCGTCGCAATTCTTCCACCCAGGAAAGTCCTGCCGGAGTACTACTTTCGTTTTCTTGCAGAGATTCAGCGGTCTTGGACGACATCAATAGCAAAATTCACCGGGCGAAAAACTCAACAGGGCGCGGAATGACAGTCTGGATTTGCAGAACAGGTTCCGCCCACGAGAAGAGCGCTCGCCGGATTCCCGACCGGCGAGCGCAACCGAGTAGTTTATTCGATTCGGGACTTCAATTGAGGCGAAATCGACAATGCCCCCGCTGAACGGGCATTAGTTTGTAGCATCAATCGCGAAAATTCCCGTATTTGATCGGAAAATCGGTGATGGCCTTGGTCACCGTAGCAATGCACGCCTGCAATTCGTCGCGCTTGGCCCCGCTCACCCGAACCGTATCGCCCTGGATTGATGCCTGGACTTTCAACTTGGAATCCTTGATCAGCTTGACAATCTTCTTTGCCAGTTCGGTCTCGATGCCGATCTTGATCTTCAGTTCCTGCTTGACCTTGTTGCCGGAGACCTTCTGGACCGGCTGATGATCCAGGCGCTTTACGCTTTCCTTTTCCTTCTTCTCCATAGCCGGAAAAAGGAGGTCCTTGATCTGGTCAAGCTGGAAGTCGGAATCCCCGTGCAGCGTGATGATCTTGTCCTTCTCGTTGAGTTCGACCTTGGCCGAGGTTCCCTTGAAATCGTAACGTGCGTCGATCTGGCGACTGGTGACGTCGATGGCGTTCTTCAATGCAACCAGATCGGCTTCCGAGGAAAAATCGAACGATGGCATGACGCTCCCCCTACTCTCAACCGAAGTGACAAACGTAGTGATACGGCTCTTCGCAGGCAATTTCGAACGACGAGTTGCCGGGCACGTTGAACGACTGCCCCGACGAGTAGGTTTTCCACTCGCTCTCGCCCTTCAGTCGCACCTTGCAGGAACCGCCGACGCCTTCCATGATTTCCGGCGCACCGGTATTGAAAACCAGCAACGACGGAAGAATGACACCCACCGTCTTTTTAGTTCCGTCGGCGAACTGGACGGTATGGCTGACACACTTGCCATCGAAGTAGACGTTGGCCTGCTTGACGACGCTCACATTATCGAACTTAGACACTTTCACACTCCTCCCAAGACCTTCTGGATCAGCGACTTGGCAACAAAACCAAGCATGCCGAAGGACAGCACAAAAAACAGAACGAAGGTTCCGGCTCTCCCGGCCTTCGTCCTCCAGGCCAGTTCGCCGATGATGAAGAGCATGAAAACCATGAAGACGCCGATTCCGAACGTCATGCCGAAACCGGACACCTGCTCCTCAGTCAAACCGAACATCGACTCTACCGCCAAACTTCACGCTAACCCATTCCAGAAATTACGAATTCACGCGACCAAGGAGCAGGAACTCCATCAGCGCCTTCTGCACGTGCAGGCGATTTTCCGCCTCGTCCCAGACAAAGCTCTGCGGCCCGTCGATCACCTCGGCCGTCACTTCCTCGCCGCGATGCGCCGGCAGGCAATGCAGGAAGATCGCATCGGGGCTGGCCGAGCGCATCATTTCGCCATCGACCTGCCAATCGGCGAAGGCACGCAGGCGCTGCTCGTTCTCCGCTTCGAACCCCATCGACGTCCACACATCCGTGGTCACGATATCAGCTCCGCGCACAGCCTCCATCGGATCGGCAAACTGGCGGAAGTGCCCGACCCCGCGCAGCCCGACCTTATCCGGATCGACCTCATAACCCGGAGGCGTCGATACATTCACGTTGAAACCCAGCACCTCGCCGGCCTGAAGCCAGGTGTGGCACATGTTGTTGGAATCACCAATCCAGGCCACCGTCTTGCCGTTGATGGGACCGCGATGCTCGATATAGGTGAAGATGTCGGCCATGATCTGGCACGGATGATATTCGTTGGTCAGTCCATTAATGACCGGCACGCGCGAGTTTGCCGCGAACCGTTCGACAATCGTCTGCTCGAACGTGCGGATCATCACCAGATCGCTCATGCGCGAGATCACCTGCGCCGCATCTTCCACCGACTCTCCACGACCCAACTGCGAATCGCGGGTATTCAGGTAAATGGCCGTCCCGCCCAGCTGCTGGATGCCAGCTTCAAAGGACAGCCGCGTGCGCGTGCTGGCTTTCTCGAAGATCATCACCAGCGTACGATCGCTCATTGGCCAGTAGCGCTGGTACGCCTTGAACTGCGCCTTGATCCAGCGTGCACGATCAAACACATACGCGTATTCATCGCTGGAAAAATCGTTAAACTGGAGATAATGCCGGACCACTGGCTTGACGGTAGTCATGTCGGCCTCCGATCAGGTAGAAAGAAAACCACGAATCAGTGCCGCCAGCCGTTCGACCAGTTCGCGGCCATCATCGGCAGTGAAATTCAGCGAAGGCAACAGGCGAACGACCCTCTCGGCCGTTACGTTGATCAGAAGCCCCGCCTCAAGCCCAAGTTTGACGAGATCTCCGCAAGGCCGATCAAGTTCGATGCCAATCATCAAGCCTTGGCCGCGAATACCGACGACACCCTTGACACCCGATAGCGCCTGATCGAGGCCATCCCTGATGAGTTTTCCAACCGCTTCCGCGTTGGCCAGCAGGTTTTCCTTCTCAATCACGCCGAGGGTCGTCAACGCCGCCGTAGTGGCCAGCTGGTTACCGCCAAAGGTCGAACCATGATTGCCCGGCTTGAACAACCCGGCTGCCTTCCCGGCCGCGAGGCAAGCTCCGATGGGGACGCCGCTGGCCAAACCCTTGGCCAGCGTGACCACGTCGGGAAGAATGCCGGCATGCTGGAAACCGAACCAGGTTCCTGTCCGGCCCATGCCGCACTGAACTTCGTCGCAGATCAAAAGCCACCCGTTTTCGTCGCACAGTTTGCGCAGGCCTCTCTGATACTCCAGATCCGCTACATAGATGCCGCCTTCTCCCTGCACGATCTCGAGCATGACGGCAACGACATTCTTGTTGTGCTCGGAAATCGCGCGTACCGCTTCCAGATCGTTGAAGGGTACGCGGACAAATCCGGAGACGAGCGGCTCGAACCCTGCCTGGACCTTGCGGCTACCTGTCGCCGAAAGCGTTGCCAGAGTACGCCCATGGAACGAATGCTCCATGACGATGATGGCCGGATTATCGACACCGCTCTGATGGCCGAAAAAGCGAGCCAGCTTGATCGCCGCCTCGTTGGCTTCGCATCCGGAGTTACAGAAAAACACTTCGTCCATTCCAGACAGACCGGCAAGCTTATCCGCCAGTTGTTCCTGTTGCGGCATCCGGTAGAGATTCGATGTATGTAGCAACCGACCCGCCTGGGCGGAAATTGCCGCAACCAACTCCGGATGGTTATGGCCCAGCGTGTTGACGGCGATCCCCGAAAGCCCGTCAAGATAGGTCTTGCCCTCGGTATCGGTGACACGGCTTCCGTTTCCATGACTGAAAGCCACCGGCAACCGCGCATAGGTATTCATCACATGAGACATCTTCGATCCCTGATTGAGGTGCATAAACTGAAACGGCGGCCTACGCCGCCGCCGGAACAAACTAGTACCTGCCGGTACCTGCAGGCATTGCCTGAATCCAGGAATGCACTGGAAATGCCAGAAGGGAAATTCTAAGAGAAATCATGGGGCTTGTATAGCCAATCCAGGAAGCAACGCACCAAAGACAAACGGCGCCCACGGGCGCCGTCGTCACACAAACTAAGGACCCGACGATCAGGCAGCCAGCGCCTTGATCTGTGCCGAAAGACGGCTCTTGTGGCGGGAAGCCTTGTTCTTGTGAATGATCTTTTTGTCGGCGATGCGGTCGATCACGGAAACGGAGTCCTGGAAAATGCTTTGAGCGGCAGCCTTGTCGCCAGCGACAATCGCCTTTTGCACACGCTTTACGGCCGTGCGCAAGGTGGAGCGCAGGCTTGCGTTGTGGGCGCGTTGCTTGACGGCTTGGCGGGCACGCTTACGGGCTTGTGCGCTGTTGGCCATGAATTGATCCCCAAAAAAACTGTTGAGTTAAACGGAAACGCGTAATTTTACAGATTCGCCCTGACGATGGCAAGCAATAGTTGATTCAGCAATAGTTGATTCACTATCACGGGCGTCGAGATCTGTCCTGTGGCACCTGAAT
>CAZCJW010000096.1:0-11559 GCA_964499185.1 uncultured Propionivibrio sp. | reverse complement strand
GAACGGGCCCGGCGGATTGCCGCGGAGTGCCCGTTACCCGTGGGTTATCTTAGTGAGATCGGTCTCGCGGCCATGGACTGGACGGCTTCGTGGGGTCACATCCTCGGTCGGGGCGCTCTACTGCTGATTGACTACGGCTTCCCACGCCATGAGCTCTATCACCCGCAACGCTCCGGCGGCACGCTGATGTGCCACTACCGCCACCACGCGCATGGCGCGCCGTTCTTCCTGCCCGGCGTCCAGGACATCACGGCGCACGTCGATTTCACTGCGGTGATTGAAGCTGGGCACGAGGCGGGGCTTGACCTGCTGGGGTTCACCACCCAAGCCACATTCTTGCTGAATTGCGGCCTCACGGAAATGCTGTCGCGGATTCCGGCCCAAGATACCGCGCGCTACTTGCCCCACGCCCAGGCGGTACAGAAGCTGATTTCACCAGCAGAAATGGGCGAATTGTTCAAAGTGATGGCGCTCGGCAAGGGCATCGATAGGCCTCTCCTCGGATTCGCCATCGGCGACCGGGGTTCATCCCTGTAGCGAGGATGTTCGCAATGGAAAAGGAAAAGGCCAGGGATGCCCTGGCCTTTCTTGCATTCGCGCTTCCCCGGTCAGGACCGGGAGCAATCATGCATTTTCCATCACATTGAGGCGGACCCGGTGAAGGCTATAGTTTTAGTTTTGAATAGCCTTCACCGTATCTGTTTTCCGCCTTACACCCCCCAAACCCAACTACTCAAAACGAACGATCAGAAACCGATGCCCAACAGCACCGTCGCCGAGATTACTGTTCCGGCAAATGCAACACCGTAGGTCAATAACTTCGCCCCGAAGCCGGCGTGGATGCCAATTTCGTGCAGCGAGTGAAAAATGCGGTGTGCAGCGTGCCACAGGAACAGGGAAATGATCACGAAAATGAAGCCTTTTCCGATGAAATTCTGGGCAAACGCCAGCATCTTCGGATAGCTCATCGTGCCCGAGGGCAGCAGCAAGCCCAGCGGAATGGCGACGCCAGTGATGAAGACCAGCATTGGTCCGAACAGGGCGGCCAGCATACCGCCGGCGCCGAACAGTCCCCAGAAAATCGGGGCATTGGAACGCTTACGAGTTTTCATGCGGCTATCCTCCAGACGATACCAAGCAGTGCAAGAGCGGCAAGAATCGCTGCCGTCCAGCCGCTACCCACCACGACTTCAGGCTCCACCTTCTTGCCATTGACGATGATCGGCGGCATGGTGAGCGGGAAGAGTTTGAACCAGGTAAACGCGTGGTAGGCGATCGCCACCATGAATGCCAGGTGGGCAACGATCGACAGCGGGCTCTTCATGGCTTCGAGCCAGCCATTCCAGGCGGCTTCCCCTTGCCCGAGACGCACCACGCCAACCAGTAGCGTAATGGCGTAGGCGGCTACGAAGAGCGCGGTGCTTTCGTGGACCATGTACTCGACGTAGAAGGGATTTTTCTTCCACCATCCGCCCATCGGACGGACATAAGGACGACGCTTGCTCACTGGGCACCCCCTTTCGGCGACAGGAAGCGCAGGAAGTAATCCTTCGCTGCGTTGATTTTGTTGACGTTCACGGCGTTACCCGGATCGACGTGCTTCGGACAGACTTCGGAGCAGTAACCGACGGCGCTGCAGTTATAGACGCCTTCTTCCGACGCCACGAGTTCCATCCGCTGTGCCTGACCGCCGTCACGCGAGTCCATGTTGTAGCGGTGAAGCAAGGCCATGGCGCCCGGTCCGATGAAGTCGGGGTTGAGGCCAACTTGTGGGCACGCGGCGTAGCACAGGGTGCAGTTGATACAGGACGTGAACTGGATGTACTGGTTGAACTGTTCCGGCGTTTGCAGGTATTCGCCCTGCTCCAGCGTACGCGGCTCCTTCGGGATGATGTACGGCTGAATGGCCTCGAGTTTCTCGATGAACCCGGAAAGATCGACAACCAGATCCTTCTCGATCGGGAAATTGGCCAGCGCTTCGAGCGTGATCCGGTTCGGGTAGTAATCGCGGAGGAAGGTCTCGCACGAGAGCTTCGGGATACCGTTGATCATCATGCCGCAGCTACCGCAGATGGCCATCCGGCATGACCAGCGGAAGGTCAGCGAACCATCGAAGTAATCCTTGATGTATTGCGCCCCTTGCAGCACCGACATGTCGTCGGTGAAAGGCACCTTGTAAACCTCCGAGTGCGGCTCCTGATCCGACTCCGGTTTGTAGCGCAACACCTCGATTTCAATGACTTTTTGTTCAGACATGGGATGCTTTCCTTTCCTGGTCTGCCTTCTCGCCGGCGGCACCATAGACACGTGCTTCCGGCGGGGACTTGGTGATCTTGACGTCGCCATACGTGATGCGCGGCGCGCCGCCCGGCACGTAGAAGGCGTCCGAATGCTTCAGGAAATTGACGTCGTCACGTTTCGTGTAAGCGCCATCGGGGCCGTCCAGACGCTGGTGAGCTCCGCGCGACTCGGTACGATTGATCGCGGAGTGCGCCATCGCTTGCGCCACGTCGAGCTGGTAATCGAGCTCGATGGCAGACAACCAGTCCGTGTTCCAGACGCTGGTCTTGTCGTCGAGGTTGATGTTCTTGAAACGCTCGCGAAGCTCGGCCAGCTTGTCGCAGTTTGCCTGCATGGTGTCCGCGACGCGATAGATGCCACAACCCAGTTCCATCGACTTGACCATTTCTTTGCGGATATCGGCGACCCGCTCGGTACCGCCCGTCTTGGTCTTCAAGGCCATGACGCGCTGTTCCGCAGCCTGGGCTTGCTTGAGCAGGTTCGAGGAATTTCCGGGCGGAAGCGAATGTGCTTTCTTGACCGCTTCGTCGCCGGCGACCTTGCCGAAAACCAGCAGCTCCGTCAGCGAGTTCGAACCGAGACGGTTGGCACCGTGGATACCGACGCTGGCGCATTCGCCGATGGCGAACAATCCCGGCAGCGAGGATTCACAGCTACCCGAAACACAGACACCGCCCATCGTGTAATGCACGCCAGCACGGACCGGGATCGGTTCCTTGGCCGGATCGATGCCCATGAAGGTTTCGGCCATTTCGTAGATCAGCGGCAGACGCTCGCGCAGATACGCTTCGCCGAGGTGGCGCAGATCAAGGTGGACGACCGAACCCATCACCGGATGCTCGATGGTACGGCCCTTCTGCTGCTCGTACCAGAACGCTTGGCTCAAGCGGTCGCGCGGGCCGAGTTCCATGTACTTGTTCTTGGGCTTGTCCTGCAACGGTCCGAGACCGTAGTCCTGCAGGTAGCGGTAACCATCCTTGTTGACCAGATAGCCGCCTTCGCCGCGGCAGGCTTCGGTAAACAGCAGGCCGGTGATCGGCATGCAGGTCGGGTGGTATTGCACGAATTCCATGTCGCGCAGGGCCACGCCGTGGCGGAACGCCAAGGCCATGCCGTCGCCGGTAACGATACCGCCCAGGGTGCTTTCGCGGAAAACACGCCCGGCACCGCCCGTGGCAAGAATGACCGACTTGCCTTCGATCATGGTAAATTCGCCGGTCGCCATCTCGATGGCCACAACGCCTTGGCAACGCCCGTCGTCTTCGAGTAAGTCAACGACGAAGTACTCGTCGAAACGTTTGATCGAGGGATACTTGATCGAGGTTTGGAACAGCGTGTGCAGGATGTGGAAACCGGATTTGTCAGCAGCGAACCACGTGCGCTGGATCTTCATGCCGCCGAAGGGCCGCACGTTGACGTGACCATCGGCGGTGCGGCTCCACGGACAGCCCCAGTGTTCAAGCTGGGTCAGCTCGATCGGTGCCTGCTTGACGAAGTATTCGACGACATCCTGCTCGCAGAGCCAGTCGCCGCCACCCACGGTATCGTGGAAGTGATAGTCGAAGCTGTCGTCCGGACGCTTGACGCCTGCGGCTCCACCCTCGGCCGCCACGGTGTGGCTGCGCATCGGGTAGACCTTGGAGACCAGAGCGATCTTCAATGATGGATCAGATTCGGCAACTGCGATTGCTGCACGCAGACCGGCTCCACCCCCCCCTACGATTACTACATCTGCCTTATAGATTTCCACGCCCAATCCTTTCTCGCTTAACGCGAAGTTTTTCTACGGCCAGCGCAATTAAACCTCCGTCAGGTGCCCCCAAACGGTGCTTGATGCTTGAAACAAGGCGGGATTATGGCTTTTTTTTGAACCTGCGGCAACTTTCCTGGAAGCCTAAAATGCCGCCAATGGCAAGTTGTGGTTTTACGCAGAAAACGCCGGCCGCCGGAATGCAAGCAGCGAACACGCGTTTTCCGCCGTGCTGCTTTGCACTGCAAGAAATGACAGGCCGCGTAGATCTGCCAGAACACCGGCAATGCGAGCAAGTTCCTCGGGCGCATTGCGGCCCCGGCCAAGCCACACCGGCGGGATGTCGGGCGCGTCGGTTTCAAGCACGAGAGCCTCCAGCGGCAAGGATGTTGCGAGTTCCCGGATGCGGGTGGCGCGTGGAAATGTCATGGTTCCGCCAAAGCCAAGCTTGAAGCCGAGACGCATGAATTCTTCCGCCTGCTGGCGGCTGCCGTTGAAGGCGTGGGCAATACCTCCGCGTACCCCTGTTTTGCGCAGACATTTCAGGACTTGGTCAACCGAGCGGCGAACATGCAGCAGGACGGGAAGGTCAAGATCCCGGGCGATCTTCAGTTGTTCGACGAAGAAAAACTCCTGTTTTTCGGGGTTCACGCCAGGGACGAAGAAATCCAGACCGATTTCTCCCACGGCCACCGGGGGATACGCTCCCGCCAGTTCCTCCCGCACGTAGCGTCGAAGTTGCTGAAAAGCAGATTCGTCGCACTGATCGATATAGAGTGGGTGAATGCCGTACGCCGGATAACATCCGGCGTAGCGCTCGCAACACAGCCGCACGGCTGGAAAATTGGCCGGAGTGACAGCGGGAATGACAATCGTCGACACACCTGCCGTTGCCGCCGCTTTGACAACACTATCGCGATCCTCGGCGAATTCCGTCGCGTCGAGATGACAATGCGTGTCGATCAGCACGGTCGTTCAGAATCCGCGCAGGGCGATTGCAGGGGTTTTACCGCTGACGACGTCGGCAAGCGCCCGGCCCGAACCGCAAGCCATGGTCCAGCCCAGCGTGCCGTGGCCGGTGTTCAAGAAAAGATTCGGCAACTTGGTGGTGCCGACGAAGGGCACGTTCGATGGCGTCGAAGGGCGCAAGCCGCACCAGAATTCGGGCTCGCCCGCCGGACGCAGTTCCGGAAACAACTGGTGTGTGCGCGTAATCAGCGCCTGACAGCGCACGTCGTTCAGCTCCATGTTGTAACCGTTGAACTCGGCCGTACCAGCAACGCGTAGATGCTGGCCGAGGCGGGAAAAGACGATCTTGTGCCCGTCGTCGGTCATGGCCACGGTCGGCGCAACGCTCTTCTCGGAGAGTGGGATCGTTGCTGAATACCCTTTGGCCGGATATACCGGTAGCCTGATGCCGAGTGGACGCAGCGCCAAGGGCGTGTAGCTGCCGAGCGCGACGACGTACGCGTCGGCACGCAGCGTCTCGCGGCCGTCCTCTGAACGCACGACAACCCCGTCGACACGCCCTGCCGTCTCGGTCAAACGCTCAACCGTCGTGCCGAAGCGAAAGTCCACGCCGCGCCCGCGGCACAATTCGGCAAGTTTCTGCGTAAACGTGCAGGCATCGCCCGATTCGTCAGCCGCGGTAAAGTCGCCACCGATCAGGATCGGGCGCGCGGCCCGCAAGGCCGGTTCGATTTCGACGCACGTGTCGGCATCGACGGGATAGCGTTCGCAGCCGAATTCACGCATGATCCTCGACGCCTCGATGGCCGCCTCGAATTCCTTCTGGTCGGTGTAAACGTGTAGGATGCCGCGCTTGAGTTGGTTATACCTGATACCGGTTTCCTCGCGCAGAAGACCCAGTTCATCTCGGCTGTACAGGGCCAAGCGCACGATATCGCGGATATTCTCGTGCGTTCTGCCCGGTGTGCATTCACGCAGGAACCGCCAGCTCCAGTCGAACAGCGCCGGATCCCAGCGCAAGCGGAACAAAAGCGGTGCATCCTCGCGGCCCATCCACGACAGGGCGCGCTTCGGTGCATGTGGATTGGACCACGGTTCGGCATGCGACACCGAGATTTGTCCACCATTGGCAAAACTGGTTTCCAGCCCGGCATTGGGCTGGCGATCGACGACGGTTACTTCATGACCGGCCTTGCTGAGATACCACGCACTGCTGACGCCAACCACTCCGGCGCCGAGAATCACTACTTTCAAGACGACTCCTGTTCACGAACGATACGCACGACGTCCGGTATGCGCCGCAATCCCCGCATTAACAGCGCCAGGTGCGTGCGTCCCGAGACCTGAACCAGAAAATGAATATCGGTAAATAGCCCCGGATTCTTACGTCCCATATTCACGTAATCGATGTTCACGCCCGACTGTGCAATGCTGGTAGCGACGCGCCCGAGCACACCGCTGACATTCTTGGCCGTCACTTTGATGCGGACATCGAAGACCTGTCCAGGATCGGGCTCCCATTCCACGTGAATCCAGTTCTGCGGTTCGGAACTCCGCGACTTCCGCACGGCATCGCACGCATGCGTGTGCACGCGCAAGCCCTGGTCCTTGCGCAGCAGGCCGATGATCGGATCGCCCGGGATCGGCTGGCAACAGGACGCCAACTGTATGGCCATGCCCCGGGTACCACGGATAAGCAGGGGGGTCGACGCACTGACGTCGCTTTGCGGAACTTCATCGTGCTCGGCCAGGTGATGGGCAACGACTGCGGCCAGACTCCGCCCGAGCCCAATATCGGAGAAAAGCTCTCGCTTGGTTCGCTTGCCGGATTCCTGGACCACCCGGTCCCACACCGCTGCGGGAATCTCCGAGGGTACGATGCCCAAAGCCTGCAACTCCTGGGTCAGCATCTTCTCTCCCAGCGAGCTCGCGCCGTCCTGCTGGATGCCTCTCAGGAACTGCCGAATCCGGCTGCGCGCGCGGCTGGTTTTGGCGTAGCCGAGCCACGCCGGGTTTGGATTGGCATAGGGTGCGGTGATGATCTCTACCTGATTGCCGTTGGCCAGTTCGGCGGAAAGCGGGATAAGCTCATGGTCGATCCGCGCGGCCACGCAGCGGTGGCCGATGTCGGTGTGCACGGCGTAGGCGAAATCGATCGCAGTAGCGCCGCGCGGCAGCGCTAGGATCTTGCCCTTGGGGGTGAATACGTACACCTCGTCCGGGAACAGGTCAACCTTGACGTGTTCCAGGAATTCCGAGGAATCGCCGGTTGCACTCTGCAATTCGAGCAGCGACTGCAGCCAGCTGTGCATCTTGTTTTGCAAATCGGCGCCGCTCTCCTCGCTGTCCTTGTACAACCAGTGCGAGGCAATGCCTTCTTCGGCGAGATGATGCATGCCCTGAGTACGGATCTGGATCTCGATCGGTGTGCCGTAGGGCCCGATCAGCGTGGTGTGCAGCGACTGGTAGCCATTAACCTTTGGAATGGCGATGTAGTCCTTGAATTTCCCTGGCACAGGCTTGAAGCGCGAATGCAAGGCTCCCAGTGTGAGATAACAGGTCGGGACGTCCTTGACGATGATGCGAAAGCCGTAGATGTCCAGGACCTGCGAGAAACTCAGGTGCTTGTCTACCATCTTGCGGTAGATCGAATAGAGACTTTTTTCGCGCCCGAACACACCGGCTTCGATATGCGCCTCGGCCAGCTTGCTATGGATGCCCTCAAGGATTTTGGTCAGTAACTCGCGGCGGTTGCCGCGCACGGCCTTGACTGCCTTCGTCAGTACTTGGAAACGTAGCGGATGGATGTGCTTGAACGAAAGATCCTGCAGTTGCCGCGAGATGTTGTTAAGCCCCAGGCGCGTGGCGATTGGCGCGTAGATTTCCAGCGTCTCGTGGGCGATACGCTTGCGCTTCTCCGGCCGGATCGGCGCCATCGTCTGCAGGTTGTGACGACGGTCGGCCAGCTTGATCAGCACAATGCGCAGGTCCCGCGCCATGGCCATCAGCATCTTGCGGAAATTCTCCGCCTGGGCGTCCTGGTAGGACTGGAATTCGATCTTGTCCAGCTTGGAAAGCCCGTCGACCAGGTCGGCAACCTGCTTGCCGAAGCGTTCGGCAATCTGCGCCTTGGTAACCGCTGTGTCCTCCATCACATCATGCAGGAGCGCCGCGACGATGGCCTGCACATCCATGCGCCATTCGGCAAGCGCGCCGGCGACGGCCAGGGGATGCGTGATGTAAGGCTCGCCGGAAAGCCGAATCTGTCCGTGATGCGCCTCGTCGCTGAAACGATAGGCGGCACAGACGAGGGCAATATCTTCTGGCGGGAGGTAGGCTAGGGTATCGATGAAGACCCGGTACGCCGGGTCTTCGAAATCATATTTGACGACAGGTTCTTCCGTGCGAGGCCGTGCGGAAGCGTCATCTGCCGAAAGAGGAGAATTGGCCGGGGTGCTGTAACTCACAGTCGATCACCACGCAGCCTTCTCGGACAGTCAGGCGTGGCCGCGGTTGAGGACTTCCAGGCCATACATGCCTTGCGCCAGTTCGCGCAGCGCGATCACTGTCGGTTTGTCGCGGTCGGCTTCGACCATCGGCGAAGCACCGGCAGTGATCTGGCGGGCGCGGTAGGTTGCCGCCAGCGTCATCTGGAATCGGTTGGGAATGCAGTGCAGACAATCGTCCACGGTTACTCGTGCCATGTTTATTCCTGATCAGAACAGTGATGCGAACAGCGAGGCGTGCCGCTGGCGCTGGTTTGTATAGTGCAGCCGGGACGCGGTGACGATCGACCGGAGATCGCCCGATGCCTGCTGCAGGTCGTCGTTGATAATAACATAGTCAAACTCATCCACATGCCGCATCTCGTCATGAGCAGCGGCAATCCGGCGCGCGATGACCTCCGCCGAGTCGGTTCCGCGCCCCGAAAGACGGGCCTTGAGGACGTCGATCGAGGGGGGTAGGACGAATATGCCGATGGCCTGTGAAAAGGATTTCCGTACCTGCTGCGCACCCTGCCAGTCGATCTCCAGCAACACATCGTGCCCGGAAGACATCTCCGCCTCGATCCACCGCTTTGACGTGCCATAGTAATTTCCATGCACCTCGGCCCATTCGAGAAATTCCCCATGTTGCACCCGGTCCAGAAACGCCGGAACATCAATGAAATGGTATTCGCGCCCGTCCTCTTCACCCGGGCGTGGCGCCCTCGTCGTATGCGATATGGACACCCTTATCTGCGGATCGTTCTCCAGCAGGAGGCTCACCAGCGTCGTTTTTCCGGCCCCGGAAGGCGCGGCCACGATAAACAGGTTCCCGATCATTGGCTCCGCCCACCCCTGGAAAATTGATAAGAGCGAATTTTACCCGCGAAACATACAGACGATTCCATGTGGGAACTACTCAGTTTTCCGGCCTGACAGCCTGACCAAAAATATTGACGTGCCCGATGTTCGGCCATAAAGTATGCGGCAGTGCTCGCGAATTTGAAACGCCGTTCCATTGCTGTTGCCTCGCGCAGTACCGCATTACGACGCATCCCCAAAAACTATCACAAGGATCAGGAGGAAAACACCATGAAACTGAAATCCATGCTTGTTGGCGTTGCCGCGCTCGTGGCAGGGGCCTTTTCCGCATCGGCCATGGCCGCTTACCCGGAAAAGCCGGTCACCGTTATTTGCCCGTGGACGGCCGGCGGCGGTACGGACGTACTGTTGCGCGCGTTGTCCAAGGCCGCTGAAAAGCACCTCGGCCAGACCATCAATGTGGTTAACCAGACGGGCGGCGCAGGCGCCATCGGCCACAATGCCATTCGTGCGGCGCGTCCTGACGGCTACACCGTGGGCATGATCACTTTCGAACTCAATTCGTTGCCGCCGCAGGGCCTGGTGCCGTTCACCTGGAAGGATTTCGATCCGCTGATGCGCATCAATTCCGACCCAGCCGCGCTGACCGTGCGCAAGGATGCGCCGTACAGCACCGTCCGCGGCTTCATGGATTATGCCAAAGCCAATCCGGGTGAAATCACCATTGGAAACTCCGCACCGGGTTCCGTGTGGCACATCGCCGCCGGCCTGGCCGCCGAAAAGACCGGGGTTCAGGTCAAGCACGTCCCGTTCGACGGCGCGCAGCCAGCCGTGACCTCGCTGGTCGGAGGCCATATCAAGGCGGTCGCCGTTTCCGTTGCCGAAGTGCGTGGTCAGGTCCAGGCCGGCAACCTGAAGATCCTGGGCGTGATGTCCGCCGAGCGCGACAAGATCTTCCCGGATGTGCCGACCTTCAAGGAGCAGGGTGTCGACGTCCAGTTCTACACCTGGCGCGGCCTGGCCGTTCCCAAGGGCGTTCCGGCCAACGTCAAGGCCAAGATCTCCGACGCCTACAAGAAGGCGTTTGATTCCAAGGAATTCCAGGAATTCGCCGCCAAGGCCTCGCTCAATCTGGCTTACCAGAACGCGGCCGACTTTACCAAGTTCCTCGACCAGAACTACAGGGACGTCGAAGCCGTCATGAAGAGCCTCGGGCTGGCGAAGAAATAAGCAGCCTCTACTCACAAGGGCGGCCCGGATCGGCCGCCCTTTTTGCATCAATGATCAGCAGGTAGATTTCCCGCAGGGGGACTTTGAGTCATGAAAATCGCAGATATTGTCGGCGGCATCTTGGGTATGCTGATCGGCGCCTTCGCTATCTGGGAAGGCACGAAGATGCCGGTCGATGTGGTAATGAAGATCGGGCCGAGCTTCTTCCCGAATATTCTCGGCGGTTTGCTGATCCTGTTTAGCGCCATCCTCATCGTCAACGCCCTGCGCGGCCGGAGCAAGGGCAAGGTCGAGCCGTACCGGTTGTCGGACAAGGGTACCCAGCGCGGATTGCTCACGCTGGCGGCGGGCATCATCTTCTGCATGGTTCTCGACCCGCTGGGATTCATCCCGACCTCGATCATTTTCCTGACCTTCATGATGCTGGTCATGGGCAAACGCAACCCCCTGCTGATTGTCCTGACCCCCGCGCTGATTACCCTGGCGGTGTGGCTGGTGTTCGAAAAGGTGCTGTCGCTGTCGATGCCGGCCGGCGTGCTGGCTGACTACCTGTAACCGGAGAGAGGCCATGGAGTTCAACTGGAGCCTGATGTTGTCAAGCTACGCCACGGTATTCACTCCCGGGGTCCTGTTCATCATCTGCGTCGGCGTCACCGCCGGCATCGTGATCGGCTCGCTGCCGGGGCTGACCGCGACCATGGGGGTCGCGTTGCTGGTGCCACTCACCTTCGGCCGTCCGCCGCTGGAAAGCCTGTCGATGCTGCTCGGCATCTACTGCGGCGCGATGTACGGCGGCTCGATCTCGGCCATCCTGATCCGTACGCCGGGTACGCCGGCGGCTGCTGCGACGATTCTCGAAGGCTACCCGATGGCGCGCCGCGGAGAAGCCGGCCGGGCCATGTCCATGGCGCTGTTCGCGTCTTTTTTCGGCGGAATCGTCGGCGCGCTGATCATGACTTTCGCGTCACCGGTCGTGTCCGGCTTTGCGCTGGAGTTCGGGCC
>CAZCJW010000095.1:0-11586 GCA_964499185.1 uncultured Propionivibrio sp. | reverse complement strand
TCGGGGATCGTCTCGATATCGAAGACCAGGACAGGCTTCACGCTCATGCCGGGAAAACGCCTGTAGAAAGATAACGATCACCACGGTCGCAAACGATCGTGACGATCGTTGCGTTGCTGACCTCCGCGGCTAAACGCAAGGCCACGGCCACCGCACCACCGGACGAAATCCCGGCGAAGATCCCTTCTTCGCTGGCCAGACGGCGCGTCATTCTCTCAGCCTCGCCTTGAGAAACCGCTTCGACACGGTCAACTAACGTACGATCGAAGATCTTCGGCAGGTAGGCTTCCGGCCACTTGCGGATGCCGGGAATCTGCGAGCCGTCCTCGGGCTGGCAGCCGACGATGCATACGGCCGGATTCTGCTCCTTGAGATAGCGCGAAACACCCATGATCGTGCCGGTGGTCCCCATGCTGCTGACGAAGTGCGTGACGCGCCCGTCGGTGTCGCGCCAGATTTCGGGGCCGGTGCCTTCATAGTGCGCCTGCGGGTTGTCGGGGTTGGCGAACTGGTCGAGGATCACGCCCTTGCCTTCGTCGCGCATCTTCTCGGCCACGTCACGCGCGAGTTCCATGCCGCCATCGCGCGGTGTGAGCACCAGCTCCGCGCCCAAGGCGCGCATCGTCTGGCGGCGCTCGACGCTCTGGTTCTCGGGCATGACCAGGATCATGCGGTAGCCCCCCATCGCCGCGGCCATGGCCAGCGCGATGCCGGTGTTGCCGGAGGTGGCTTCGATCAGCGTGTCGCCGGGCTTGATATCCCCACGCCGCGCTGCACGGCTAACCATCGACAGCGCCGGCCGATCCTTGACCGAGCCGGCCGGGTTGTTGCCCTCCAGCTTGGCCAGGATGACATTGCCACGCGCCTCGACCTCTTTGCCGGGCAAGCGCTTGAGGCGCACCAGCGGCGTATTGCCGACATAGTCTTCGAGCGTCTTATACATGCCGGTTCAACCATTGCACGTACTGCGCCACGCCTTCCTCGACGCTGGCGAACGGCGCGTCGTAACCGACCTGACGCAGCTTGGTCAGGTCGGCCTGGGTAAAGCTCTGGTACTTGCCCTTCAATGCCTCGGGGAACGGGATGTATTCGATGAAGCCTTGCCTCAGCAGCGCGTCGAGCGGCTCCGCCGGCTTGCCCTGCAGGGCGCGGGAGCTATTGACGTTGGCCGCAGCGAGTTCATTGAAGCTCTGCGCCCGCCCGGTGCCGACGTTGAAGATGCCCGACTGGTCGGGATGGTCCAGGAAAAAGAGATTCACCTTGGCCACGTCGCCGACATAGACGAAATCGCGCTTTTGTTCGCCGTTGCCGTAACCGTCGCAGCCTTCGAACAGCTTGACCTTGCCCTCGGCGCGGAACTGGTTGTAGTGGTGGAAGGCCACCGAAGCCATGCGCCCCTTGTGCGATTCGCGGGGACCATAAACGTTGAAGTAACGGAAACCGGTGATCTGCGCAGTGGCTTCCGGCAGGCGCTGGCGGACGATCTGGTCGAACAGGAACTTGGAGTAACCGTAGACATTGAGCGGCCCCTCGCAGGCGCGTTCCTCGCGGAATTCGCTGCTGCCGCCGTAGGTCGCCGCGCTGGAGGCGTAGAGGAACTGGACTTTCTGCTCCTGGCACCAGTCGAGCATGGCCAGCGAATAGCGGAAGTTGTTCTCCATCATGTAGTGGCCGTCCTGCTCCATGGTGTCGGAGCACGCGCCCTGATGCAGCACGGCGTCGACGGCGCCGTCGAAATGCCCGGCCAGCAGACGCTCGATGAAGCCTTCCTTGTCGAGGTAGTCGGCAATCTCGCAGTCGACGAGGTTCTTGAACTTCTCGGCACGCTTGAGGTTATCGACGGCGATGATCTTGGTGACGCCGCGCTCGTTGAGCGCCTTGACGACATTCGACCCGATAAAACCGGCTGCGCCAGTGACGATGGTATACATGGACTCTCTCCTCAGCCGGTTTCAGTGAAGGCTAATGCCCACCGCGGCGGGCGTTACGCCGGAGCTAAAACCGGCGGCGCCGGTGACGATGGTGTACATGAGGACTCCTTAGTTCAAAGCGGCAGCCAGTTCGTCGCGGGTGACAACGGCGGTGCCGAGTTTTCCGACAACGATGCCCGCCGCAACGTTCGCCACATGGATCGCGTCCGCCCAGTCGGCGCCATGCGCTGCCATCACCGCCAGCGTGGCGATGACCGTGTCTCCGGCGCCCGAGACGTCGAACACTTCGCGCGCCACGGCCTTCTCGTGGATCGCGCGACCGGGCAGGAACAGCGACATACCCTCCTCGCTGCGGGTGACGAGCAGCGCCCCCAGTTCCAACTGTTCGCGCAATTCCGTCGCCCGGCGCTCGAGGTCGGCCTCGTCCTTCCAGCGGCCGACCACTTCACGCATTTCCGAACGGTTCGGGGTAATGATCGTCGCCCCGCGGTAAGGCGAATAATCGTCTCCCTTGGGATCGACAAGCACGACTTTACCGGCGGTGCGAGCCAGTTGAATCATTTCGCTGATATGCGTCAGCCCCCCCTTGCCGTAATCGGAAAAGACGACGGCGTCGCAATCCGGCAAACGCTCTTCGAATTCCTTCAGCTTTGCGCGCAGCACTTCATGCGACGGGCGGTTCTCGAAATCGATGCGCAGAAGCTGCTGCTGGCGCCCGATCACGCGCAGCTTGACGGTCGTGGAGACGCCCTCGTCCACATGCAGGCTGGCATTAATGCCGGCGTCCGCGACAAGCCGTGCCAGACTGTCTCCGGCTTCGTCCTTGCCCACCAGCGAGAGCAATGCCACTTGGGCACCCAGAGCGGCAGCGTTCCTCGCCACGTTGGCGGCACCTCCGGGACGTTCCTCGCAGCGCTCGACCTTGACGACCGGCACCGGGGCTTCGGGAGAAATGCGCGACACATCGCCGAACCAGTAGCGGTCGAGCATCACGTCGCCGACGATGAGCAATCGGACGGAAGATAGATCAACGAGGGCCATGCAAGCAATCCTAGGGGGTCAGGTCAAATTCTTCAGTGCGCTTCGGCGAGTAGGTTTCCCAGCCCCCGCACGCCGGGCACCGCCAGTAGAACTGGCGTGCCTTAAAACCGCAATTATCGCACCGATAGCGCGCCAAACGACGCGTATAGCCCTGCACGATGCCCTTGGCCAGATCAAGATCGGCACGCGCTTCCACCGGCGTAACCAGCGATCTCGCCTCGATCAGTTTGTCGAAACCAAGCAACGTCGGATTGCGTTTCAGTTCGTCGCGCACCAGGGCGTAGGCCGCCTCGGGCCCCTCGCATTCGAGCACCAGCTGGAAGACGACATCGAGCAGATCGAGCGACGGGTAGCGCTCCAGGTAGCCGCGTAGCAGCAGCAATCCTTCGTCCCGCCGCTCCAGTTTGCGGAAAGCGTCCAGGAGGCGTTTGGCCACCAGCGCCAGATAGGGTGGATCCTGCTGTTCAATACGCTGCCAGCAGGCGATCGCCTCATCCAGAGAATCCTGCTGCGCCGCAATATCGCCCTGCAGCAGGCTGGCGCGCACGCACTTGCGGTTTCGCTCGAGCGCCGATCTCAGATGCCCGGCAGCGGCATCCGGGCGAGAGCGGATCATTTCGGCCGCCGCCAGTTCGCAATAATATTCGGCGATTTCCTTCTGCGACGCGACATCCGGCAACTCTGCCGCGATAGCGATCGCCTTGTCCCAGTCTTTTTCAAGTTGATAGATTTCCAGCAAGTTGCGCTTGGCATCTTCGGCGCGGGGCGATTCGCGCAACTTGTCGAAGATTTCCTCGGCGCGATCAAGCAAACCGGCTTTCAGATAGTCCTGACCGAGTTCCGACAACGCCTCCAGTTTCAGATCCTGCGGCAAATCATCCCGGTCGATGAGGCTCTGATGCATGCGGATCGCCCGCTCTGTTTCGCCACGGCGGCGAAACAGGCTGCCCAGGGCGAAATGGAGTTCGACCGTCTGAGGATCAATTCTGACTGCCTCGACGAACGCCTCGATCGCCCGATCAGGCTGCTCATTGAGCAGGAAATTGAGCCCCTGGAAGTAGGAACGGGGCAAGGCTCGTGACTCCTTGACCAGATGGCGGATATCAATACGTGCCGCCGCCCATCCCAGCACAAAAAAAAGGGGGAAAAACAGCAATTGCCAATATTCGAATTCGATCATTTCTCTTTGTATCCAGTGAAAGCGCCAAGACGCCCGGGTGGATAACCCGATTTAATCTTGGTCAGGACCGCGAAATCGATTCGTGGCCACTCTCTTGGACATCGCCTGTCTTGGCACTCCGCTTCAGACGTGAAATTTCGCGCCTCAATCCGAAAATTGTTCCTAGCAGGGCCAGAATGCCGAGCGCCACCCCACCACAGAAAAAACCCAGCACAACGATAATCAACGGAGCCTGCCATGAGGTGTCAAGAAAGAAACTGACCGTAACCGGTTCGGTATTTTTTAGTGCAAACGCCAGCAGGAACAAAAAAATGAAGATCCGACAGCACCACAGCAATACTCGCATCGACGACGGCCCTCTCTAAAGAAAAGGGCGGCAACCCCGTTGCCGCCCATTCGATCACCCAAGCATACTTTTCATTCAGACCGCATTGAGCGACTTGTCAACACGCTCCCGCAATTCCTTACCTGCCTTGAAATGCGGCACCCATTTTTCCGGGACGCTCACCTTGTCCCCGGATTTCGGGTTGCGGCCAACGCGCGGTGGCCGGTAGTTCAGCGAGAAGCTGCCGAACCCCCGGATCTCGATGCGATCGCCCTTGACCAGTGCCTCGGACAAGGCATCGAGAATCATCTTGACCGCAAAATCGGCGTCCTTCGCGACCAGCTGCGGAAACCGCTCAGCCAGCCGCGCGATCAGATCTGACTTGGTCATGCGCGAACCTTATTGCTGGCTGTTGAGCTTGGCCTTCAGCAAGGCGCCAAGATTGGTCGTTCCCGAACTGGCATTGCTGTCTGCAGAGAACTTCTGCATGGCTTCATGCTGCTCGGCCTGATCCTTGGCCTTGATCGACAGGTTGATGGAACGAGTCTTGCGGTCGATGTTGATGATCATCGCCTCGATCGCATCACCTTCCTTGTAGACCTTGGTCAGGTCGTCGATGCGATCGCGGGAGACTTCGGACGCACGCAGGTAGCCATCCATTTCGCCTTCAAGAGTAACGACGGCGCCGCGGGCATCAACCGACTTGATCGTACCCTTGACGATAGCGTTCTTCTCATGGGTCGCGATGAAACTGGTGTAGGGATCGCCGTCCAGTTGCTTGACGCCCAGCGAGATGCGCTCCTTCTCGGTATCGATGGCCAAGACCACGGCTTCCACTTCGTCGCCCTTCTTGAAGTTGCGGATGGCTTCCTCGCCCGGGGTCGACCACGACAGGTCGGACAGGTGCACCAGACCGTCGATCCCGCCCGGCAAACCGATAAACACGCCGAAGTCGGTAATCGACTTGATGGCGCCGCGGACCTTGTCGCCCTTCTTGTGGTTCATGGAGAAGTCATCCCACGGATTGGCGACACACTGCTTCATGCCGAGGGAGATACGACGACGCTCTTCGTCGATTTCGAGAATCATGACCTCGACTTCGTCGCCAAGCTGAACGACCTTCGACGGATGAACGTTCTTGTTGGTCCAGTCCATTTCCGAGACGTGCACCAAGCCTTCGATACCCTGTTCGATTTCGACGAATGCACCGTAGTCGGTCAGGTTGGTGACCTTGCCGAACAGACGGGTGCCTTGCGGGTAGCGGCGGGCGATGCCGACCCACGGATCTTCGCCGAGTTGCTTGAGGCCAAGCGAGACGCGGTTCTTGTCCTGATCGAACTTGAGGATCTTGGCTTGTACTTCGTCGCCGACCGCCAGCACTTCGGACGGATGACGTACACGACGCCAGGCCAGGTCGGTAATGTGCAGCAACCCATCGATACCGCCAAGATCGACGAATGCGCCGTAGTCGGTGATATTCTTGACAACGCCCTTGACGATACTGCCTTCCTTGAGGTTGGACAGCAGCGCTTCGCGCTCTTCGCCCACCGTGGCCTCGAGTACGGCGCGACGGGACACGACCACGTTGTTGCGCTTGCGGTCGAGCTTGATAACCTTGAATTCGTAAGTCTTGCCTTCGTACGGCGAGGTGTCCTTGACCGGACGCATGTCAACCAGAGAGCCCGGCAGGAAGGCGCGCACGCTGTTGGTCATGACGGTGAGACCACCCTTGACCTTGCCAGTGATCGTACCGGTGACCAGCGAGCCGTCGTTCAGGGCCATTTCCAGGGAGTTCCAGGCGGCAACGCGCTTGGCGCGTTCGCGCGAGAGGCGGGTCTCGCCAAAACCGTTTTCCAGCTGCTCGATGGCGACCTGGACGAAGTCACCGACCGCAGCTTCGATTTCGCCGGCGTCGTTCAGGAATTCTTCACGGTCGATGTAGCTCTCGGACTTGAGTCCGGCATTGACGACCACGAAATTCTGGTCGATACGCACGACCTGGGCGGTGATGACCTCACCTTGGCGCATTTCCTGACGAGTAAGGCTGGCCTCGAAGAGATCGGCAAAACTTTCCTGCATGATGGGATTGGCTGACATAAGAAGTTGTGTGTTATCGCGTGTTGCGGGTTATGTTGATCAACGCCGCCAAATAGGAAATATCCGGATATGGCGACACCAAAGCGTCCCGGCGACCTCGCCGAACCGCTCCTGCTACGAGGGTTTTTCGCTCCACTCCAGAACCTGCGCCACGGTTTGCGCTATGGTCAGTTCCGTCGTATCGAGCAAGTGAGCCCCTTCACTTTGCTGCAATGGCGCCACGCTGCGTTGGCTGTCGCGCAAGTCGCGTTCACGCAAGTCCAGCAAAAGAGGGTCAATACTAGCAGCGATTCCTTTTTCGATCAACTGCTTATAGCGTCTTTGAGCGCGCACCTCGACGCTGGCGGTCAGGAATATCTTGGTCCGGGAGTCAGGAAAAACGACGGACGCCATATCCCGTCCATCGGCCACCAGCCCCGGCGCGCGGCGGAATAGACGCTGGCGGAAGAGCAGGGCCTGGCGCACGGAAGGCAAGGCCGCTATGCGTGACGCGCCAATGGAAATCTCCTCGTAGCGGATGGCATCCCCCACTTCCTCCCCGGCCAGCCGGATCGAGTTCTCGCCAAACTCCACGTCCAGTCCCGCGGCAATTACGGCGACCGCAGCCTCGTCGTCCCAAGGCACCCCGGCGCGCTGTGCGGCAAGCGCGGCCAAGCGATAGATCGCCCCGGAATCCAAATAATGCCAGCCGAGTTCCGCAGCAACCTTGGCGGCAACCGTTCCCTTGCCCGACGCCGAAGGTCCATCGATGGCGATCACCGGCACTGCCTGCGTGACCTGGGCAAAACGCTCGAAATAGTCAGGAAAGGTCTTGGCCACGCAGCCCGGATCAATGATACGCACAGGAACACCACACGCCATCAGGGAAAAGCACATGGCGATGCGGTGATCATCATAGGTATCAATACCGCAGTGTGGGGCGAGAAGCGCCGAGGGAGGTGTAATGCGAATAAAATCCGCGCCTTCGTCGACCAGCGCGCCGAACTTGCGCAACTCCGTAGCCATCGCCGCAATGCGGTCGGTTTCCTTGACCCGCCAGCTGGCGATGTTCTTCAAGGTGGTTGCCCCTTCGGCGAACAGCGCCATCGTCGCCAGCGTCATTGCCGCATCGGGGATGTGATTGCAGTCGAGTTCAATACCCTGCAACCGGCCATTGTCAGGACCGCCCGCCCCTATCCAGTTTTCGCCCATCTCGACGCGCGCCCCCATCCGGCCAAGCGCCTCGGCGAAACGTACATCACCCTGGATCGAAGCGCGTCCGACGCCCTCCACTCGCAACGGCCCGCCGCCGATCGCGCCGAGCGCCAGAAAATAAGACGCGGACGATGCGTCGCCCTCGACATAGATGGTGCCAGGCGACCGGTAGTCGGAACCCGCCGGAACAACGAAACGCTGCCAGCCGTCGCGCCGGATATGCACACCGAAGCGAGCCATCGTCGCCAGCGTGATTTCTATGTAAGGTCGGGATATCAACTCGCCGATCACCTCGACCGTCGTCTCGACGCCCGTGAGCGGCAGCGCCATCAGCAAACCGGTCAGGAACTGGCTCGATACGTCACCACGGATGCGCACCACGCCACCGGGCCTGATCGTCGCCGGACGGATGTGTAGCGGAGGATAGCCTTCGTTGCCCGTGCATTCGATGTCGGCACCGAGCAGACGCAGAACATCGACAAGGTCGCCGATCGGCCGTTCGTGCATGCGCGGCACACCGGACAGCCGATAGTCGCCGCCGGACACTGCCAATACCGCCGTCAGCGAGCGGAAAGCCGTACCGGCATTGCCGAGACACAGGTCCGCGTTCCGGCACGGGAACACGCCGCCCACTCCCTTAACACGCCAGGCGCCTCCACCCAGGGGAATAATCTCTACGCCCAGAGTCCCGAGCGCTTCGAACATGCGTGCGGTGTCATCCGATTCGAGCAGATCACGGATTTCGGTCACACCCTCTGCGAGCGCCGCCAGCAACAGGACGCGATTTGAAATGCTCTTGGAACCCGGAAGCCTCACACTTCCTCTCGCCGAAAGCAGTTCCGGCAGATCAATGAATTCCGTGCCGATCATTTCGCCTTGTTCCCGTCCCAGGCGCGACGAGCCGTCCGCGCCACATCAAAGGTTCGCTCCAGGACCGCACCGTCGCCTCTGGCCAAAGCCTCGCGCAGTTCGTCGAGCTGCGCCCGGTAGCGATCCAGTTCGCCCAACAACGCACCGCGGTTTGCCAGGCAGATATCCCGCCACATCTCAGGATGACTGGCGGCAATGCGCGTGAAGTCGCGAAATCCGCTTGCGGCAAAATTGAAATACAGTTCGCTGTTTTCACGCACGGCCAGGTCATGCACCAGTGCGAACGAGAGCAAATGAGGGAGGTGGCTGACAGCAGCAAAGACGCGGTCGTGCTCCGTTGGGGAGAGTTCAAAGATCTGCGCGCCGCACCACTCCCAGGCTGAACGCACCCGGGCGATATTCAACACCGAGTTTTCGGGCATCGGCGTCAACACCACTTTCTTACTCCGATACAAATCGGCGCGCGCAGCGGCAGCCCCACTGTTTTCAGCGCCGGCTATCGGATGTGCGGGCACGAACTGTCCAGCCCGCTCACCCAGGTATTCACGCACGGCGGCAACAACGTCTGCCTTGGTACTGCCTCCGTCGGTGACGAGGGTTTCCGCACCGAGATAGGGTGCGATTCGGCCCATGATCTCCGGCATCTGGCCAACGGGGGTAGCGATCAGCACCAGATCGGCATCGGACACTTCCTGACCCGGATTGGCGCCCACCCGGTCGATGATGCCCAGATCCAGCGCCTGCGTCAGCGTGGCCAGACTGCGCCCGAAGCCGACCACCTCGCCAGCCTGCCCCGCCGCCTTCAGCGCGAGCGCGAAGGATCCGCCGATCAGGCCAACGCCGAAAACGACGACCTTGCCGAATTCAGGACCGGAACTCATCCACCCGCCCTCAACTGCGCGTTTTGTGGAGTGCTTCCAGGAAGCGAAGGTTTTCCGCCTCGGTACCGATGGTCACGCGCAGCCACTCGGGCATACCGTACCCGGCGATCGGACGGACAATCACGCCTTGCCGCAGCAGCTTCTCATTCACGGAAGCGGCATCGCCGGCCCGGAAGGCAACAAAGTTGCCGTACGACGGGATGTAATCGAAATCAAGTTGCCGGAACCCGCCAGTGAGCTGTTCCATCCCCGCGCGATTGAGCTCCTGGCTGCGGACCACGAACTCTCCGTCGTCGAGGGCTGCGGTTGCCGCCGCCAGCGCCAGATTGTTGCAATTGAACGGCTGGCGCACACGATTCATCAGATCGGCAATAGCGGCAGAGGTCAACGCATAGCCGATACGCAAACCGGCCAGCCCGTAGATCTTGGAAAACGTCCGGGTAATGATCAGGTTCGGAAATTCGGCGAGCCACTCCTTGGAATCGACGCGAACCTCCGCAGGAAGGTACTCGTTGTAAGCCTCGTCCAGGACGACCACGACGTCGGCCGGCACCGATTGCATGAAGGCCTTGAGCTGCGGATACGGCACAAAGGTACCGGTCGGATTGTTCGGGTTGGCTATCCAGATCAGGCGCGTATCCGGGCGGATGGCGGCACACATGGCATCCAGGTCATGGCCGAAATCCTTCGCCGGCACGGCGATCAATTCGGCACCGACGGAGAGGGATGCCAGCGGATACACGGCGAAGGCATGCTGCGAAAAAATGGTGGACCGCCCAGGCGCCAGGAACACTCGAGCCGCCATATCGAGCAGGTCGTTCGACCCGTTGCCAAGGACGACACGCTCCATGCCGAAACCGGTGTACGCGGCCACCGCAGCCTTGAGCTCAAAGTCGTCGGGATAGCGCTCCAGGGTTCCAACCGCTTTCTCCAGCGCGGCCTTCGCTTTCGGACTCATGCCCAGGGGGTTTTCGTTGGACGCCAGTTTGACGATCCGCTCGACGGGAATGCCCATCTCGCGGGCCAGTTGGGTAATCGGTTTACCGGGCTGGTACGGCGAGATAGCGCGAACGTAAGGCAACGATTGGTCACAGACGGACATGCTCAATCCTCGAAAAATGGAATGTTGGAATGAATGGATTGCTCAGTAAACGGCGACGGGATAGGAACCGAGCACCTTGAGGTAGGCGGCGCGGCGCGCCAGTTCGGCCAACGCCCTGGCCACTCCCGGATCGTCCCTGTGCCCCTCGATATCGACGTAGAACACGTATTCCCACAGGGTATGCCGCGCCGGACGCGACTCCAGGCGAGTCATCGACACCCCCGCCTCGGACATGGGGGCCAGCAACTCGCAGAGCGAGCCGGTGCGATTGGGCGCGGACATGATCAGCGACGTCTTGTCTCGCCCCGAAGACCCGGCCTCCTGGCGCCCGAGGACAACAAAGCGCGTGGTGTTGTTCGGCTCGTCCTCGACGTTGCGGACCAACATCGGCAAGTTGTAGCGCTCGGAGGCGGCCTCGCCCGCCAACGCGGCCGACCCGGACTCCGAGGCGGCCAACTGGGCCGCCTGCGCATTGCTCCCTACCGGGATACGCTGCGCATTGGGCAACGAACGGTTGAGCCATTCATGGCACTGCGCCAGCGACTGTGCATGCGAATAAACCTTGCTGATGGCGTCAAGCGACGGTTCCTTCGTCAGCAAATGCTGATGGATACGCAGGACAACTTCACCGCAGACTTTCAGCGGGGTGGACATCAGCAGATCCAGTGTCCGGCCAATGGCGCCTTCGGTCGAATTCTCGACAGGCGCTACGGCAAAATCGGCATGACCAGCCTCGACTTCCCGGAATACGTCGTCGATCGAGGCCTGCGGGAGAAGCTGCGCCGCGTGCCCGAAGTGTTTGGTGGCCGCACTCTCTGAAAACGTTCCGAGCGGCCCGAGAAACGCCACCCCCAAAGGCCGCTCCAGGGACAGGCAGGCCGACATGACTTCACGGAAGAACCAGGTCACGCTCTCGTCAGGCAGTGGACCATGGTTCAATTCCTGAATCCGCCGCAAGACCTGCG
>CAZCJW010000094.1:0-11593 GCA_964499185.1 uncultured Propionivibrio sp. | reverse complement strand
AACAGGGCGTCCTCCGCTTCGTGCTGTACGGAGTCAACGCCAAAGGCCACGCGCTGGAAGTACTGCGCGCGGTGAAGGAACTCAATTCATGAATATGCAAGTTGTTAAGAACACGGTCGTCACCCTTGATTACAACGTTACCGACCCGGATGGGGAACTTGTCGATGCCGGCAAGGAACCGCTGGTGTATCTGCACGGCGGCTACGACGACATCTTTCCGATGATCGAGGAAGCCCTGCAGGGCAAGAAAATTGGTGAATCGGTGGTGGTCAAGATGCAGCCTGACGACGCCTTTGGCGAATACGATGCAGACTTGATCCAGATCGAACCGCGCAAATCGTTTCCCAAGGAACTCCAGGTGGGCATGCAGTTTGAAGGCTTGCCGGAAGGGGGCGACGAAGACGAAGTCATGATCTATCGCGTCACAGAGGTAGCCGATGATCGCGTGGTGCTGGACGGAAATCATCCGCTCGCCGGCATGGCTCTGATCTTCACCTGCACGGTGACCGCGGTACGTCCCGCCAGTGCCGAGGAAATCGAGCACGGACACATTCATGATGGCGAATGCGAGGACGACTGAGCCAACGCGGTTGTTCGGCAGATAAAAAATGCAGCCACGGCTGCATTTTTTTGGTCGTTTGAAAGAGCGGGCACCCCCTTGGCGGGGGCGCCTTTGCTCGTGCTACATGCTGCTTCAAGAGGATTGGTCGGCGTGATTCATGCCTCTGTAATCCACTATACGGACGCCTCAAAACCCTGTAAATCCGATAGAAAAAATACTGGGTATTTGCTGGTCTGATACGCGTTGTTCGTCGTGGTCGGAGCTCATCGGCGGAGCGACTTCAATTCGTAAAGGGCATCCAGTGCCTGTTTCGGGGTCAACTCGTTCGGATCGATAGTCGCCAGACGTTCAATCGCCGGATGCGGAGTTTCTTCCAGAGGTTCTGGAACGGCGGCAAACAGGTCCGGTTGCAAAGGGTTGATCGATGCACGTTGTTCGAATTCGCGCAACTGTCGCTTGGCCGCTTTCACGACGGAAGAAGGGATTCCCGCCAGCGCAGCAACCTGAATCCCGTAACTCTGGTTGGCCGGACCTTCTTCAACCGCGTGCAGGAAAACGATTTTCTCGCCGTGTTCGACAGCACCGAGATGGACGTTCGCCAACTCCGGATATTCGTTGGCCAGCAGCGTAAGTTCGAAGTAGTGCGTGGCGAACAAGGTCAGCGCACGATTTTTTTCGACGAGATGACGGCAGATGGCGAATGCCAGCGCCATGCCGTCGAAGGTCGAGGTACCGCGCCCGACCTCGTCCATTAATACCAGGCTGTTGGCTGTGGCGTGGTGCAGTATGGCCGCCGACTCGGTCATCTCGACCATGAAGGTCGAACGTCCGGACGCCAGGTCGTCGGCGGCGCCGATGCGCGTGAAGATCTGGTCGAGCGGACCGAGCACGACGCGGTTGGCTGGCACGAAGCTGCCGATATGCGCCATCAACGCGATCAGGGCCGTCTGCCGCATGTAGGTTGATTTGCCGCCCATGTTCGGGCCAGTGATGAGCAGCAGGCGGCGGTTATCGCCGAGCCGTGTATCGTTGGCGATGAACGATTCGCCGCCGGCAAGTTCGTTCTCGACGACGGGGTGTCGTCCGCCTTCGATGACCACTCCGGGCTCGTCGGAGAATACCGGGCGGCTGTAGTTGCGCGTCAGGGCGACATCGGCCAAAGCCGCCAGCAGATCAACATGTGCCACGGCGCGGGCGATGCGCTGCATTTGCGGGAGACAGGCTTGCAAGTCCGTCAGGACGGCTTCGTAGAGCAATTTCTCGCGTGCCAGCGCGCGGTCCTGCGCTGACAGTGCCTTGTCCTCGAACGCCTTGAGTTCCGGCGTGATGTAGCGCTCGGCGTTCTTCAGCGTCTGCCGGCGGCGATAGTCGTCCGGCACCTTGGCGGCGTTAGCGTTGGTGATCTCGATGTAGAAACCATGAACACGGTTGTACTCGACCTTGAGGTTGGGGATACCGGTGCGCTCGCGTTCGCGCGCTTCCAGTTCGACGAGGAAGGCGCCGCAGTTGTCGTTGATGCCGCGCAGTTCATCCAGATCCGCGTCGTAACCGTCGGCGATAACACCGCCTTCGCGCAACAGCGAGGCCGGTTCCGGCTGAATGGCACGGCTGAGCAGATCGAGCGCGCTGTCCGGAGTGGCCAGTTCGGCCAGCAGATCGCGCAGCAACGGGGCCGGCGCGTCGGCCAGCGGCGCGCGCAGTTCGGCCAGGCGGTGCAGGCTGTCGCGCAGGCTTGACAGGTCGCGCGGACGGGCGCTGAACAACGCGATGCGCCCGGCAATCCGTTCGATGTCGGCAAAGCCGCGTAGTGCCTGGCGGACGGCGCGCAGACACTGCCCGTTATCATCAATCAGCGACTCGATGGCGGCATGGCGCGCCGCCGGGATCGCCGGGTCGCGCAGCGGGTGGTGTAATGCATGGCGCAGCGCGCGCGAGCCCATCGAGGTGACGCAGGTGTCGAGCAGACTGAACAGCGTCGGAGCCGGCTGACCTCGAAGCGTTTCCGTCAGCTCCAGATTGCGCCGCGTGGCGGTGTCGAGGCCGAGGAAGGTGCCGTCGCGCTCGACGATCAGCGCCTGCACGTGCGGCAGGGCGCGCGTTTGGGTGGCCTGGGCGTAGCGCAGCAGCGCACCGGCAGCGGCGATCGCCGGACGCAGCCCGTCGGCGCCGAAACCCGAGAGCGACGCTGTCTTGAAATGGGCGCACAGTTCGCGTGCCGCCGCTTCGCTGTCGAAATGCCAGTCGGGCTGGCGGGTGATGGTCAGCTGGGCGGCTTCCGGCGCAAACGGCAGTTCGAGAGCATCCGGCACGATGATTTCGGCCGGGCGGATGCGTTCGATCGTCGCCGCCAGTTTTTCCGCAGCAACTTCGCCGACACGGAAATCGCCGCTGGCCAGATTTAACCAGGCCAGACCGAATTGTTGCCGGACTCCGGAAACCGCTAGTAGAAGCGAGTCTCGCTTGTCGTCGAGCAACGCCGCGTCGGTTAGCGTACCGGGTGTGACTATACGGGATACGGCGCGCTCAACCGGCCCCTTGCTGGTGGCTGGATCGCCAACCTGTTCGCAGATCACCACTGACTCGCCAAGTTTGACAAGGCGCGCAAGGTACTGCTCGACGGCGTGGTAAGGCACGCCTGCCATCTTGATCGGTACACCAGCACTCTGGCCGCGTGTCGTTAGGGTAATGTCGAGTAGCCGGGCGGCTTTTTCGGCGTCTTCATAGAACAGTTCGTAGAAGTCGCCCATGCGATAGAAGAGCAGTAGGCTTGGGTGCTGGCTCTTCAAACGAAGATACTGCTGCATCATCGGGGTGTGCTTTTCTACATCCCTTGAATTTTCGTTGTTTTCTCTATTACTCAATTAGTTATCCGAATTCATTAAAGTCCCGTTTGACCGATTTGACCGAATAATAACCGTAAGTTATGCCTGATGAGGGCAACTTTATGGTATCTCAACCTAGGGTATCCATTAGGGCATGGAATGATCGAGATCTGGGGGGCGAGAGAGTTCTGTCTCTTGGGAGAAGTTGTGTTTTTTTCTTGAATCCTGAGCGGAGATAACAAAAAAGCCAGTCGGCTGACTGGCTTAATGTTTACAACTTATTAATTTTATTTCGTTATTTTGGCGCGCCCGGAGCGATTCGAACGCCCGACCCCTTGGTTCGTAGCCAAGTACTCTATCCAGCTGAGCTACGGGCGCGCTGCAACAACGAAGAGGCGCATTATATATATCGTTCGAACATACCTCAAGATGTTTTTAAAAAAATCAAACTATTCTCTTTCGTCGGGGTCAATCTCTCAGGTCGATTTAATAAACCTGCTACTTAGTCAACCGATTGAGGTTGGTTAGAGAATCGCGTAAAAGCTTGGTTGATCGTTTAAGAGGTTCTTGGTTTATGTGGCAAACAGTGGCGAAATCAATTAAGCTTGAGCGCCGTACCAACAATTAGACATGGAGTACTAACCATGAGCAATAAAGGGCAACTTCTACAAGACCCCTTCCTTAACGTGCTGCGTCGTGAGCATGTTCCGGTGTCGATATATCTGGTCAATGGGATCAAGCTTCAGGGCCAGGTTGAGTCGTTTGACCAGTACGTCGTTCTATTGAAGAACACGGTAACGCAAATGGTATACAAACATGCCATTTCAACCGTCGTTCCTTCCCGCCCGATCAGCATCCAGCAGGATGGCAATAGCGGGGAATAATCGGATTTGCTTTCATTCCCAGTACGTGTAGAGAGGCCCGTTCGATTGGCGGTTATTGCTGCCAATCGAAATGAGTGCTCGGTATTGACGTATCTTCATGCTTGAACGTCACCCGGGTGGCGAACGGGTAGTCATCGTCCAGCTCGATTTCGGTGAGGGAGATACTGCCGACCGGCTGGAGGAAGTCCGTTTGTTGGCTGAGTCCGCAGGCACGAATGTGTGTGCCGTGGTTCAAGGACGGCGCCAAAGGCCTGATCCTGCGACTTTCGCTGGCAAGGGCAAGGTGCAGGAAATTGCCGCTGAAGCTGCTGCAAGTCAAAGCAACCTAGTGGTTTTCAATCATGCCTTGTCTCCTGCCCAGGAGCGCAATCTGGAACGCGCACTGCAATGCCGAGTGATCGATCGCACTAGCCTCATTCTGGATATTTTTGCCCAGCGTGCACAAAGCGCTGAAGGAAAGCTTCAAGTCGAGCTCGCTCAGTTGGATCATCTTGCCACTCGTCTTGTCCGGGGATGGACTCATCTGGAGAGGCAAAAAGGTGGCATCGGATTGCGCGGGCCCGGCGAAACACAACTCGAAACGGACCGTCGTCTGCTTGGTAAGCGGGTTAAGTTATTGCGCGAACGCCTGCACCGGCTTCAAAGGCAGCGCAATGTTCAGCGCAAGGCCCGATCCCGGAGCGAGATACTGAGTGTATCTCTTGTCGGGTACACCAACGCCGGAAAGTCGACGCTTTTCAACGCACTGACCCACGCGGAGGCATACGCCGCTGATCAGCTATTTGCGACCCTCGACACGACTTCAAGAAAACTTTGGCTGGAAACTGCCGGCAGTATCGTCATTTCGGATACGGTTGGTTTCATTCGTGATCTTCCGCATGAGTTGGTGGCTGCATTTCGAGCAACGCTCGAAGCGACTTCCCAGGCAGACCTCCTGCTGCATGTAGTGGATTCGGCGAGTCCCGTTCGGGAACAACAGATGGCAGAAGTTGACAAAGTTCTCCAAGAGATTGGTGCGAGAGATGTTCCGCAACTCGTTGTATTAAATAAACTGGACCTCACGAACCTGCCGCCGACAGTCGAGAGAGACGAGTATGGTAAGATTGCGCGGGTTCGGGTCAGCGCGAAACGAGGCGATGGCTTGGTATTGCTGCGCCAGGCATTAACTGAGTTGGCGTTAGAGAAACTTCGGTGTATTAATCAGTCAAAGTTGACTGAAGCCCCACTTATCCCTGACACAATAGGATCAGAATCCCCTCTATGATTTCAACCATTGGAGTACTTATGTCGCTTAATGACCCTCAGTGGGGAAATCGCGGCAACGATAACGGGAACGGCAGGCGTCCCAACCAGGGACCGCCAGACCTCGAGGAATTGTGGCGCGATCTCAATCAAAAACTCTCCGGGATGCTCGGCAAAAAACGGGCCGGTGGTGGCGGTGGAGACAATAACGGGGGAAACCAGCCTCCCATCGAGTTGAATCCGAAGTTCCTGGGCGGCGGTATTGGATTGCTCGTTGCCTTGGTCTTGATGGTTTGGCTAGGTAGCGGGTTCTATATTGTCGATGCTTCCCAGCGAGGTCTCGTTCTCCAGTTTGGCAGGTACAAGGAAAGTACAGAATCGGGATTGCGCTGGCGTTTTCCGTACCCGATCCAGTCCCACGAACTGGTCAATATCTCGGGAGTGCGCACCCTGGAAGTCGGTTATCGAGGAAGCGAAAAGAACAAGGTGCTGAAGGAAGCCCTGATGCTCACCGATGATGAGAACATCATCAACATTCAGTTTGCCGTCCAATACATTCTCAAGGATCCGGTGGAGTACTTGTTCAACAACCGGAGCCCTGACGAAGCGGTGATGCAGGCTGCGGAAACATCTATCCGTGAGATCGTAGGTAAGAGCAGAATGGACTTCGTTCTCTACGAGGGGCGCGAGCAAATCGCTGTGAGAGCATCGGAACTGATGCAGGGAATTCTCGATCGCTACCAGACTGGTATCCTGATTTCCAAGGTGACGATGCAGAATGCGCAACCGCCCGAGCAGGTGCAGGCGGCGTTCGATGATGCGGTCAAGGCGGGCCAGGACCGTGAGCGCCAGAAAAACGAAGGTCAAGCCTACGCGAATGACGTCATTCCAAGAGCACGGGGTACCTCAGCCCGATTGATGCAGGAAGCTGAGGGATATCGGCAAAGACTGATAGCCACAGCCGAAGGTGATGCGAGTCGCTTCAAGCAATTGAATTCTGAGTATGCCAAAGCGCCAGAGGTTACGCGTAACCGGCTCTATCTTGAAACCATGCAGCAAGTCTATGCCAATACGAGCAAGGTCATGGTGGATGCAAAAGGTCAGGGCAACCTTCTTTATCTGCCGCTCGACAAGCTGATGCAATCGGCCGGTTCGGCTTATCTTGCACCCGGCAACAGTTCCGACACATCGATCGCACCCAGGGCAGGATCGTTGGGTGAAGCGTTGCCACAAACAATGGATAAGGCCGATATGCGATCACGCGAGGCCTTGCGTTCACGTGATCGGGAGGCACGCTGATGAAAGCGGGTTTGAATTTTTCGGCTGCTATTCTGGCAGCGGTCATCGCCGTTCTTGGAACATCGATTTTCACGGTTGATCAGCGCCAGTTCGCCATCGTTTTCCAGTTGGGGGAGGTCCGCGAGGAAATTTCGGAACCGGGTCTTTATTTCAAGTGGCCCCTTATTCAGAATGTCCGTTATTTTGACAAGCGAATTCTGACGCTCGATAGCGCAGAACCGGAGCGATACATTACTTCTGAAAAGAAAAACGTCCTGGTTGATTCCTTTGTCAAGTGGAAGATTGTTGATCCGCGTCTCTATTACGTTTCCGTAGCCGGCGATGAGGCGCGTGCCAAGACGCGGCTGTCGCAGACGGTGAATGCTGGATTACGCGAAGAGTTCGGGAAACGCACCGTTCATGATGTCGTATCCGGTGAACGCGACAAAATCATGGAGGAGATGCGGCAAAAGGCTGATCTTGATGCGCGCAAGATAGGTGTCCAGATTGTCGACGTACGGGTCAAACGTGTCGACTTGCCCTTGGAAGTCAGCGAGTCAGTCTATCGTCGGATGGAGGCTGAACGCAAACGAGTGGCGAACGAACTACGCTCCGAGGGAGCGGCAGAAGCCGAGAAGATTCGTGCCGATGCAGACAGGCAACGCGAGGTTATTATTGCTGAAGCATATCGAGAAGCCCAGAAGATCAAAGGCGACGGCGATGCAAAAGCGGCTGCAACCTACGCCCAAGCCTTTAACCAGAATCCGGAGTTCTACGCGTTCTATAGGAGCCTTGAAGCATATCGCAGCAGTTTCAAGGGAAAGTCGGACATTATCGTTGTTGAACCGAACTCCGATTTCTTCAAGTACATGAAGAGTATTGGCGGGAAATAACGAAAAGTCGGGTAAATGACCAGCACGCTGCTGATTGCTTTTGCATTGATGCTTGTTCTTGAGGGGCTGGTTCCGTTCATCGCACCTGGCATCTGGCGAGATACATTTCGCCGGCTGATTCAACTCACCGATGGGCAAATTCGTTTTGTCGGCCTAACATCGATGTCGGCAGGGATTATTCTACTAATGGTTTTTCAATGAACTGGCTTTTACCTGAATACATTGCCGATGCGCTTCCGCATGAAGCCGCCAAGATCGAGGAGTTGAGAAGAACAGTGCTCGATCTGTTCAGCGTCCACGGCTACGAACACGTCATGCCTCCGATGCTGGAATACCTTGACTCGTTGCTTACGGGAACCGGCTCTGACCTCACGTTGCGCACGTTTAAGTTGGTCGATCAGCTTTCCGGGCGGACGCTTGGCTTGCGTGCGGACATGACCCCCCAGGTGGCCCGCATCGACGCTCATCTGCTCAACCGCCAGGGTGTGACGCGGCTTTGTTACTGTGACAGCGTTCTGCATACGCTTCCGGCATCGCTTGCCGCAAGCCGTGAACCAATCCAGTTGGGTGCAGAGCTCTATGGATACTCAGGTATCGAAGCTGACATAGAAGTCATTCGTCTGATGGCCAATGTACTCAAGGCTGCCGGAACGCCTGCTTCACGCATTGATATAAGTCACGCCGGAGTATTCAGGGCTCTGGTTAAGGCGGCCGCCCTCGATGACGATACCGAGCTGAAGATTCTGCAATACCTGCAGGTCAAGGATATTCCAGGTTTGCGCGAATGTTGTGCCGGTGTCAGTGAGCCCTATCGTTCTGCATTGCTTCGTCTGCCGGAGCTTTATGGTAACTCCGACGTGCTGGATATTGCCTCTGCTGAACTGCCCCGTATGCCGGAAATCGTATCGGCACTGGAAATGATGCGCATCCTGCAAGTATCGCTGCCGCAGCTTCCCTTGTCGTTCGAGCTCGCTGACCTGCGCGGATACAACTACCATAACGGTATTGTCTTCTCGGCCTACCTTCCTGGGTTCCCGGCGGCGATTGCTCAAGGCGGGCGCTACGATGGTGTTGGCAAGGCATTCGGACGCGCGCGTCCCGCAACCGGTTTTTCCCTGGATCTACGTGAAGTCGCTAGACTGACAGAGAAATGCAAGCCTTCCAGTGCGATATTGTCGCCTTATTCAGGCAATAACGCCGAACTGGCGGCACGGATTGCGGAGTTGCGCGCAGAGGGAAAAGTCGTAGTCGAATTGTTGCCCGGAGAAACGTGCAGCGAAGGTCCGCTATGCGATGAGCGACTGGTCGAAAATAACGGGTATTGGATTATTCAGGCAATTAACGGGGATTGATTGAAAATGGCAAAAAACGTCATCGTAGTTGGGACGCAATGGGGCGACGAGGGTAAAGGGAAAATCGTTGACTGGTTGACAGATCACGCCAAGGGGGTTGTTCGCTTCCAGGGCGGCCATAACGCCGGCCATACTCTCGTTGTCGGAGAGAAGGTCTATAAGCTGAACCTTGTGCCCTCCGGCATTGTTCGTGAAGGAGTCAATTGCTACATCGGAAACGGCGTTGTTCTTGACATCCACCATCTGCTTTCCGAAATCAAGGAACTTGAAGCCGGCGGTATCGAGGTGCGTTCGCGCTTGAAAATCAGCCCGGGATGTCCGCTTATCCTGGCTTATCACTCTGCGTTGGATCGAGCACGCGAAGCAGTAAAGAGTGCTGATGCAAGGATCGGAACCACCGGCAAGGGCATTGGACCGGCCTACGAAGATAAAGTGGCGCGCCGTGCCTTGCGCGTCTATGATCTTTTCTACCCGGAGCGTTTTGCCGAGAAGCTCAAGGAAAACCTCGATTACCACAACTTCGTTTTGACCAAGTATCTGGGCGCTGATGCCGTCGATTACGACAGTGTGCTTGCCCAGGCCATGGCGGACGCGGAACTTATCAAGCCGATGGTGGCCGATGTCTCTGCGGCGCTTTATGCGGCAAACAAGGCCGGACATAACCTGCTTTTTGAAGGCGCTCAGGGCACCTTGCTTGATGTTGACCACGGCACCTACCCGTTTGTGACCTCATCCAATTGCGTTGCCGGACAGGCGTCTGCCGGTTCGGGTGTGGGGGCCGGTATGTTGCATTACGTACTGGGCATCACGAAGGCTTATTGCACCCGTGTTGGCGGAGGGCCCTTTCCGTGCGAACTGGATATTGAAACCGAAGGGACGCCTGGCTATCAGATGTCCCAGACCGGGCGTGAGTTTGGAACAGTGACTGGGCGCAAGCGTCGCTGTGGTTGGTTCGATATTCCTGCTCTCAAGCGTTCCTCGCAAATCAACGGATTGACTGGGCTTTGCATCACCAAGCTCGACGTTCTTGATGGTTTGGCCGAGTTGAAGATTTGCACGGGGTACAGACTGAATGGAAAGGTTGTCGATTTGCTGCCAATGGGAGCAGATGATGTAACAAACTGTGAACCGATCTTCGAGACGATGAAGGGCTGGAGCGAATCGACCGTGGGCGTCACGTCATTTGATGCACTACCGGAGGCGGCGCGTGCCTATCTGGCAAGAATCGAGGCGTTGTGCGAAATTCCGATCGATATCGTTTCTACGGGGCCGGAGCGCGGCGAGACTATCCTGCGGCGTCACCCCTTCGAATGAGTTGCTTTAGGCTGGGTTGTAATGAAGTGATAGTTTCAAAAAACCGGCAGCACGCCGGTTTTTTGCTTTGTTCTTGCGAAAAAGAGCGGAGTGTGGGGCATGGGAATACTTGACTGGTTCAAGAGTCGACCCGCGCAGGTCGATCCCGACCCGGTGTCGGACGAAATCGTGTCAAAGGCGGTCGAGAAGGCCGTATCTCTGACGAATCCCCGTTTGAAGCTCCTACGTTCTTATGATGAACGTCTTGCGGTGCCGGTCAAGGGGTGCGTCAGCTATCTGCGCGAAAAGATGTTGGCACTTCCTGCAGCTATCCAGGTGTGTGATGAAAATTGGACTACGGAACCGGTTTTACGGGCTTTTTTCGCAAGCGCCCAAGAAATTCCGATAGCGCTCGGACATTCCCGCAATGTCCGGACGTTTTTTGAAAAGTATCCTGAACTGGACCATGCCTATTTCATTCTTGGACTGACATACAACGAACGGCACATTTGTGGATTGTCACTTCAGGGTGACTCAGTCCAGCAAGGGGACACTCAGACAGTGGTAGATTTCTCCGTCCCGAGAACACGGATTTGTGGTCATACCGAGGAAGAAGTCCGACGCCTTCTGGCAGCACAGTCTTTTGAGTATCTTGTGGCTCAAGCGATGGTGGAGATTGCCGAGACCCGATCGGAACGGCTGGAACTGGAGGATAGCCGCAACCTCATACGTGCACGACTTCGCCTTCTCCGGCAACAGGGGCCCGGCCTCGGCTCCGTTTTTGATGCCGCGCCGGCGAGCACCGAACAGTTGAAACTCGAAGCTCGGCTCTTGGAAAACGAACGCCAGATGGAGGAACTGGGGAGTTCGCAATCGGTACTCGAGAATGAACTGGAGTGTTTATGCAAAGTACTCGAGGATCCGGAGCGCTACATTCGTTTCGAGCGGACGCAGCTTCGGCTGACTACCTTGAACGTCGTTGTTGACGAAAACAGCACAGATGTTGCCTCGGATGTCACATTTACGATGGCCATTCTCTCTGGAGTACCGAAAGAGCGGCGAGCGTTTGTCATAGGTCGTCTGGCTCGTTCCGAGCTTCCAGAGGTAAAACTGAATATTGCGAATGCTGAGAGATTTCTATAGTTGCTTTGCACAGGCATTTACGTATCAACGGCCTACAACAAAAAAAAGCCGCAGAACCAATCGGCTGTGCGGCTTTCTTATGCTTCGTGTCTTTATCCGGAAATTGTGTGGTGCCCAGGAAGGG
>CAZCJW010000093.1:0-11622 GCA_964499185.1 uncultured Propionivibrio sp. | reverse complement strand
AGGTGTAGCGGCCCGAACAGACGCGGAAGAACGCTATACGGTCGCGGTGCTTGGGATCCATGTTGGCCTGGATCTTGAACACAAAGCCGGAGAACGTCGGTTCGGCCGGTTCGACAAGGCGCGCGCCGGCATCGCGCGGCTGCGGTGGTGGCGCCCAGTCGAGCAACGCCTGCAGGATTTCCTGCACGCCGAAGTTGTTGATCCCGGAGCCGAAGAACACTGGCGTCTGCTGGCCTGCCAGGAAGTCGACGAGGTCGAACGGGCTGCTGGCGCTGCGGATCAGGTCCACATCCTCGCGCAGCTTGCCGACTTCCAGCGGGAACTGCTCGTCGAGGAATGCATTGTCGATGCCGTCGATCTTTTCGGCTTCCGTCCGCTTCTCCTCTCCCGGTGAGAATCGCAGCAGGCTGTCGTCGCCAAGGTGGTAGACCCCGCGGAACGTCTTGCCCATGCCGATCGGCCAGGTGATCGGCGCGCATTCGATGTTCAGCACATCCTCGATTTCCTCGAGCAATTCGAAGGGTTCGCGCACCTCGCGGTCGAACTTGTTGACGAAGGTGATGATCGGGGTGTTGCGCATGCGGCACACGTCGAGCAGCTTGATTGTCTGCGCCTCGACGCCCTTGGCGGCATCGATGACCATCACGGCCGCATCGACGGCGGTCAGCACGCGGTACGTGTCTTCCGAGAAATCCTGGTGGCCCGGCGTGTCGAGCAGGTTGATCGTATGTTCCTGGTACTCGAACTGCATCACCGAACTGGTCACCGAGATGCCGCGCTGCTTTTCCACTTCCATCCAGTCGGATGTGGCGTGGCGTGCGCTCTTGCGGCTCTTGACCGTGCCGGCCAGCTGGATGGCGCCACCGAACAGCAGCAACTTCTCGGTCAGCGTCGTCTTGCCGGCGTCCGGGTGGGAAATGATGGCAAAAGTGCGGCGCTTGGCGACATCGCGCAGGATTTCGGGCGGAAAAGGGGACGAACTCATCGGTGAGGTTCCACTGCAAAAAAAAGAAAGCCGCCAGATGGGAGAAAAACCCCGTGGGCGGCGTCAATCCGCAACTATAGCAAGACTTGGCATTGGCAGGAATCCGGATGCGGCGTTTGTGCGTTCAGCCAGGTGTTTCGGGGTTCAATGCTGTTCCATTGACCGGCAGCCGCCTTTCGTAACAGAATTTCACAAGGCAGCCCAAAAAACCAAGCCTTCCTGGTCCGGAAAATCGTATGAGCAAGCCTGTTTCTCTGTTGAATTCTCTCAAGACCCGGTTGGTTCTCGGTTCGCTAGCCATCTTTCTGGCCAGCCTGTGGTCGCTTTCGTTCTATGCCAGCCACACGTTACGCAGGGACATGGAGCGGCTGCTTGGCGAACAGCAGTTTTCTACGGTCTCTCTCGTCGCGGATCGGGTCGGTCATGAATTCGAGGACCGCATAGACTGGCTTGAAGAAGCCGCGCGGCAAACGGAGAAGGCCATGCCGGCGGGGCCGGAGGCCGTTCAGGCGCAGCTTGAGGGCTGGAAGAACCTGTTCACCAAATTTAACGGTGGAACCTTCGTGACTGGGGTGGATGGCAGGGCGATTGCCGCCATCCCGCTTTCCTCGAATCGGGTCGGCGTCGACTACATGGATCGCGACTACCTGATCAAGGCGCTCAAGGACGGGCAGGTGGCGATCGGCTCGCCGGTGATGGGGCGGACGTCGAAGACGCCGGTGATCGTCGTGGCCGTTCCCCTGCGTGGCGAGCAGCGCGAAATCATCGGTGCCCTGACCGGGGTGATCAACATGGCCGAGCCGAACTTCCTCGATTATGCCACCCAGAACCAATACGGAAGAACCGGTGGATTCCTGCTGGTGGTGCCGCAGGAAAGGGTGATCGCTACCGCGACGGACAAGACGCGCGTCATGGAAGTGATGCCTGCCGGGAAAAATTCCTTGCTCGACCGCTTCATGGGCGGTTACGAGGGCTATGGCGTTACGGTCAATGCTCACGGGGTGGAGATCCTGTCGGCCGCCAAACGGATTCCGATTGCCGGTTGGTATGTCTCGGGTTACCTGCCTACCGAGGAAGCGTTTGCGCCGATTCGCGAAATGGAGCGGCGTTGGCTGCTGGCGACGATCGTTCTGACGCTGCTGGCGGCAATTCTTTCCTGGATGCTCCTGAAACGCCAGCTTTCGCCCCTCATGGCTGCCGCGGAATCGTTGGCGGAGATGTCCGATACATCGCAACCCGCTCATCCTTTGAAAGTGATCCGGGAAGACGAAATCGGTCAGCTGATCGGAGGATTCAATCGCCTGCTTGAGACATTGGGTCAGCGCGAGTCCTTGCTCAAGCAGGTGCTCGATACCTCCAGCGTGGCGATCTTCCTGGTCGACCGGGATGGCTGTCTAACGCAGGCCAACCAGCGCATGGCCGAGATGTTTGGGATATCGGTAGACGCGCTGGTCGGAAGTGCCTACGCGTCTCTGGTACCTCTTGCCGATCGCAAAACGGCGCAGCAAAGGTTGCTGGGCAGCATGGACAATGAGAAGTCTTCAATCGGAGTGGACCGGCTTTTCTGCCGTGGCGACCAGTCCGAATTCTGGGGCCACCTTACTGCCCGGCGCCTTGTCGATGCCCGCGGCGAAGATCACGGGTTGGTCGGCGTGATTGCGGACATCACGGTACGCAAGGAAGCCGAGGAAAGGAACCGGCTGGCGGCCAGTGTCTTCTCGCATGCGCGGGAAGGGATAACCATAACGGCCGCCGATGGGACGATCATCGACGTGAATGACGCCTTTACCCGCATCACCGGTTACACCCGAGAGGAAGCGCTGGGAAGGAATCCGCGAATCATCAAGTCGAATCATCATGAGCCCGAATTCTATGCCGCGATGTGGCGCGACTTGATCGACAAAGGCTACTGGAACGGCGAAATCTGGAACCGGCGCAAGAGCGGCGAGTTATATCCGGAATTGCTGACCATCAGCGCCGTGCGTGATGAGCAGGGTGCGACGCTGCATTACGTAGCCTTGTTCACAGACATTACGCCAATGAAGGAGCATGAAGAGCAACTCAGGCACATGGCGCATTTTGATTTGTTGACCACGCTGCCCAACCGCGTACTGCTGGGGGACCGACTGCACCAGGCCATGACGCAGACGTTGCGGCGCAAGCAGTTGCTCACGGTCGGCTACCTCGACCTGGATGGCTTCAAGGCTGTCAATGACACGCATGGACACAAGTTGGGCGACCAACTCTTGGTCGCGCTGGCGAGCCGCATGCGGCAGACTTTGCGCGAGGGCGATACCCTGGCTCGGCTCGGGGGCGACGAATTTGTTGTGGTACTGATCGATATCGATGACGTATCCGCCAGTCTGCCCATGCTGAATCGGCTGCTTAGCGCCGCCGCACAGCCGGTTCGTGTCGGCGATCAGGTGCTCCAGGTTTCCGCGAGCCTGGGCGTGACGTTCTATCCGCAAAGCGACGAGGTGGATGCCGATAAGCTGTTGCGTCAGGCGGACCAGGCCATGTATCAGGCCAAGCTGGCGGGCAAGAATCGTTACCAGATCTTCGATGCCGACCAGGATCGCAGTCTCCGCGGCCGCCATGAAAGCCTCGAGCGCATCCGGTGCGCGCTGGTCGACAACGAGTTTGTCCTGTACTACCAGCCCAAGGTGAACATGCGTACCGGGAGGGTTGTCGGGGCGGAAGCCTTGATCCGCTGGCAGCATCCGGAGAAGGGGTTGCTGGCGCCGGCGTTATTCCTTCCCGTGATCGAGAACCATCCATTGTCTGTCGAGGTAGGCGAATGGGTCATCGGCCGGGCGCTGGAGCAGATCCAGGCCTGGCACGAAACCGGACTGGATATTCCGGTCAGTGTGAATGTCTGCCCCCGGCAGCTGCAGCAGGTCGATTTTGCGTCGCGCTTGCAGCAAATTCTCGCGCTGCATCCGGCAGTGAAGTCGGGAGACCTGACGCTGGAGGTGCTCGAAACGAGCGCGCTGGAAGACCTGGCCGGCGTGTCGACAGTCATCGAGGAATGCCGGGGGCTTGGCGTACATTTTTCGCTGGATGATTTTGGTACAGGTTATTCCTCGCTGACATATCTGAAACGCCTGTCCGTTGACCAGCTCAAGATCGACCAGAGTTTTGTGCGCGACATGCTCGACGATCCGGATGACTTGACCATACTGGAAGGGGTGATCAGCCTCGCCGGTGCGTTCCGGCGCGAAGTCATTGCAGAGGGCGTGGAGACGGTGGCGCACGGCGAAATGCTGTTGCTATTGGGGTGCGAACTGGCGCAGGGCTATGGCATTGCACGCCCGATGCCGGCGGCCGCGTTGCCCGGCTGGGCTGCCGCCTGGAGCCCTGACCCGCGTTGGGAGACGTTACGCCCCGTCAGTCGGGAGGATCTGCCGTTGTTGTTCGCGGGAACCGAGCATCGCGCCTGGGTTCTGGAAATGGAGAAATCTTTTCTCGAGGGGTATGATGCGCCACCCCAGCATGATATGCATCGCTGCCGTTTCGGCGCATGGCTTGAGGGTGAGGGTGTCGCGCGCCATGCACTCCATCCGGCTTTCCCCGAAGTCAGGCGCTTGCACGAAGCGGTTCATGGTGTTGCGCAACTTCTCTGTGAGCAAAAGCGCGCGGATGACAAGGAAGAAATCCTAGACGGTACAAAAAAACTCCGAGGCTTGAGTGACGCCTTGCTTGAAAAGCTTAGAGTGCTGGTTATGGAGCCCTTGCCCTGAGTTCAGGGACCATGTCGTTCATGGATGAATCAGAACAGGTTTTTGTTATGAATGTGATCGAGGACCCGAGCGTCGACAAAGTAGGCGAGGCGCTCAAGGCGCAGCGTTTTCAGATGCTCGAAGATATCGCCCGCGAACTTTCATCGGAAAGCGTGGTGTTTCCCACCTGCTTCGATGCGGCGCTCCGCTTGCGCAAGGAACTGCAGAATCCAGACCTGTCGATTCCGCACCTGGCCAGGATCGTCGCGCTCGAACCTCTGGTTGCCACGCGGCTCATGCAGTTGGCTGGGTCCGTGCTGCACAGCCCGGATGGAACACCTGCCCGGGATCTGCAGGCCGCCATCAATCGACTGGGTGTCGAGTTGGTACGCACCACGGCGTTGGCCATCGCCATGAGCCAGTTGTTGCGCTCCAAGGAAACGGCCGTGTTTGGTGATTTCGCCAGGGCACTGTGGGGGCATTCCATCAGAGCCGCCTCCGCGACCCGGCTGCTGGCCCAGGCCCATACCCGAATCAATCCGGATCAGGCGCTGCTGGCAGGGCTGGTGCACGATCTCGGAGCGTTCTACATGTTGTATCGTGCAGCACAGTACGACGAGCTCAGAGTGCGTCCTGAAACCGTCAAGCATCTGATGTGGCAGTGGCACGAAGGTATCGGGGTCTCCTTGCTCAACGCGCTTGGGTTGCCTGAAGAGATTGTCAATGCGGTGGTTGATCACGATCAGCCGCGTTCCCTACCCGAGACATTGCGGACACTGGAAGACCTGGTACACGTCGGTAATCTTCTTGCCGGCTCCCATCTGGAGTGGTTCGATCAGGATGCCGATCCGGCTGCAGGGCAGGTCGGCGTAGTTCGCCAGCGTTACGCGGACCTGCTGCCGAAGATCGAGATGGACGCCCAGGAAATGCTTTCGGTATTCTCCTGACGCCGGTAGTCGCTGGCTGGATCAATACTCGACCGGCACCGGGTCCAGGCTGCGCCAGAGATGCCAGGTCGCAACCGATCGCCAGGGGTGCCATTGTTCGCCGATGCGCGCGAGTTGGCTCCGTTGAGGGCGTTCGCCGGACAGGTAATGGTGGGCCACGGCCTTCTGCAGGCCAATGTCGTCGAGCGGGAAGACGTCCGGCCGCAATAGGTTGAAGATCAGGAACATCTCCGCCGTCCACACGCCGATCCCGCGGACAGCGGTGAGTTCGCTGATGATCTCGGCATCGCTCATCGAAGGCCAGCGGCGCGTATGGATATCCCCGCTGTCGAAATGAATGGCCAGGTCGGTGAGGTATTCGACCTTGCGCGCCGAGAGACCGCACTGGCGCAGCGTTTCCGTCGAGCACGAGAGGATTGATGTCGGGGATGGGGCGGGAACGGCTGCGAGCAGCCTTGACCAGATCGTGTCGGCCGCCCTGACCGAAATCTGCTGGCCGACGATGGAGCGCGCCAGCGTTATGAAGGGATCGCCGCGCGAAACCAGCGATGTGCCGGAATAGCTTGCGATCAGGCGGGCCATCACTGGATCAGTTCGTGCCAGTTCGTCCGAAGCTTGCTGCCAGTAGGGTGGAATCATTCGTGGATTGTAAGGGCAGGAAAACGAGTTGTGATTTTCGGCCTACAGCCTCGAAAGCGCCATTTTCCTCCGGCCGCACGACTCTGCCGCCTGCGCCATTGAGTTTGCCTTGCAAAAAATTACGTCAATAGTAAGTCATCTATGGCAGACAAAATTTTGGGGGACGGTCACCTCACAAGCAAAAAGCACCAAGCTTAGTCATCCACAAAGGCTTCTTCCCGTTTCTTCTTCATGGACGGCAGCAGTACGATCAGGAGCAGCAGAGCAGCCACCGCCAGCAGACTGGCTGACAAGCCACGCGTCAGAAATATGCTCCAATCGCCCCGGGACAGCAGCAAGGCCCGGCGCAAGTTTTCTTCCATCATGGGACCCAGGATGAAGCCCAGCAATAGCGGCGCCGGCTCCATGCCGAGCTTGATGAAGGTGTAACCGATGACACCGAACAAACCCACCATCCAGATGTCCCAAGTGTTGTTGTTGGTTGAGTACACGCCGATGGCACAGAACAGCACAATCGCAGGGAACAACCAGCGGTATGGCACGCTCAGCAGTTTGATCCAGATGCCGATCAGCGGCAGATTCAAGATGATCAGCATCGCATTGCCAATCCACATCGAGGCAATCAGGCCCCAGAACAACTCCGGGTTGCTGGTCATCACCTGCGGTCCGGGCTGGATATTGTGAATCGTCATGGCGCCGACCATCATCGCCATCACTGCGTTGGGCGGAATGCCGAGCGTGAGCAAAGGAATGAAGGACGTTTGCGACGCCGCGTTGTTGGCGGATTCCGGCGCAGCCACGCCCCGGATATTGCCCTTGCCAAGCGGTACTTCACCCGTGTGTAACTTGATCTTTTTCTCAATGGTGTAGGCGGCAAAGGCGGACATTACCGCACCGCCGCCAGGCAAGATACCCAAGGCCGAGCCCAAGGCCGTTCCCCGGAACATCGCAGGTAGCATGCGTTTGAAGTCCTGCTTACTAGGCAGCAGGCCCTTCACTGCAGTCGTAAACACTTCGCGCTCGCTTTCGTGCTTGCCCAGGTTGCTGATGATCTCACCGTAGCCAAACACACCCATGGCGATGACGATGAAGCCAATGCCGTCGGTTAATTCTGAAATACCGAAGCTGTAGCGTGCCACGCCCGAGTTCACGTCGGTGTTAACCATGCCCAGCAACAGGCCAAGCAAAATCATGCCGAACGCCTTGAGCAAGGACCCCGAGGCCAGCACCACAGCACCGATCAAGCCCAAGATCATCAAAGAGAAGTATTCGGCAGGACCAAACAAGAAGGCAACTTCGGTCAATGGCACCGCAAAGGCTGCCAGTACCAAGGTGCCGACACAGCCTGCAAAGAACGAACCCATGCCGGCAGCCGCCAGCGCCGGCCCGGCGTGACCGTTTCGCGCCATCTGGTAGCCGTCAATTACCGTCACCACCGACGAGGATTCACCCGGCAAATTCACCAGAATGGCGGTGGTGGAGCCGCCGTATTGGGCGCCGTAGTAAATGCCGGCCAACATGATGAGTGCCGACACGGGTGGCAACACGTAGGTGGCGGGCAACAGCATGGCAATGGTTGCCAAAGGGCCAATGCCAGGCAAAACACCAATAAGCGTGCCCAACAGGCAGCCGATAAATGCGTACATCAAGTTCACAGGGGTGAAGGCCACGCTGAACCCGATCGACAAATTTGTAATGAGATCCATGATTCAGGTCCTTAGCCGGTGATGAAGGCAGGCCACACCGGAAACTGCAATTTCAGCAGCAAGATGAAAGCGACATAGCTTATGAGCGCCAGGATGGTGGCCAGAACCGTCACCGCTTTCAGGTTGAACTCTGCTCCTGCCAGGCTGGCGATGAAGGTCAATGCATAGATGCCAGCAATCAGCCCCATGGGCGGAAGATTGAAGGCGGGCAGGCCACCCAACATCACGCCAAAGGTCACATTGGCGGCAATGATGAAGAACAGCGGCTTCCAAGCCCAAGGCCCGATCTTGTCGCCATCTTTTGTTTCAAGCAGCAATGCCTTGAAGATGATGGCGGCCCCCAGGACCGCCATCAGCACGCCCAGCATCAGGGGAAAGTAGCCCGGCCCCATGCGCGCGCTCGTACCTATTTTGTAGCTGGTTGCCCCGACGGCAAAGGCGACCCCCATGGTGACGAACAGCAGACCGGAAAAAAAGTCTTTTTGACTCTTTATCTTCATTGACCAGCTCCTCCGAATATTGACATCTCGTCTTTCCCGACACTTCCCCCGCGCCAACATCCGGATTACACCCGCCTCTCGGCAAGGCTGCGCCGAACACCCTTCGAAGCTGAGGCAATGAAGAGAACGGAGTCAGTTGCAGAGCACGGTGTGTGGCAAAGCGCAACACCGTCCCAGCCTGCACCCCTTGGACTTGCCGCAATTACTCCGCCGATAGATTGTTCGCTTGGATGAGCTTCTTATAAAAGGCGATACGGTTGGCAATTTCCTGGCGGTATTCCGATGGCGTCACGGCCTCCGGGATGATGGAGCCGCGTTGCTTCCACGCGGCTACGGTTGCAGGGTCTTGCAACACAGTGCGCATCGCGGCGTAGAGCCGCTCCACGATGGCGTCAGGCGTGCCGGCGGGCGCCGCAAGCCCTGTCCAGGAGGTCAGGTTGAGGTCGGGTTGATTGAGCTCCCCAAACGTGGGGACCTGGGGCAGTAGTTCAGACCTGCCAGGTGAGGCCACCGCGATCGCGCGCAGCCGGCCTTGTTTGACGTAGCCCACATTGCTGGCCTGAACGTTGGTGAATATGGCGTGAATCTGCCCTGACATCAGGTCTGTCAGCGCGGTGCCCGCAACACGGTAAGGAATGTGTGTAATAAAAATGCCGTATTGAGATTTGAGCAACTCCATGTTCAGATGCAGCATCGACCCATTGCCAGAGGATCCGTAATTGAGCTTGCCTGGGTTCTTCTTGGCGTAGGCCACAAACTCTTCCATGTTGTTGACAGGCAACGAAGGGTTGATGAGCAAGACGTTGGGCAAGCGCTCGATCAAGGTGATCGGGGCAAAGTCCTTGATCGCGTCGTAGGGCAGGTTGGGTGAGAACGAGGGGTTGGCAACATGGGATGACTGCGAGGTGACGATAAGCGTATAACCATCTGGTTTAGCCTTGGCGACAAAAGTACTGCCGATCGCCCCGCCCGCGCCGCCCTTGTTTTCAATGATCACCGTTTGGTTCAACACTCTGCTCAAGCGTTCGCCAATGGCGCGCCCCGCTGTATCCACAGCGCCACCAGCGGGGAATGGCACGACGATGGTGATGATTTTGCTTGGATATTTGGCGTCCTGCGCCCAGGTAGGCAAACCGATTGCGCCTGCAACTGCCGCACCAATTCCCAGGAATTGACGGCGGGTAACGGTTTTGGAAGATGCCTGAGTCATTTTTTGGCTCCTGGAGTGAGGTGAAAATTAAAGTTGTTGCTGAATGTAACTGGCAATGTCGCCCAGCAGGCGGGTGATGTCGGCCTGGACTTTGCCAAACTGCGGCAATGGCTCACGCGTTTGCTCATTGAGATACAAGGCGCGGTTGAGTTCGATTTGCAAGCTGTGATGCTGTCTTTGAGGGTCGCCGTGGATCTTTAGCAAATCCATGCCCACATACGGGTCGTTGATGGAAACGGTGTAACCACGCTGCTCGAATGCCTGCGCCACAAACGCCGTGAAATCTGCGCCACATGCCTCGCCATGCAAGTTCCCCAGCACTACATCGGCCAGGACTTTGCCTTTGGGCAGCCCCAAGCGTTCGTAGGCATTGCTCGGCATGGAATGCAGATTCAAGTGCCACCGTTTGCCGTGCTGTTGACTGGCCATCTCCAGCGCCTGAGCCAACGCTTGCCGATATGGCTGCCAGCAGGTTTGGATACGGTGCTGAACCTCTTCAATCGTGAGCTTGCGGTCGTAAATCGGTTGCAAACTCGTGGTCTTGCTGAAAATCAGGCCGTTACCCAACTTAAGGCAGCGTTGGCTTGGTTCGGCACGGCCCGGCCAAGCACCCTCCAACATGCTGACATCAATATCAAATTCTGTGCGGTTGGCGTCGGTGTAGCTTCGCGGGAAAGTGGCATGGATCAGCGTGCCCCCGACGCTTGGAACGGCGGCCCAGAGCTTTTCGACATGCGTGTCTTCACATCGACGCAAATCAGCAAAATCAACCGCATAGTTGAAATCATCCGGGTAGTACGTTCCGCTGTGAGGCGAGTCGCACACAAGGGGAATGGCATTGGCGCCTGGGTATTCTGTTTTGACCATGCCGCACTTTATGTCGTGATCTGACGCCACTCAAACGACATTTTGATCACGCCATATTACATTTTGTAATAGGACATGATTAAATACAATCATGAAGTTCAACTCGCCATCATTGCCTGAACTACATGCCTTCTTGGCAGTTTGCCAGCATGGCAGTTTTAGCCGCTCTGCGCAGGCCTTGTTTGTGACACAAGCAGCGGTGAGCCGTGCAGTGCAGCGTTTGGAGATGCGACTGAATTGCCATTTGTTCACGCGTACGGCAGAGGGTGTCACACCCACCGAGAAAGGTTTGGCATTTAAATCCTTGGTCGAGGCACATGTGGCGGGCCTGGAAAATGCGACGGCGCTCTTCAACAGAGCCAACAACAACACTAGCAAGACGAGAGACAAACTGCGCCTGAGCGTTGTCCCCACACTGGGTACCCGCTGGCTCCTCCCGCGCTTGCCGCAGTTTCAAGCTGCGCATCCAGGCATCGCAGTGGAGTTGAGGCAGTTTCACCATGACGAAAACTTCACCCGCGACGACGTGGATGTGTGGATCGACGTCAGACGCGCCAAAGCCTGGCCGCGTGCTCACAAGCACATTTATTTGCTGGGGAAAGATATTGCCCCCATTTGCACGCCAGCTATTGCCAGGCGGCTTGAGAGCGTGACCGATCTGCTTAATGAGACGCTGCTGCATCACACCAACTTTCCCGATAACTGGGCCGTGTGGCTGCACGGTGCGGGTTTGCCCAAATGCCAACCCGAGCTGGGCCCGGGTTTTGACCTCGGCAGCAATCTCATCGTTGCTGCGACGGTCGGGATGGGGGTGGCGGTAATACATCCCTTCTTGGTGGCGCGCGAACTGGCCAACGGTGAACTGGTCATGCCCTTCAAATCAACAGTGTCCACAGAGCGTGGATACTACGTTTTCTATCGTAACGCACAGGCCCAGGACCCGGTAATCGCGGTGTTTGTGGGATGGCTGAAAGAGCAAGCAAAGAACACCTTGAAATAGTCCGTCTTCGGCATCATCAATTTGAGTGCGGGCTTTGGGATGTCTTACG
>CAZCJW010000092.1:0-11672 GCA_964499185.1 uncultured Propionivibrio sp. | reverse complement strand
CCTCGATCACCGGCGCCTGGCTGGCCCTCAACGACGCCTGCGCGCAACTCGTCGCCCGGGGCAAACTGGCCGCAAACCCGGTGCGTGACCACATCGCCGCCGTCTCGGTCGGAATTTTCGAGGGGCAAGTAGTGCTCGATCTCGACTACCCCGAAGACTCGGAATGCGACACCGACATGAACGTGGTCATGACCGGCGCGGGCGGCATCGTCGAAATCCAGGGCACCGCCGAAGGCGAGCCCTTCACCCGCGCCCAGATGAACCAGCTCGTCGACATGGCCGAGGCCGGCATCGGGCAACTGATCGAAAAACAGAAAGAGGCGCTGGCCGCATGAAACTCGTCGTCGCCTCGAACAACCCCGGCAAGCTGCGCGAATTCGGCGGGTTGCTCGCGCCACTCGGTTGGGAAACCATTCCGCAAAAAGAACTCGGCGTTTGCGAATGCGAGGAGCCGCACGGCACTTTCGTCGAAAACGCCCTGGCCAAGGCCCGGCATGCGTCGGCCTGTACCGGCCTGCCCGCTCTGGCGGACGACTCCGGTCTGTGTGTGCACGCCCTCGGCGGCGCGCCCGGCGTCTATTCCGCCCGTTTTGCCGGCGAACCCAAATCCGACGAGCGCAACAACCAAAAATTGATTTCGGACTTGGCAGGGATCTCCGACCGCCGCGCCCATTACGTCTGCGTGCTGGTCTTCGTGCGCCATGCCGACGACCCGCAGCCGGTCATCGCCGAAGGTGAATGGCATGGCGAGATCGTCGACCAGCCCCGCGGGCAAGGTGGTTTCGGTTATGACCCGTACTTTTTGCTGCCCGAATTGAGTGCCACGGCAGCGGAACTGGACGCCGCCGCGAAAAACCGCCAGTCGCACCGCGGCCAGGCTCTGGTGCAACTGGTCGACCGCCTGAAGACACGGCGCGCATGACTGGAAAAAGCGCGCGCATCATCCCGATCCTGCCAGCCGGCAAGAACAGCGACAAACCACCTGGCACGCTGAAATTCCGCGCGCAGTTGCCGCTGTCGCTTTACGTGCACATCCCGTGGTGCGTGCAGAAGTGCCCTTACTGCGACTTCAATTCGCATCAGATACGCGATGGCGTGCCGGAAGCCGACTACCTCGCGGCGCTGATCGCCGATCTCGAATCGGCGCTGCCGATGATCTGGGGACGCAAGATCGGCAGCATCTTCTTCGGGGGTGGCACGCCAAGCCTGCTTTCCGGCGGCGGGCTCGACACGCTGCTGACGGCCATCCGCACACGCCTGCCGCTACTGCCCGACGCCGAAATCACGCTGGAAGCCAATCCTGGAACGGTCGAGGCCGACAAGTTCGCCGCTTTCCGCGCCGCCGGCGTAAACCGGCTGTCTTTGGGCATCCAGAGCTTCAACGCCCCGCATCTTCAGGCACTCGGAAGAATCCACAACGGCGACGAAGCGCGACGCGCCATCGAAATCGCCGCCCGGCACTTCGACAATTTCAACCTCGACCTGATGTACGGCCTGCCCGGACAGACGATCGATCAGGCGCTCGCCGACGTCGGGCAGGCCCTGGCCTTCGCTCCGACGCACCTGTCCTGCTACCAGCTCACCATCGAACCGAATACCGCTTTCGCCACCGCCCCACCGGCGCTGCCCGAACCCGACCGCTGTGCCGACATGCAGGAGTCCATCGAGGCGCGGCTCGCCGCTGCCGGATTCACGCATTACGAGACCTCGGCCTTCGCCCGCCCGGAACGGCAGTGCCGGCACAATCTCAACTACTGGACCTTCGGTGACTATCTCGGGATCGGTGCCGGGGCGCACAGCAAGCTGACGCTGCACGACGGAAAAGGATGGAAAGTGCGCCGGCAGATGCGCTGGAAGCAGCCGAAACAGTATCTGGCCAAGGTGGCCGCAGGCGAGCCGATGCAGGAGGATGTGTCGGTCCCGGCCGCTGACCTGCCCTTCGAGTTCATGATGAACGCGCTGCGCCTCAACCAGGGATTCGACGTTTCACTCTTCGAAGCGCGTACCGCGCAACCGCTGATCGCCGCTGAGGCTATCCTGCGGCAGGCGGAGAAAGAAGGGCTGATTGAGCGCGAACCGGGAAGAATTGCCCCGACGAAACGGGGACAACGCTTCCTCAACCGGCTGCTGGAAATGTTCCTGGAGTAGCGCCTACTGCTTGCGGCCGAGCCGACGACGAACCCCGCCGCCCATCAGTCCGATCATTCCCACGCCCACCAACGCCAGCGAGCCGGGCTCAGGGACGACGAAGCCGGGATCAACCAGAATGCTGTCGTTGGCGCAGTTCTGGGTCCACTGGATGTTGAAGGCCGATCCGTCCCATCCGGCCTGCTGCAGGAGCGACGCATCGATGCTCAGCTCGTAGAAATAGTGCTTGTCGCTTTTCCATGCACCATATCCACCGACGCCATTCGTGGTGTAGTTAAAATCCGCCATGCCGATCAACGTTCCGTTGAGCAGCGACGTCGGATGCATCTTATCGGGGTTGTTCGGGTTGTTGCTCCCGTTGGCGTTCCACAGCCCGTAAGCCCACGCCGGATTGCTGTACACGCCCCCAAGAACACCGCCTGCAAAGTTGTTCACAATATTGACACCCAACTCGTAGGTGCCGTTCTTGCCGAAATCGATAGCGAAGTCGCCAGCCGCATAAACATTGGCATTGGGCTTATTCGCCGTCAGCGGATTGTGTCCGGTGGCCAGCGCGATGAACAACTTGCCTCCCTGGAACGTGGTGTACAGCGCTTCCGCATCATAGGCCTGGCCGCCGTAACCCGGATTGAGGAACACGTTGCTCCCACCCGTTGTGTCTTCAATCGTGGAATGCACGCCGGGCAATGACGACACCCAGGTATTCTTGTCGATTTGCCAGTCGGTCAGATGTCCGTCGACAACAAGCCCGGCAAAGGCCTGGCCGGACAAGGCGGTAGTGAACGCCAGAGCGGAAAGCGGCAGAATTTTCATGACGATCGATTCCAGAGTGGTTGGGCAGCCATCGCAGGCTATCCCATCTCCGGAAACCGGCCCGTGAACTAATGCACACACCCCGGCTTATTTCTGCGCCTCGACCGCCTCGTAAAGTTGCTGGCGCAGTGTTTCGGACGGGCGCCCCTGGGCCTCGGCCAGACGGATCTGGCGCATCAGTTCGGCAATCCGCGCCTGGATGGCCCGTCGGTCGACCGGAGTCACCTTGATGGCCGGAACCGATTCGCCTTTCTTTGCCGCAGGCGGCTTCGCGGCCTTGGCGGGCGGCCGGTTGGCGGTAATCTGCGCACGCTCGCCGCCGAACTGGTTGCGCTTGGCAGTAATCACGATCGAATTCGGCTGATACGGCAAAGGCGCAGGGCGTCGCGCCTCGCGCTGCGCAATGGCCCGGCTGCGGATGTCGTTAACCAGTTGCCGCAACTGGACGTGCAGATGCTCGCTGGGCAGCCCCTCGGCCTCGGCTTCGCGGATCTTCTGCAGCAGTTCCTCGATCTCGCTCGGCGCCGACGCCGAGCGCGCCGGTGCCCCGAAATCTTCCTTCGGCGCCTTGACCGCAATCTCGAACTCCTCAGGCGAGGAAATCATCTTGCCCAGGCGGTAATGGTCATAGCGCATGGCCAGGACCAGCGGCGTATCACCCCAGTCGTTCTTCGCACGCGTATCGGCACCGGATTCGAGGAGCACCTTGGTAAGATCCTCGCGCCCCTCGCGCGCCGCCATCATCAACGGCGTCGAGCCATTCGGCGAGCGCGCGTTGACGTTCGCTCCACGTTCGATGAGAAATTGCGCCAGTTCCTTGTGGCCGTTGAACACCGCATAGTGCAGCGCGCCCCAATAGTTGCCCTCGCGGTTCAGGGCCGCTCCGTTATCGAGCAGCCACTTCACGGCGTCCAGGTGGCCGTTCCAGGCCGCCAGTTGCAGGGGTTGTTCGCCGTTGGCGTTAGCCCGGCGCGGATTGGCGCCACGCGCGATGAACAGCTTCATCATCTCGATATTGCCGTGCCAGGCGGCGTTCATCAGGCCGGTGCCGAACTGGCTGCCCTGGAATTCGGGGTCCAGCCCTTCGTCGAGCCACTCGGAGACCTTCCCGATATCGCCCTTTTCGATGGCCCAACTGAACGCCACTGGGTCGGGCAACGCCGCCAGGGCCGAACCGGCCGCCAGACTCATGCAGAAAAACAACGCCCGGCACGCCCTCAAGACCATTCCCATCCAAACACTCCTCACCGCTCCGGCAGCGGAGCCGCATTTGTTGCACAATACCCGACTCATGTCACTTCGCCTGATCATCGCCGTTACGCTTTCGCTGGTCCTGCACGTCAGCCTGCTGGTCGCGGATGCGCTGGACTTTTCTTCTCCTCCGCCCGCTGCAGTTTTGCTGGCTTCGTTGCGCCTGCCTCCCGACCTGAGCCGGCTGCCGGAACCGCCGCCTCTGCCGGAAACACTTCTGAAGAATACCATCGACCCGGAGACGTCCGAACCCGTACCGCAGTTTACGCCTCCGCCGCCGACCAAACCATCTCCGGCCCGGCGTCCAGACGCCAATCGAGAAATCCGGACCGCACAGCGCAAGCTGTCGGAGCACATCTTCTATCCGCCGGAGGCTATCTCACTCGGACTCGAAGGCGAGGTCCGGCTGATCATCACGCTGACCCCCGACGGGCGCGTCGAGGACGTTCACGTTGGCGCCAGCAGCGGCTACCCCATCCTCGACAACGCGGCGATCAAGGCCGCCTACGCGATGGGCCGGCTGCCCGGCGCCACGTCGCGCGAATTGGTCTTGCCGGTCATTTTCCGTTTGCAGTAGTTCCATTTATAAATCGTTGGTGACGCGAAGACGAGCCGCAGACAGTGCTGTAGCACGGCAAGGCGAAGTCGACATACTCACTGGCGATTTAGAAATGGAATAAGCAGCCTATTTCTTGCGGAACACCAGGTCCCATACTCCATGCCCGAGGCGTAGCCCGCGCTGCTCGAACTTGGTCAGCGGCCGGTAGCCGGGGCGCGGCGCGTAGTCCACCGCGGTGTTTTGCAATGACGGTTCGGCCGACAGAACCGCCAGCATCTGCTCGGCGTAGTTTTCCCAGTCGGTCGCGCAGTGGATGTAGCCCCCAGGCTTGAGGCGGCTGGCCAGCGTCGCCACGAGCGGCGGCTGGATCAGGCGACGTTTGTGATGACGGGCTTTCGGCCAGGGATCGGGGAAGAAAATATGTACACCGTCGAGCGATCCCGGAGGGATCATGTCGCGCAGTACCTCCACGGCATCGTGCTGGATGATGCGCTGGTTGGCGAGGTTTTTCTCGGCGATCAGCTTGCACAGGCTACCGACACCCGGTGTGTGCACCTCTACGCCGATGTAGTCGTTCTGCGGGTTGGCTTCGGCAATCGTCGCCGAGGTTTCGCCCATGCCGAAGCCGATTTCCAGGATATGCGGTGCGCTTCGGCCGAATACCGCATCGAGATCGAGGGGCGTCGGGGCGTAGGGAATGCCAACCTTGGCCATCATCTCGTCGTAATAACGCTGTTGCGCATTCGACACGCGCCCCTGACGCAACACGAAGCTGCGGATGTGCCCCGCGCGCCCCGCCGTATAGACGCCTTCCACGCTTTCCTGCTCTTCGCTCAAGGTAGCCCCGCTCACGATCCGATCAGTCCTGTGGTCGGCGACGAGGGATCGGCCGAGTAGTACTTGCGCGGCATGCGCCCGGAAAGGAAGGCCTCGCGTCCGGCCTCGACCGCTTTTTTCATGGCGCTGGCCATCAGCACCGGGTTCTTCGCGTGTGCAATGGCGGTATTCATCAGCACGCCGTCGCAGCCCAGTTCCATGGCAATCGCCGCGTCGGACGCCGTGCCGACTCCGGCATCGACCAGCACCGGCACTTTCAGATTCTCGATGACCAGTCGCAGGTTCCACGGATTGACGATGCCCATGCCGGAGCCGATCAGCGAAGCCAGCGGCATTACTGCCACGCAGCCGATGTCTTCGAGCATTTTGGCCTGGATCGGGTCGTCCGAGCAGTAGACCATCACGTCGAAACCGTCCTTGACCAGCACTTCGGCGGCCTTCAGCGTTTCCGGCATGTTCGGGAAAAGATTGGTCGGATCACCGAGCACTTCCAGCTTGCACAGTGGGTGGCCGTCGAGTAGTTCCCGTCCGAGACGTAGCGTGCGGATGGCGTCCTCCGCGGTGTAGCAACCAGCCGTGTTGGGCAGGATGGTGAATTGCGAGGTCGGCAGTGCGTCGAGCAGATTCGGCTGCCCCGGGTCCTGGCCGATGTTCACGCGACGGATGGCGACGGTGACGATCTCGGCACCCGACGCATCGATGGCGGCACGCGTTTCTGCGAAGTCCTTGTACTTGCCGGTACCGACCAGCAGGCGCGAACGATAGGTCTTGCCTGCAATCGTCAGGCTGTGCATTTGACTGTCCATGACATCTCCAAAGGGAAGTACTCGAAAACCAACGCATTTCCGGGGCAGCACCCGGTACGACTACCGCACTCAGCCGCCGCCGACCGCGACGACGATCTCCAGCCTGTCGCCATCCGCCAGCGTCACTTCCGCATGACGGCCGCGCGGGACGATTTCGCCGTTGCGCTCGACGGCGATCCGCTTGCCGACATACCCGAGCGTTTCGATCAGGGCCGCCACCGTCAGGGGTGTGGGGAAGTAGCGAAGCTCGCCGTTGAGGGATATTTCCATAGCCAGCGATTCTATCACGCAGCCCCGGCCCCCCTTGATCGTCACGGCATCACCGAATGCACACGCTTCAGGCAGCGCAGGGTGAACGTGGATCGGCTGTGGCGGATGCCCGGAATCTTGTATAGCTTCTCGCGCAGGAAGCGCTCGTAGCCCGCGGTGCCGGCGACCGCGACCTTGATCAGGTAATCGTACTCGCCGGTGACAAGATAAGCTTCCATGACCTCCGGCAACCCGGCCAGGGAATCACCAAAGCGCTGGAATATCTCGTCGTCATGCCGATCCAGCGTGACCTCGATGATCACCGTATCGGGGAATCCAAGCGCGCGTTGATCGAGGATGGTCACGTACTCCGCGATGATTCCGGAGCTTTCGAGGGCTCTCACGCGATTCCAGCACGGTGTCGGCGACAGATTGACGCACTCCGAGAGCTTCTGGTTGCTGATGCGCGCATCGTTGCTCAGCGCACGCAGGATCCGGCGGTCGATTTCGTCCAGGCGATCTTCCTTCATGACGGCACTTCCTCTCGAAGATTATTAAACAAAAGAATTATCATCTTATTATTAAATTTAATTAAGAATAATCTTCCTAAAATATTAAAAAGTAAACAATAGAACAAAAGCACATTCTGTACCGCAAAGCGTAGGATTTCTACGTGCCCACAAGACACAGACAGGCCCACTCCCGGGCTTCCCCGACCGGGGGAAGACCGGAACAAAGCCCCTCCACATACCCTGAAGGAGCGCATCGTGTCGGAAACACTCACACGCACGGCAGTCGGATACAGAGGCGATCCCTCGGTAGCCTGCTTGCCATTGATGCTGGCCACGCCCGCCCTGTTCGCCGTAAACATGGTCACCGCGCGCTGGGCGGAAGGCGCGGCCATTCCCCCCCTGTTCCTCGCCTTCGGTCGTTGGACTCTGGCCTTCCTGATCATGCTGCCGGTGTCCGCCCCCGGCCTGTGGGCATGGCGCCACGTACTCTTGGCAAATCGCTGGCGCCTGCTCCTGCTCGCCGGACTCGGCATGGGCGTGGCCGTCGGTCCGCAATACATCGGCGCACGCGACACCAGTGCGGCGAACATCGCGCTCATCTTCGCCGCGTGCCCGATGTTCGTCGGACTGCTCGAAAGCGTCTTGTGGAAAGCGCCCTTGGGCAGGCAGCGCGGCTTCGGGATGCTTTTGTCCTGTTGCGGCGTACTGGTCGTCGTCACCGGAGGGAAGTGCCTTGTTCCGGAACATTTCAGTTTCGGCCGGGGCGATCTGTGGGTGCTATGTGCCGCAGGCGGGTGGGCACTTTACACGGTTCTCGGCAAGCGCCAACCGCTTCCGCCCTTGCCCTGCGCCGTGCGATTGACAGCCCTGATCGGCAGCGGTGCACTCCTGCTGGCCCCGTTCGCCCTGCTCGAAACGCTTGGCGGAGCGCTGCCGGACTTTGGCGATCCCCGGCTTTACGCCGCGCTCGGCCTGCTGGCGGCCGTCCCCAGCCTGGGCGCCTATTTCTGCTACGACCGCCTCGTCAGTCAGGTCGGGGCTACCGGGGCCAGCGTCTCCATGTACATGGTTCCCCTGTATGCCACGCTCGCGGCCTGGCCGCTGCTCGGCGAGGCGCCTGCGTTATTCCACGCCGCCGGGCTGGGCCTGATCCTGGGCGGAGTGCTGTTCGCCGGAATGCACCGGCATCGAGGTTGATTCACAAGCGCGCCGCAACAGAGCGCAGCAGGTCGTCCGGTGAGCAGGCCGTGGTGTCTATGGCCAGGCAATTCTCCAAATCCGCTCCGGCAAGCGGCTCCAGTGCGCGCATCTGCTGTTCGAGCACGGCCAGATCGGCCTCGGATGCATCATTGCCGGCACGCGCCCGGACGACGACCCGTTGACGAAGCGCCTCCTCGGGCGCGTGGCAGGCAAGCACCAAGAAGGGCACGCCAAGCTCTTTGGCCAGCGCCCGGAAGACTCCTCGCTGCCAAGCCTTGAGGCTGGCCGCGTCAACCACGACCGGGTAGCCGGCTGCCAGCACGTGCCGGGCCAGTTCCGCGAGGCGGGCGTAGGTGGCAGCCGTCATCTCCTCACCGTAGATGCCGCCGTTGATCGGCGACCGGCTGGGGGCGCCGGAAGGCATTCCCGCCAGACGCTTGCGCTCGACATCCGAACGCACACGCACCGCTCCGCGCGCCTCGAGCAGAATCTGCGAAACCCGACTTTTTCCGGACCCCGACACGCCGTGCAGCAGCACCACGGAAGGTCTCAAAGGCAACGTAGTTCGGCGAGCGTATTCAAGGTACTGGCCGCACACCGCCATCTCCCGCCGGCAGGCAGCCGGGGCTTCCTGACCGCCACGAATGGCGGCGACCTTGGCACGCACCAGCGCCCGATAGACCTTGTAATACCCCAACAAGGGCAACCCGGCATAGTCGCCCGTCCGCTCCAGATAACGATTGAGAAATCGACGTGCATAATCAGTCCGTCCCCGCTCTTCCAGATCCATGACCATGAAGGCGACCTCATTGATGACATCGATCCACCGCAAGTTCGGATTGAATTCGATGCAATCGAAAATCAACGGTTGTCCGCGTACAAGGGCAATGTTGCCCAGATGCAGATCGCCATGGCACTCGCGGACCCAACCGGCGTCCTGCCGCGCAACCATCATCTCGGCCAGTCCGGCGCCGGAAGATTCACTCCATGCTTCCAGGTCATTGAGCAAGCCAGCGTGGCTCCCGACAGTCAAATAGCGCCGGAGCTGCCGGAAGTTCTCGGCCATGGCCTCACGTACGAGTGCAGGAGATCCGTAGCCTGCGAGCCGCGAACACCGTTCCGCCCGTTCGTGGAAAGCCCCCACACAGTCAGCCAACGCATCGATCGCACCCGGCTCGACGGCGTTCCGCGCCAGACGCCGGTCGAGCAATCCCGACTGCGGGAAACGGCGCATCCGGACCGCGTACTCGATGACCTCGCCCGCCCCACCGGGTTGCGGCGCCGACGGAGTTCCGGTCAGCGGAACCACATCCAGATAGATTTCCGGAGCCAGGCGGCGATTGAGCCGGATTTCCTCATTGCAACACTGCCGGCGCTTGTCCAGGGAGCTGAAATCGAGGAAGCCGAGATTCATCGCCTTCTTGATCTTGTAGGCGAAGCGCCCTGCCAGCACGACGTAGGAAATGTGCGTTTCGACGACGCGCACCCGTTTTCCGGGGCCCGGATTCGGCCAGGAGCGTACCAGATCAGCCTGCGCGCGCGCCGCCAAAGCAAGCGCGGCGGAGTTGTCCTCGGTTGATGATTTGATCGCGCACATTCAGGTCTCGGCTCTCTGCAGAACCCCGCACGCCCCCTTTTCCCCGGGTCGCGCTTTGAACCTAGACCATCGGAGCGGAGCCCGCAATCGCCCACTCCGGTCGCGGACTACACGACGCCTGGGTAGGCGCCTCCGTCCATAAGAAAATTCTGGCCCGTCACGTAACCTGCCTGCACGCTGCACAGGAAGGCGCAGGCAGCGCCGAATTCGTCGATGCGTCCGAAGCGGCCACAGGGAATGCCCTGCAATTGCCGCACCTTCATTTCTTCCACGCTGAGATTGGCGGCTTCCGCCTGGGCATGGGTGACAGTGGCCAGTCGATCGGTATCGAACAGTCCAGGCAACAAATTGTTGATCGTAACGCCATGCGGTGCCACCTGGCGCGCCAAACCGGCAACAAATCCGGTCAGCCCGGCACGAGCCCCGTTGGACAAACCCAAAACACCGATCGGCGCCTTGACCGCGGCGCTGGTGATATTGATGACGCGCCCGAAGCCACGGCCGATCATCCCGTCGATGGTCGCGCGAATGAGCGCGATGGGCGTCAGCATGTTGGCGTCCAGCGCGCGATGCCAGTCGTCGTCGGTAAATTTCCTGAAATCCCCCGCCGGAGGGCCGCCGGCATTGTTGACCAGAATGTCCGGTTGCGGGCACGCCGACAAGGCCGCCGCACGACCTTCCGCCGTCGTAATGTCGCACACGACTGTCGTGACCTTGACACCGAACCGTCGGCGAATCTCGTCAGCCGCACCCTCCAGCGGGGCAGCACGGCGCGCCAGGATCACCAGATCCACCCCTTCCGCGGCGAGAGCCTCGGCGCATCCACGCCCCAACCCCTTGCTGGCAGCGCAAACAAGGGCCTTCTTTCCATTCAGTCCAAAATTCACAGCGTTTCCTTTCAGTACGTCAAATTGGGGATTCCCGACTGCTCCACGGGCTGTCGGACAAGTGGCTCGCTCACCGCACAGGATAGCTTGCCAGGGCCATCGAAACCGTCAACCTGATCAGGCACGAAGTATCCACAAAAGGCGAAATGATTCAGGCTAAGATCAAACCAAATTCACATGGAGGAGAGAACGTGGACCCCATCAAACACGTAGAGGTTGCCCTTTATCAGGTCCCTCTCGGGAAAGCGGTCAGTGACGCCAAGGTATTGACCGGCCGCCAGAGGCCGTTATCGCATGTCGGAATGCTGACAGCAACTATCGAAACCGTGAATGGTGCGCGCGGCTTCGGCTTCAGCTATGCGCTGCGTGCCGGCAGTGCTGCACTTATCGCACACGCCAAGGAACTGGCGGGCGAACTCATTGGAGAAGACCCCAACGACATCGGGCGCTTGTGGGAAAAACTGGCCTGGGCTGGCGCGTCGGTGTCGCGTACCGGCGTCTCGGTACAAGCCATCGCCGCGTTCGATGTGGCCCTGTGGGACATGAAGGCCAAGTCGTCCAACCTATCGATTGCCAAGTTGCTCGGCACCTTTCGTGAAAGCGTGCCCTGCTACAACACCTCCGGTGGGTACTTGTCGGCACCCATCAGTGAAGTCCTTGAAAATGTTGAAGCGTCACTGCAGCGCGGCCTCGGCGGAATCAAGCTGAAAGTCGGGCAACCCGATTTGCGAAAGGACATCGACCGTGTGGACGCTGTTCGCACAAAAGTGGGAGACCATATCCCGATCATGGTTGACGCCAACCAGCAGTGGG
>CAZCJW010000091.1:0-11701 GCA_964499185.1 uncultured Propionivibrio sp. | reverse complement strand
TGAAAATGCAGAAACTGCTCGACGTGCTGGAAAGCCTGGACGACGTGCAGGAGGTTTATACCAGCGTGGTAATTGACGAATAAACCCGCCCGATTCCACTCGAAACGGCGCAACGGCGCCGTTTTTATTTTCGGGCCAGGTTGCAACAAAGTGTTTCCCGAGTAGGCCGATTCGCGCCACGTCCGTTGTTTGTTCGAGGCCCGTCTTCCGGGTCGATTGAACAGGATTCATCCATGCCCTACTCATTCCGCTTCCTGCAGCGTTGTCGCTGCCTGTTGCTTGCACTGGCAGCCTCGGCACTCGCTTTCCCGGCGTTTGCCCAGAACGACCCGCCCGGCCGCGTTGGCCGCATCGCCTGGCTGTCCGGCGACGTCTTCCTGAGCAATCCGGATACCGGCGAACTCGGAGCCGCCCCACTCAACCAACCGCTGACCAGCGGCGATATTGTCACTACCGGCTCCCAGGCACGCGCCGAAATCCAGATCGGCGCCATGACCCTCCGGCTTGATTCCGGCAGCCACGTGACATTTGAGCGCATCGACGACGAGCGCGTCCGCGTCCTGCTGAACAACGGTCGCATCATCGCCAAGTTGCCCACGGACGACACCCGACGCGACTTCGAGTTGGAAACCGGGCATGGCCGATTCATCCCGCGCGATACCGGAATCTACCGTTTCGAAAACGACAGCGGAAACACGAGCGCCACCACCTACTTCGGCACGCTGCGCTTCGAGAGCCGGGACACGGCTTTCGACCTCAATGCGGGAGAAAGTACCCGCATCTGGACCGACAGCGCGGGGCAGTTGAACTACCGGATGGCGCAGGGGGTCCGCGACGAGTTTACTCAGTGGAGCGCCGCGCGCGACCAGCGCCAGCGCGCCTCGGAGTCTTCCCGCTACGTCTCCCCGGAAATGACCGGCGCCCAGGATCTGGACGCCCATGGCGACTGGTCCGAATACCCCGAATACGGCGCAGTGTGGTTCCCGCGCGCCGTGGCCGCCGACTGGGCACCCTACCGCACCGGCCACTGGGCCTGGGTTGCGCCTTGGGGCTGGACGTGGATCGGACACGAACCGTGGGGCTTTGCCCCGTTCCACTACGGTCGCTGGGTAATGATTCGCGGTGCCTGGGCCTGGGTTCCGGGCACCCGCATCGCCCGTCCGGCTTATGCCCCGGCGCTGGTGGCCTGGGCAGGCACACCCGGGGCCAGTATCTCGCTGAGCATCGGCTCGCCGCCGGTCGGCTGGTTTCCGCTTGCCCCGCGCGAAGTGTTCGTCCCCTTCTATCGCAGCAGCCACAACCACATCCGCTACGTCAATGCGCCGCATGTGCCACACGTGCGCAACATCGACGCGATCGTCTCCCGCCCTCACGAGGTCATGCGTAATACGCGCTTTGTTCATCGCGAGGAAGCACGTGCTTTCAGCTCAGCCCCGGCTGATGCTTTCCGCCATCGCCGCCCCGAGGCACGCATCGCTCCGCGGCCAGATGATGCCCGCAACTTCCGCGATCAGCAGCCGCGGGTGGCACCCCTCTCTCCGGAACCCCGTTTCGTCACGAATGACGACCGGCACCCGCGCCCCGAGCAACGGCAGAACCCGGCAGCGAGGGCGCAACCGTCCTTGCCGAATCACGCTGCCGAAGCGGCGCCACGTCGTGACCGCCAGGATACTGTCTTCCACCACGAAGCACCGTCGCGAGAGAAGCGAGGAGAAACGGTACGTCATCATGCCCGCATCGAGCCTCCCAAGCCGCACCTGCAGCAAGCCGGACAGCCCCTGCCGCACGAAGCCCCGCGCCTCCGGTTTCCCGACACACCAAGGGAAACGGCCCGCCCTCCGGAAGCACAACATCATCAAATGCGCGCCGAAACTCGCCAGGAACGTCGAGAAGAACAACGCGCGCAGCCTCCACGGCACGAGAACCGGGAAAGGAGTCGAAACCCGGAGGAAAGACACGAAAGAAGGCCGGAACGCGGCAATCGTCCCGGCGAACCGGGTCGGGGTTGATTCAGCGCTTCAGCCCAGCCAGCGCATGGCCCCGAAGACGATAAAACTGACCAGCACGGCCATCAGGATACGACGGGTTTTCCAGGCCACCAGCCCGGCGACAAGGGTGCCGACCAGATAAGGATTGGTCCACGAAAGATCAGGCTGTCCGCCCGGAGCAATGGCCTCCGGCACCACGATGGCCGTCAGCACGGCCACGGGTACGTGGCTAAGCGCCTGCACGACGGCCGGAGGAAAACGCAGTTTCTGCCCGAAGACGATGAAGCTGGCACGCACCATGTAGGTCGCCACGAACATGCCCAGGATGGCCAGCCACAACGTATCGGTCATGCCGCCTCCTTGGCGGCCAGCCGCCGACGAAAGCAATCCAGCACCACCCCGACCGCGACGCCGGCCAGTGCGGCGAGCATCAACCCCAGCTTGTACGGCAATCCCTGCGCGATCCACGCCACGCTGCCGGCCGTCGCCGCCACCGCCACCGGAGTCAGCGCCTTGAGCTGCGGCGCGATCATGGCGGCAAACGTAGCGATCATCGCGAAGTCCAGCCCCAGCGTCGCCACGCCCGGAATCCGGTTGCCCAGATACGCGCCGACCGCCGTCCAGCCGACCCAGTTCAGGTAGAAGGAAATCGTCGAGCCCAGGTAGTACGGCAGCGCATCGCGTTCGCCGACGGTTTGCAGCCGCCGTTCGAACACCGCGAAACACTCGTCGGTCAGCCAGAACGCCCCCAGCACGCGCCACGGCAGCGGCCAGGCCTTGGTCACCGGCTGCACTGTCGCGCTATACAGAGCGTGGCGAAGATTGATCACGAACGTCGTCAGCCAGATCACCGGCAAGGCGGCCCCGCCGCTGATCAGGCTGATCGAGATGAACTGCGCAGAGCCGGCAAACACGATCGTCGACAAGGCCAGCGCCATCTCCGGCGGGAGGCCGGCCGAGACCACCAGCGTGCCGAAAATCACGGCAAAGGGCGTGGTACCGACGGTCAAAGGGATGGTGTCGCGCAGGCCGGCAAGGGCCACGGAGAATCTTTCAGACATCGGGCCAAGATAGCAGAAAACGTGGCCGCCCCGCCACCAACTGGCAACTGTGCGCAGGCCGGCACATAATGAACTCAGGCACACCCAGGAGGCCATCATGCAAAGAACGAACGCGAGCAGTCACGACATGGACCAGGATACCGTCATCGAAGCCGTACCTTTCAAGGGCTTGATCCGCTACGAGCAGCTGTCGCCGATCCGCCAGGTCTCCTACTACCTGTGCGGCGACATCCTGGAGCCGCAGTACTACACCGAGCTGTTCTACACACTGCGCACGGCCGGCGAGACCGACCTGATCTACCTGCATCTAAACTCCTCCGGCGGCGACTTCAACACCGGCCTGCAGATCATCAACAACATCCTTGCCTCCGAAGCGCGCGTGGTCACTATCCTGGAGGCGCGCGCCTTCTCCATGGCGGCGCTGATCTTCCTCTGTGGCGACAAAATCGTCGTGCACGACAACTGCCAGCTGATGTTCCACATCTATTCCGGCAGCTTCGCCGGCAAGGGCAATGAGCAGCAGGCCGAGATCATCGCCGTCAGCAACTGGTTCGAGAAGGTCATGGAACGCATCTGCATGCCATTCCTCACTGAGAGCGAGATAGGCAAGATCCTCAAGGGCAGCGATGTGTGGATGGACTCCGACGAGATCCGTCGCCGCCTGTCGCGCATGCAACGGGCACAGGCTGCGCCCAGGCTGCGTGCGAAAAAAACAACGGCCAAGGCGGGCGAAAAACTCCAGTAACCGGCGGGAAAACTCAGCGAGCAGTCAGAAAACTGTCGGGATCCACTTACGGAGGACCATTGTCACCTCGTCGTCGTAGGCTTTCTTCGTGATGCGCCTCGGCAACTTGACCTTCTTGCGTGGTTGTTTCTCGTACGGAATCTGCTTTAGCAGATGCGTGATCAGGTTAAGCCGGGCGCGTTTCTTGTCGTTGCTGTCCACGATATTCCAGGGCGCGAAATCGGTGTCAGTAGCATCGAGCATCTGGTCGCGCGCCCGCGAATAGTCGTACCAGCGTTCGCGCGAAGGCAGATCCATGGGCGACAGCTTCCATTGCCGCACCGGATCGTCGATGCGCGCGCGAAACCGCCTCTCCTGTTCCTTGTCTCCGACTTCCAGCCAATACTTGAGCAGAATGATGCCGCTCTCGACGATCTGCTTCTCGATGAACGGGCAAAGCTCCAGGAAGCGATGGTGTTGCTGCTCATTGCAGAATCCCATCACCCATTCGACCCCGGCCCGGTTGTACCAGCTGCGGTCAAAGATCACCACTTCGCCGGCCGCCGGGAAATGCGCCATGTAGCGCTGAATGTACATCTGCGTCTTCTCGCGGTCGGATGGCGCAGGCAAGGCCACCACCTTGAACACACGCGGGCTCACCCGTTCCGTGATGGCCTTGATCGTCCCACCCTTACCGGCCGCATCACGCCCCTCGAACACGATGATGATGCGCTGTCCGGTCGCTTGGACCCAGTCCTGGACGGCGCAAAGCCCCCCCTGAAGCCGGAGCAACTCCTTCCCGTAATCCCTGGCCTTGAGCTTCGGTTTTTCAGCATCATCCGTGGCCGGGCGCGCCAGTTTTTTTGCATGCTTCTTTTCCATGATGAAAACCTCTTGATCTCGCCTTCGGCACGACACGAAAGACTCGGCCTGTTGTTAGCAAAATTGCTGGTTTCAGTGTAGTCAACGGATTTCCCCGAACCAAACCGGGAAGGCTGAGAGCGTCTTGGTGCAATGGTTCAACAACGCTCACATCCGAACAGCCTGTACCAACAGCATCAACCGGTGTATCTCCTGTGCAACAAGGCTGCTGGCGTGGCGCCTATTGACGATTAGCCGTGTCTTTCCTCGGTTAGCTCGCGTAAGATTTGCGAGTCCTGCTCTATAGTCTGCCGCCATTGTGCGATACGGCTGCCCAAAAACATGGAGGTTGTCATGGTTGTAGCATTGCGCTCGCTTGCCCTTTCTTCCCTTTTCCTGCTGGTCGCCTGTTCTCCGGAAAAACCGGTGGTGCAGCAGGCCGCGCCGGAAGTTGGCGTAATCACCGTGGCGCCAAAGCCGGTGCCCTATTCGGTTAACTTCGTGGCGCAGACGGAAAGCTCCCGCCAGGTTGAAATCGTGGCTCGCGTGGCCGGGTTCCTCGACCGCATCGCGTACGCCGAAGGCGACGTCGTCAAGGAAGGGCAACTCCTGTTCCAGATCGACCCCAAACCCTTCAAGGCGCAACTCGACGCAGCCCTGGGCGCACTCGAGGCGCAAAAGGCGCGCCTGAACACCGCCACCGCCACGCTCAAGCGCGTCAAGCCGCTGGCCGAGCAAAACGCGTTGTCACAGTCCGATCTGGACCGCGCCACCGGGGATTTCGAAGTCGCCAATGCCGCCGTGCAGACGGCCATCGCCCAAGTGCGTACGGCGGAACTCAACCTCGAATATACGACCATCCGTTCGCCGGTCAATGGATCGGCGGGCCGTGCCCTGCAACGTGAAGGCGCCTATGTCGGATCAGCGGCCGAAACGGCAAAACTGACCTACGTCGCCGCACTCGATCCGATCTGGGTCTCTTTCAGCATTTCGCAAAACCAGTCGGCTCAGATTCGCGAGATGATCGAGAAGAAGCTGATCACGCCGCCCCCGAATGACAACTATGAAGTCGAGCTGATCCTGCCCGGCAACAAGGCTTACCCCTCCCGAGGGAAAATCAATTTCGCCGACCCGTCGTACAGCCAGGATACCGGGTCATTCATGGTGCGGGCCTCGGTGCCGAACCCGAAAAGGGAATTGCGGCCGGGCATGTTCGTGACGGTCAACCTGCATGGCGCCGTTCGCCCGAATGCCGTGGTGATTCCACAACTGGCGCTGCAGCAGGGAGCCAAGGGCCATTTCGTGCTGGTCGCCAACGCCCAGGACAAGGTGGAAATGCGGCCAGTGGTCGTCGGCACCTACGCCAACGACAAGGAAATCGTCATCGAACAGGGCTTGCAGGCCGGCGACCGGGTCATCGTTGACGGTTTTGCCCGCCTGACGCCAAACGCACCGGTCAAACCAGTTCCTGCCGGGCAGGCGCAGACACCAGCCCCTGCTGCCGCACCGGCTCCGGCCAAGAAGTAAGGCGGGAGCAACGACATGTTCACCCACTTTTTCATTGCACGGCCGATCCTCTCTTCGGTCATCTCGCTCCTGATCGTGCTCGCCGGCCTGGTGTCGATGACCGTTGCGCCGATCGAGCAATATCCCGACATGGCGCCGCCGCAGATCCAGGTGTCGGCGCGCTATCCCGGCGCCACCGCCGAGGTGATCGCGAACACCGTGGCGGCACCGCTTGAGGCACAGATCAACGGCGTCGACAACCTGCTCTATTTCCAGTCGGCCAGTTCGTCGAGCGGCAACCTGACGATCAACGTCTTCTTCAAGCCCGGCAGCGACTCGGACATCAACCAGGTCAACGTGCAGAACCGCGTCAGCCAGGCCACTGCGCAATTGCCGGAAACCGTCGTGCAGCAAGGCGTAACCGTCGACAAGAAGTCATCGAGTTTCATGATGGTGTTCTCCATCTTTTCCCCCGACGACAGCTACGACGCCGCCTTCATCGACAACTATGCCAACCTCAACATCCTCGAAGAGTTGAAGCGCATTCCCGGCGCCAACCGGGCCAGCGTCTTCGGGCTACCCGACGTGGCGATGCGCGTGTGGCTGCGCCCCGACCGCATGGCCGAACTGGGCGTCACCGTCAGCGAAGTCGGCAAAGCGATCCAGAACCAGAATCAGACCTTCGGCATCGGCCAGATCGGCGCCGAACCGATGCTTCCTGGCATCCAGCAGTCGTTCGTCGTTACTGCACAAGGCCTTCTGACCAAGCCCGAGGAATTCGAGAACATCATCGTGCGCGCTGCGCAGCAGGGGTCGGCAATGGTCCGCCTGAAGGACATCGGCCGCGTGGAGATGGCCAAGCGCGACTACAGCATCGCCGGCCGTGTCAATGGCAAGATCGGCACGACCATCGCGGTGTACCAGCAACCCGGCGCCAATGCGGTCGAAACGGCCAAGGCGGTACGCGCCCGACTCGCCGAATTGAAGCAGGCGTTCCCGCCCGGCTTGGACTACAAGGTGGTTCTCGATACCAGCCTGTTCACCCTCAACTCGATCGACAAGGTGGTACACACATTCTTCGAGGCTGTCATCCTCGTGGTGCTGGTGGTCTTCGTGTTCCTGCAGACACTCCGCGCAACCGTCATCCCGATCCTCGCCGTACCGGTGTCGATCGTCGGCACCTTCGTCGGCATGTATCTCTTCGGCTTCTCGATCAACATGCTGACCATGTTCGGGATGATCCTGGCTATCGGCCTGGTGGTCGACGATGCCATTGTCGTCGTCGAAACGGTCGAGGCGAACATGACGACTAAAAAGCTGTCGGCGTTTGAGGCGTCAAAGGCGGCGATGACCGAAATCGCCGGGGCGCTGATCTCGATCGTGCTGGTGCTGCTGGCCGTCTTCCTGCCGGTCGCCTTCCTCGGCGGCGTCACCGGCACGCTGTACAAGCAGTTCGCGGTGACCATCGCCATCTCCATGGTCGTCTCCGGAATCATGGCACTGACGCTGTCCCCAGCGCTGGCGGCAATCATCCTGAAGGCCCACCACGGCGAAAAGAAGGGCTTTTTCCGCTGGTTTGAAAGCACCTTCGAGCGCGTGCGCCAGGGTTACATCGCCGGCGTCGGCAAGGTCGTCGGCAATCCCGTGAAGGGTCTGATCGCGTTCGTCGCAGTCCTGGTGGCGATCGTGGCGCTGTTCCGCATCCTGCCGTCGAGCTTCGTTCCCGACGAGGATCAGGGATATTTCTTCGTGATGGTGAATGCGCCGGACGCCGCCAGCCAGAGTGTGGTCAGCAAACTGACCACCGACGCGGAGAAAATCTTGCTGGCCGATCCAGCCGTGCAGGATGTAGCAACTGTAAACGGTTACAACCTGATCGACGGACAGATCCAGAACAATTCGGCCGTACTTTTCGTCTCGCTCAAGCCGTTCGAGGAGCGCAAGGATCCCTCGCTGCTTTCGTTCGCCGCACTACCCCGTATAAACGCGGCCTTCTCCAAACTACGCGACGGCTTCGTTTTTGCCATCAACCCGCCTTCGATCCCGGGCATGGGAACGACTGGCGGATTCGAGTTCTATTTACAGAATCGTGCGGGAGGCGAGGTTGCTGCCACCCAGGAGAAGCTGCAGGAATTCCTGGCCAAAGCGCGCCAGCGGCCGGAACTGCAGGGCGTGAGCAGTACCTTCCGCTCCACGTCGCAGCAACTCTTCGTCGATCTTGACCGCAGCAAGGCCGAACTGCTCGGCGTACCCGTATCCGATGTCTTCCAGACGATGCAGGCCTATTTCGGTTCATCGGTGGCCGGTCAGTTTAGCCAATTCAGCCGCGTGTGGTGGGTGATTCTGCAGGCCGACGCCGATTACCGTGCAAGGCCGGAGGATTTCGATAAGGTGTATCTGCGTTCGCGCAACGGCGCGATGGTGCCATTGTCCACGCTGATCAGAACTCAATATGTTGCCGCCCCGAAAATGATTACCCGCTTCAACGGTTTCCCGGCCGTCAAGATCACCGGCAACCCGGCGGAAGGCTTCAGTTCGGGCCAGGCCATGCAGGCCATGGAAGCTGTAGCCTCCGAAGTACTCAGCAGTGGCGGATTCACCTACGCCTGGGCCGGGCAGGCACTGCAGGAAAAGGCATCGGGTAGCACCTCATCGACCGCCTTCATCTTCGGCATCATCGTCGTCTTCCTGCTCCTGGCGGCGCAGTTCGAAAAATGGACGCTGCCGATCGCCGTCGTGCTGACCGTACCGTTCGCCATCATGGGGGCCTTGCTGCTGACCTGGGTGGTCGGACTGGAAAACGATGTCTACTTCCAGGTCGGTCTGGTCACGCTGGTCGGCCTGTCGGCGAAAAACGCGATCCTGATCGTCGAGTTTGCCATCGAGCGCGTGCATCACGGCATGTCCATTAAGGAGGCGGCCATCGAAGCCGCCGGTCTGCGCCTGCGGGCCATCACCATGACCTCGTTTGCCTTCATCCTTGGCTGCGTGCCGCTGGCCATCGCCAGCGGTCCGGGCGCCAACAGCCTGCGCGCAATCGGTACCGGCGTGATCGGTGGCATGCTGGTTTCCACCCTGGTGGCGATCTTCTTCGTGCCGCTCTTCTTCGTGCTGCTGGAAACCTGGAGTTCGAAGCGAGCGAAGAAATCCGACGCCGGACACAACGACAACCATGCCGCGGGCGGGGAGGGTCACTGAGATGCGTCAATCGATGAAGAAGATCAGGACTCCGCTGCTCGCCGTTGCGCTTGCCGCGGCGCTCAGTGGCTGCACCATCGGTCCGGACTACCTGCGCCCGCTGTTCGAAACACCGGCCAACTGGCGCGTCGACTATCCGCAGGCGGCCGCGCTGGCCAACCTGCGCTGGTGGGAGCAGTTCCAGGACCCGGTGCTCAACACGCTGGTCGAAACGGCTTTGCGCCAAAACCAGGACATCCGCATCGCCGCAGCGCGCGTCGAACAATTCCTCGGACAACTCTCGACCACGCGCTCGCAGTTCTTCCCGCAGGTCGGTTACGGGCTCGACGTCAGCCGCAACCGCGCCACGGAAGTCGGCGGCCCCACCCAGCTGCCGGCAGGCATCGATCCGTGGTATCGCCTCTACCAGGGCACGGTCAGCGCCGACTGGCAGATCGACCTCTTCGGCCGCGTGCGACGGCAGAGCGAAGCCGCGCAGGCGCGCGTCTATGCCAGCGAGCAGGGACGCCGCGGCACGCTGCTGACGGTGGTCTCCGGCGTCGCCTCGAGCTACATCACGCTGCGCTCGCTCGACCGCCAGCTCGAAATTGCGCGCGCCACCGCCGATAACTACGCGGGAACGCTGAACATCTTCCAGAAGCGGTTCAGCGGCGGCGTCGTTTCGCAGGTCGAAGTATCGCAGGTGGAATCGCAGTACCAGCAGGCCCTGATCGCCATACCCCGCCTGGAACAGCAGATCGCAGCGCAGGAAAATCTCCTCTCGGTGCTGCTCGGACAATCGCCGGGCCCGATTCCGCGCGGGCGCAAGATCGATGAACTGGCGTTGCCGGCGGTACCGCCGGGCCTGCCCTCCTCGCTCATCGAGCGTCGTCCGGACATCCTGCAGGCGGAGCAGGATCTGGTGGCCGCCAACGCCAACATCGGCGTGGCCCGTTCGCTCTATTTCCCGACGATCTCGATCACCGGGTTGCTTGGCTCGGTCAGTGCAGCATCCTCGGACTTCCTGAGCGGACCGGCCCAGGTGGCGGCAATCGCCGCCGGCATTTCCGGGCCGATCTTCACCTTCGGCAACATCGAAGGACAGGTTCAGTCTGCTGAAGCCGGCGAGCGCGCAGCGATGGCCAACTACCAGCTGACGATCCTCAACGCCCTGCGCGACACCAACGACGCGCTGGTCGGCACGCAGAAGACCGCCCAGACATTCGAGGCGCAGCAGGCGCGGGTGAAGTCATTGCGGGAATACGCCCGGCTGTCGCGATTGCGTTTCGAGAACGGCGCGGCCAGCTACCTCGACGTGCTGTACGCGGACAACGAACTGTTCAGCGCTGAGCTCGCCGCCGTGAGCGCCGGATCGGACCGCCTGGTCCAGCTGGTCGGCGTTTATCGCGCACTCGGCGGCGGCTGGGTTGACGAGGCCGACACCATGACGGCATCGGACGCCAAGGCCAAGCCGGGCTGACGATCTGCCCGGGCTGCCGCTTCTGTCGAAAGAGCGGCAGCCTGAAATTCAGCCTGCGACGGTAACCAGGAACCTGCTCGCTTCCGCGGCCATGTCCGGCGCATTCGGGCGGAAGTGAAACGACCGGGCCAGTGGAAGCTTGAGAAACAGACCGTGGCTGCTGCGGCGGTAAGCCGGGTCATAGTGCTTCTCGATCAGTTCCCGGAACAACTCCGCCTTGGCGCGTGCATCGACCAGCTCGTGCCACCGCGCAATCGTCTGGTGGCCGTGCAGATCGACCAGACACAACAGCAGCGCCTTGAACGCCTCCGGGGCGTCGAGCAGGGCCGCGTAGTCCTCGCACAGGAAGTCCACGCGATCTTCCAGACCGGCTTCGACACGGATGCATTCGGCCTGTGCCATGGCCTGCATCAGCGCCTCCGGCAACTGCACCTGGCCGATTTTCTTGCTCTCCGCCTCGACGAACACCGGACGTGCCGGATCAAGCCGCTCCAATGCCTGCAGCAGGCCGCTGTCGAATCCCTTCTGGCTGGGTTGGGTCTCACCCGGCAAGCCGCCGAGCAGCGAACCGCGGTGCCGCGCCAGGTCCTCCAGATCGAGGATCTGCGCCCCCTGATCGCCCAACGCGCGCAATAACCGGGTCTTGCCGCTGCCTGTCAGACCGGCCAGTACGCGAATGTCGAAACGCCCAGGCAAAACGCTCAGCCGTTCCAGCACATGATGGCGGTACGCCTTGTACCCCCCCTGCAACTGACACGCCTTCCAGCCAATCAGCCGGAACCAGGCTGTCATCGAGCCGGAGCGCTTGCCGCCGCGCCAGCAATAGATCAGCGGCTTCCAGTTGATCGGCTTCTCGGCGAAGAGCGTCTGCAAGTGATGGGCGATATTTTTCGCCACCAGCGCG
>CAZCJW010000090.1:0-11717 GCA_964499185.1 uncultured Propionivibrio sp. | reverse complement strand
CAAGGATCTGCCTACCTATAAGGCGGAGTTGCTCTGGCGTATCGGTGTTCCGGTGTCGGCCGTTATCCTCGCCTTGCTGGCGATTCCGCTGTCGTTTGTCAACCCGCGTGCCGGTCGCTCCGCCAACATGCTCCTGGCCCTGTTTGCCTATCTTCTGTACAACAACATGATGACCATTGGCCAGGCTTGGGTGGCCAGTGGTCGGATTTCCTTCGCCGCCGCGCTTTTGGGGATTCATCTGTTCATGCTTTGCCTGTTGCCGTTGCTGTTTTTCCGTCGCATCGCGGTGCTTTCCTTCGCGCGGTTCTTCCGATGAAGATCTATCGTCGCTATCTGGCGCGCGAGGTGACTGGCGCAATCCTTCTGGTGCTGGTGGGATTTCTCGCGCTGTTCGGTTTCTTTGACATGATCAACGAAGTCAAGAGCGTGGGCCGTGGCTCCTATCAGTTGTACCACGCCGCGGCTTTTGTCCTGATGCGTATGCCCGGGCGGGTCTACGAGCTGATGCCGGTGGCGGTGCTGATCGGGACGCTCTATGCCCTGTCCACGTTGGCGCGGCATTCCGAATTGACCGTCTTGCGCGCTTCCGGCATGTCGACGCGGAGCCTGTTGTCCAGCCTGATGATGGTGGCGGCGGTTTTTGGTGTGGCGACATTTGTGATCGGCGAGGTCGTGGCGCCCCCGTCCGAACGCGCGGCGCAACAAATGCGTCTCCAGGAAAGGGGCAAAGCGGTTGGGCAGGATTTGCGCAGTGGCCTGTGGGTCAAGGATGAGCGTAGCTTCATCAACGTCCGGACCGTGCTTCCGGATACGCGGCTCCAGGGGGTGCGCATCTATGATTTTGATCAGAATTCTCGGCTGCGCTCGGTGACAGAAGCTGAACAAGGCGTCTACGTTCCTCCCGCAAGTTGGCGGTTGTCGGGCGTTGTTCGGACCAATATCAGCGACGATCGTGCCGAACTGGTAAAAATTCCGGACATGGAGTGGCGCTCTGCGCTCAATCCGGACATCCTTTCAGTGCTCATGGTCTCGCCGGAGCGCATGTCGTTGCTGCATCTTTCCGCTTATACACGGCACCTGTCCGAGAACAAGCAGAAGACGCAGCGATACGATATCGCCATGTGGAAAAAGGTGATCTATCCGTTGGCAGCGCTGGTCATGGTCGCGCTGGCCTTGCCATTCGGGTACACGCATGACCGGGTTGGCGGAGTGAGCCTGAAAATATTCTCCGGAGTGATGATCGGCGTCTTGTTCCACATGCTCAACGGGTTGTTTTCCAATCTCGGGGCCATTAACAGCTGGTCGCCTTTCCTCAGCGCGATTGCGCCGTCCGCGCTGTTCATGCTGGCGGCCGTGGGCATGATCTGGTGGTTCGAGCGGCGCTGAGACAGGTTCAGGATTGCCGGAAAACGATTCGTGTTCCGGCAATTCGGTCATGCAGGAATTGTTTTTCCGGATCGATTAGCGCCCAGAAAACTCCCATGCCGAAGATCCCGAGGCTCGGCCAGCACAGCAGGAATCGCAGCAGTGCCTGTGCCGGACGGAGCGGCTGGCCTGAACGAGTGACGACCCGAAGGCGCCAGGTACGCATGGCCAGGGTCTGTCCCCCATGGGTCCAGAACCATGCAAAATAGATCGCCAAGACAAGAAAGAGGTGCGCCCAGAGGGCCAAGGGGGTTGCCAGCCGATGTAGGAAATGCCCGATCAAGAGGTGCGGCAAGAATAGCGTGACCGCCAGAATGCCGAGCATCAGCAACAATTCGTAACCCATGCTGGCCAGTCGGCGAGCCAGTCCGGGGCGTACTGCAGGCGGCGTTGCTGCCATTACGGACTGGCCGGCGCGGCGGGGGGCGGCAGGACAGGGCTTGCAGGGCCGTGCGGAAGCAGCAAGGCGGCCTCTGGCGCCACGGCGCCGGCCGGTGTTCCAGGCAGCACCGATTGCGCGGGTGATCGTGACGCTTGTTGCTTCAGTTTTTCCTTTTCTTCCTGGGGAAGGCTCAGATACTCCTCCCACTTCTGTTTTAGTTCCTGCTTTTTCTCGGCAGGAAGTTTACGTGCAGTCTTGTAATTCTCACGCGCTATGCGTCTTTCTTCTGGGGTCAGCTTTCGCCATTCCTGCATCTGGCCCTGGATGCGGCGTTGCTCGTCCGGGGTCATGGAGGAAAAACGCGCTGCGATACCGAGCCACTTTTTCTGGCGATAGGATTCAAGGGAATCCCATTCGTCGCTCAGCGGAGCCAAGACGACTTTTTGGGGCACAGTCAACTCACTCCACATGGGTTGCGGAGGTGTCGCGATAACCGACGGGCTGGTCGCCTGAGCCCAGCCCGTTGAAATCAGAAAAAAGCCAAGTACTACTGCTGCGACGAAGTGGTATTTAGCCATGCGGCAAAGCCCTTGTCCGTGAATGCGCCAATCGGCAGTTCGTCGGACAGGATCGCCGAATCGATGACTCCCATTTCCTGCACATTTCGGTCAGCGATCCAGTAGGTCGAATAGAGGGCACAGGCAAGCAGTGCCAGTGCTGCCAGAAACTGGTTGAACCGTAAGCTGTCGAAACTGAACGAGAAGACACTGCCGGCGGTGGCCAGGATCGGATTTGTCACGGGCTGTTTCTGGCGGGCCAGTGCAGCATTGCGTGCGACGGCGAGTCGGTCAAGAGTCTCCGGGCGAAGGTCATGCAAACCACGGTTCAGGTGTTGCCGGACCTTGTAGGCGAAATGTTGCTCGTTCATAACGTGATTCCCTTTGCCTTCAGTGCTTTTGCCAGCGTGTGCGTAGCGCGCGAGCAGTGTGTCTTGACGCTGCCTTCTGAGCAACTCATTGCAGAAGCGGTTTCCGCAACGTCCATGTCTTCCCAATAACGCATGAGGAAGGCTTCACGTTGACGTGCTGGCAGAAGTTTTATTTCTTTTTCAATTATATCAATAACTTGAGTTTGTTGCAGCTGTTCTTCCGGAGTGTTTGGCGTGTAAGACCCGGAATCGACCTCAAGAGTTTCCAGCGGGTCGTAGTCCTCGTCCTCTCGTGAAGAAAAAGAGGAAAGCAATGTGGTCCATAGTGAGCGCACCTTGCTGCGGCGATAATGGTCGCGAATCGTGTTCTGTATGATGCGCTGGAAAAGCATGGGCAACTCATCCGCCGGACGATCGCCGTATTTCTCGGCAAGCTTCATCATTGAATCCTGCACGATGTCGAGAGCCGTCTCCTCGTTACGAACAGCGAACATCGCCTGTTTGAAGGCGCGTCTTTCGGAGGCGGCAAGAAAGTCCGACAGTTCGCGGGGGCTGGCCAGAATCGGATCCTTGAGGGTGGTTTGTTGGCGAGAAGTCTGTCCTGAAAGCAGGCGCAGTGATGACGTCAGTCTTGACCAAACGTGGTCTAGGCTTTAACGTTGCCTGCTTTTTCCAGCATTTTTTCTTTGTAAGGCGAAAACTATGACCATGATGACTGGTGCGGAGATTGTAATCAGGTGCCTGCAGGAAGAAAAGGTCGATTATGTCTTTGGCTATCCGGGCGGGTCGGTTCTTCACATCTACGATGAATTGTTCAAGCAGGATAAGGTGAAGCATATCCTTGTCCGGCATGAGCAGGCCGCCGTACATGCGGCGGACGCTTTTTCCCGATCGACGCAACGGGTCGGTGTGGCCATGGTGACGTCCGGACCGGGGGCGACCAACGCTGTCACAGGCATCGCCACCGCTTACATGGATTCGATTCCCCTGGTGGTTATCTCCGGTCAGGTGCCAACGACCTACATCGGCCAGGATGCCTTCCAGGAGTGCGATACAGTGGGGATTACCCGCCCCTGCGTGAAGCACAATTTCCTGGTCAAGGATGTCCGGGACCTGGCCGCGACGATCAAGAAGGCGTTCTATATTGCCAATACCGGTCGTCCCGGCCCGGTCGTGGTTGATGTTCCCAAGGACATCACGGCGGCCAAGTGCAAGTTCGAGTATCCGGCAGACGTGAAGCTGCGTTCGTATAACCCCGTCATCAAGGGGCACTCGGGTCAGATCAAGAAAGCCGTCCAGTTGCTGCTGGGAGCCAAGCGGCCGATGATCTATACGGGCGGTGGCGTGATCCTTTCAAACGCCTCCGAGCAACTTACCAAGTTGACGCGCCTGCTCGGCTTCCCGATAACGAACACCCTCATGGGATTGGGCGCCTATCCGGGGACTGACCCCCTGTTTCTCGGCATGCCGGGGATGCATGGAACGGTCGAGGCCAATATGGCGATGCAAAGCTGCGATGTGCTGTTGGCCATCGGTACCCGTTTCGACGATCGGGTGATCGGCAATCCTGAGAATTTCGCCACCGTTCCGCGCAAGATCATTCATGTCGATATCGATCCTTCTTCGATCTCCAAGCGCGTGCGCGTCGATGTGCCGATCGTCGGTAACGTGCTCGACGTCCTGGATGAGATGATTCGACTGCTGGAAAGCGAACAGGAGAAAAAGGATATTTCGGACTGGTGGGCGGAGATCGAGGGGTGGCGTGCCCGGCAATGCATGAACTATGCAATGAAGGACGCCATCATGCCCCAGTATGTGATCGAGAAATTGTGGGAGATCACGGGAGGGGATGCGATCATCACGTCGGACGTCGGCCAGCACCAGATGTGGGCCGCGCAGTATTACAAGTTCGACAAGCCGCGCCGCTGGCTCAATTCGGGCGGACTGGGCACCATGGGCGTGGGGTTGCCTTACGCCATCGGTGCCGCGTTTGCCCATCCTGACAAGCAGGTGGCCTGCGTGACTGGCGACGGTTCGATCCAGATGTGCATCCAGGAACTGTCGACGGCCAAGCAGTTCGGCTTGCCGATCAAAATCATCAACCTCAACAACCGCTACCTCGGCATGGTCCGGCAATGGCAGGAAATGTTCTACAGCCGTCGCTATTCGCAGACGTACATGGACTCGATTCCGGATTTTGTGAAAGTCGCCGAAGCCTACGGACACATAGGGATTCGGGTCGACAAACCCGAAGATGTGGTGCCCGCCTTGAAAAAAGCCTTTGTGGACCACAAGGACGATCTGGTCTTCCTCGATATCCGTACCGCTCGGGAAGCCAATGTTTTCCCGATGGTTGCGGCAGGCAAGGGCCTGTCCGAAATGGTATTGGCTGACGAAAATCTGTAAGGGAGCGACGACATGCGACACATCATCTCAATCCTGCTGGAAAACGAGGCGGGGGCGCTCTCGCGGGTCGCCGGGCTTTTTTCCGCGCGCGGGTATAATATCGAAACGCTGACGGTCGCCCCGACCGAGGACATGTCACTGTCCCGGCTGACCATCGTGACGTCCGGCAGCGACGAGATCATCGAGCAAATCACCAAGCAACTCAACAAACTCATTGACGTCATCAAGGTTGTCGATCTGTCCGAGGCGGCCCATATCGAGCGCGAACTGATGTTGATCAAGGTTCGCGCTGCCGGCAAGGATCGTGAGGAAATGAAGCGCATGGCAGACATTTTCCGCGGGCGCATCATCGACGTGACCGAGGCGACCTACGTGATCGAATTGACAGGAAGCGGTTCGAAACTCGATTCGTTCATCCAAGCCATCGACGCGGATCTGATCCTTGAAACCGTGCGTACGGGCGTGAGTGGTATCGGTCGCGGGGACAGGGTTCTGAAGGTCTGATTTTTCCAGTTTTTCACTCGAAAGGAATAGCATGAAGGTTTATTACGACAAGGACGCGGATCTTTCCCTGATCAAGGGCAAGAAGGTCGCCATTATCGGTTATGGTTCTCAAGGCCATGCGCATGCACAGAACCTCACCGACTCCGGCGTCAAGGTGACCGTCGGCCTGCGCAAGGGTGGCGCTTCCTGGAGCAAGGTCGAGAAGGCCGGCATCAAGGTCGAGGAAGTGGCCAAGGCGGTCAAGGGTGCCGATGTCGTGATGATGCTGTTGCCCGACGAAAACATCCCGGCGGTCTACTACAACGACGTCGAGCCGAACATCAAGAAAGGCGCGGCACTGGCTTTCGCCCACGGATTCAACATTCACTACAACCAGGTGGTGCCGCGTGCCGACCTGGACGTGATCATGGTCGCGCCGAAGGGGCCGGGGCATACGGTTCGCTCGGAATACCTGAAAGGCGGTGGGGTTCCGTCGCTGATCGCCGTTCACCAGGATACGTCGAAGAAGGCGCGCGATATTGCCTTGTCGTATGCGGCAGCCAACGGCGGTACCAAAGGCGGCGTGATCGAGACCAGCTTCCGCGAAGAGACAGAAACTGACCTTTTCGGTGAGCAGGCAGTGCTGTGTGGCGGTGCGGTCGAGTTGGTCAAGATGGGCTTCGAGACGCTGGTTGAAGCCGGTTACGCGCCGGAAATGGCCTACTTCGAGTGCCTGCACGAACTCAAGCTGATTGTCGATCTGATGTACGAAGGCGGAATCGCCAACATGAACTACTCGATCTCGAACAACGCCGAGTATGGCGAGTACGTGACCGGGCCGGAAGTGATCAACGAGGAATCGCGTTATGCGATGCGCGAGGCGCTCAAGCGAATTCAGAACGGCGAATACGCCAAGATGTTCATCCAGGAAGGCAGGACCAACTATCCGTCGATGACGGCGCGTCGCCGCCTGATGGCCGAGCACCCGATCGAAACCGTTGGCGCCAAGCTGCGGGACATGATGCCTTGGATCAAGAAGAATAAACTGGTCGACCAGACCAAGAACTGAGGTTAGTGGTTTTATGGCGGGCTTTCGTCCCGTCTTCGCTTTGGGCGGCGTCGGACTCTGACCCGCCCAAAAGCTTTCAAGGATTTACATGAACTATCCGCATCCGATTCTTGCCCGGGAAGGCTGGCCTTTCATCGCAGCATCCCTGGTGCTTGCCCTGTTCGCTTCCGCTGCCGGGTTCTGGTCCCTGCCTTTCTGGCTGATTTTCGTTTTTTGCCTGCAATTCTTTCGTGATCCGGCCCGCGTCGTTGCCGGAGGCCCGAAAAGCGTGGTGGCGCCGGCAGACGGGCGAATCGTCGTCGTCGAGGAAACAAATGATCCTTACCTGAATCGCCGTGCCCTGAAGGTCAGCGTGTTCATGAACGTGTTCAATGTCCATTCGAATCGTTCACCGATCGAATGTTCCGTCCAGCAGAAGTGGTACAACCCGGGCAGCTTTCTCAATGCATCGTTGGACAAGGCGTCAGTCGAGAACGAGCGTTGCGCGCTGCACCTGAAAACACGTGACGGGCAGAACATCACGTGTGTCCAGATCGCCGGCCTGGTGGCCCGCAGGATCCTGAATTACGTCGAGGCGGGCGCCGCGTTGGCCGCCGGCCAGCGCTATGGCTTCATCCGCTTCGGATCCCGCGTGGATCTTTATCTTCCACTCGATGCGCAGGTCAAGGTGGTTATCGGAGAGCGAGTGTTTGCCTCCAGCAGCATTCTTGCCGAATTGGCCTGAGGTATTTGTGTCGATTCGGCGGGGTCTGTAGTCGGGTGCAGGGATAGTGAACGGAAAGGCGTTGAAGCGGAGCCAGTCGGTCAGGAGGCAGTCAGCCAAAACCAATGAAAAGCAGGTTCTCCTTGCTGTGCCGTTTTGTCGGCCGAGTCCTTCACCGGTTTGTCGAAGAGGATTTTGATCAGGCCTCGGCTGCCCTCGCTTTCACGACGCTTCTTTCAATCGTGCCGCTCGTCGCCGTCGTGCTGGGCTCCATGTCGGCCATGCCGTCATTCCTGGTGATGGTTGATCAACTGGATAGCGTTGTGCGCAACATGCTTCCCGAGCGCAGCGCCGGCTTGATCGTCGAACACGTTCTCGCGTTTTCGCAAAAGGCGCTTAACGTCACGGTCGTTGGTTTGCTGGTTCTGATCGCCACGGTCTTTCTCCTGCTGCAGACCGTTGAGCGGGCCTTCAATAACGTATGGAAGACCACCGCGATGCGTTCCTGGTGGCGGCGCGTCGGGCTGTATACAGCACTCATTCTGCTGTGGCCGCTGGCGGTTGCGTATGTTGTTGCCGCGATTTCTTTCGCCGTGAGTCTCTCCGCCGGGTTGGTGGTCGAGCAGAAGTGGCTACACAGCCTGTTGTCAAAAGCGACCATGGTCTCGGTTTCCGCCGTGTTCTTCGCCGGACTCTATTACGCCGTGCCCAACGCGCGGGTCAAAGCAAGCCATGCCTTGGCCGCTGGTTTCTTTGCGGCTTTCGGCTTCTTGCTGATGCAGAAGGGGTTCGAGCTTTATCTCGCGTATTTTCCGTCCATCACGCTGGTCTATGGCGCTTTCGCCACGGTGCCAATCTTCCTGCTGTGGTTGTACTTGTCCTGGGCGATGGTTCTTCTCGGGGCGCTTTTCGCGGCAACGCTTCGCGAGTTCAGGCAGGCACAACGACGCCGTGGCTGATCGCTGTCAGCTTGCTGGCCGGTCCGTCTCGATTTCGTAGATTTCGATCAGTCCGTTCTGCTCGCCGCGTTGCCCGGTGTTTATCTCGCGCACTTCGATATTGTCCTTTTCGATAACCAGGACCAGATTTTTCGAGTGTCCTGCGAGCATCCCGGATGGAACGACCAGGCTTTCTTCAGGACGAAGTGCCGGAGTTTCGGGCAGAACGAGCACCTGTTGGCAGGTATTTCCGTCAGTGCCCGACGGCAGGGCAAGATGGGCGGCGACAGCGCGCGCGGACAGAATCTGAAGGCCGACTTCGAGGTGCTCCTGATTCTCAGAAAGTACCCAGCGGATGATGCACAACTGCCAGTTTTTTGCGGTTTCGGTCTTTAGCGCAACAACATCTCCAACCGTGATCGGCCCGGTCTTGCCCGAGACATGCATGACGGCGTATCCGTCGGGGCTCTCATTGACAATCATCCAGTTTGAAGCCTCTGCCTGAACCGGGACCCTCTGAAAAAGTTGGAATACGTTGTTCAATCCGGCACACAGCTGTGCCCGGTAGTTCTGTCGTCGTCGCGGGAAGCGACGCTTTCCCGGGTCACCCCAGTGGCTGATCAGTCGGCGCAGGACGCCGCGGCCTGCCGGTGTGGTGGCGAAGTCAGGCAACGCCAGGTCTTTTGCGCCTGTGCCCGAGTCAAGGACCTCCAATTGTTTCGCCAGCAAATCGATAAGTCTCCCGCAAGAGAAATACCGTACCGGCGTTTCCTGTGGCGGCGGCTTTCTCGAGCACGGTGTCGCCGGAGCGTCTCGCGTCGGATCAATCCAGAACATTTCCGCACTGCGTTCCGGCTTGTCCCGGTTGGAGTCTATCTGGCTGGAAAAACGTTCAAGATAGGCGTCGAGAAATACGATCTCGCGGGCCGTAAAAGACGCCGGTTGAGCACAGCCAAGCAAAACGGCCGCGTAGTATTCATCCTGCAACGTGCGTGCCGTTCCTCCCGATATTTTGCGCGTGATACCTAATTCTCGGGCCAGGTCATAGGTCCGGTGCAATTTTCTCCAGATCCCGGGGCCGGGGGGCGACGCCGTCAGGTTCCCGATCAGCAGATGGCGCGACAGTGCGTGTAGAACCCTCCATAGGACAAGATCCGGCGCCATGCGTGACTCCCCTTGTCCCGGGCGATTGCATTTGTCATGCAGGCCCAATAGGTGGTCTGCCAGCGATGACAGCACGTCCTGCATGAACCGGATGGTTTGCCTGGTCTTCCCGGGGGCGGGTACGGGGGCTTCGACAAGGCCGGGGATCAGTCTCTCTATAGTCGAAATGCTCCGATCATAGAGTCTGTCGTAAATAGACAACCCCTGCGCAGTTGGCACCTCGTCGTAAGACAATCGATTCAGGTGATCGCGCAAGATCAAAACGGATTCCGCCGGGGCAGGCGTGTCCGGAGAGTCGAGCCAGGCGCTCAGGCTGGACAGCGATATGCCTTTGGTCTTGTTGCCAGTATCTGGTTGCGAATCGGGCATCGGGCTGGATATGAGTCAGAATCGAGCGTGAGTATAACGCGGAGATGTTGTGGAAACAGAATGCCTCGATGGGCCGAACGTATTGCCTGGAAATGCCTCGGAGGCACACTCGGTGGTGCCAACGAGGCTTTTTTTAGCGCGTCCGGTGGCGTGACGGGTTGGTTTACCCAAGGGGAGCCGATGTGACTCGCGCGAGAACGAGCGGCATGACTCCAAACAGCACCAACATTGCCAGATAGACCGTGCCGGAGACGGGATCCCGGCTGGCGACATACTCGCCAAATGTCCGAGTCTGCAGTGCGACGGCAAGCAAGATTTCGGCAGCGACCAGCAGGCCCAGTGCCAGAAACCCTGCCCCCAGGCGAGCCAGGGCATCGGCGGGGAGGCGGAAGCGGTCGGTGATGAATCGCGCCGACGCCAATATCACGACAAACATGAATGGCATTTCGATGAGTTCCGCTGCTCGTTCGCCAAGTCGCGACACCAGAAAGAGGACACGTATCATCCCCAGGACGAAGCCTGCGCCGAATACCAGCACGAAGTAAGTAATGCCGGCCTTGATGGTTCGGAGGGGAAGGTTTCTCATCCGGCGACCTCCGGGCGAAGAGCTGTGCGCAATCAAATGAGCACCGCCTTTACCGGTCGGCGCAGTGAAGAAGGCATTTTAGGGCCCCGTCCGAAACGAACCACCAGATCGGGTCTGTGTTTTCCGAGATCCATGAAGATGGCGAGCTGTGACCGTAGCGTCGGCACCTCAACGGGTTGATTGAGCATCGCATTTCGAATCCCCAACGCCGCTGACTGGAGCGCGAAACGCTCGTAACAACGTCCCACTTCCACCCACTGTGCCGGTCCCCAAGGGTCCGGGACGAATGCCGCGACGCCGGCCGAACTTCGCATATGTTTCGCGTACTTGTCGTTCTCGCTTTTCGGAGTAAAGAACACGCCGAAGAGCAGGCGGCCAAGCCATGTTGGCACTGGCGGATTGCCGGAAGATGCAGCGTACAGTCCGTCGCCGCTTCGAACGGCCTCGTCACCGCTGAAACGGATCCATTTCTTCAATTTCACGGGGTCACCTCTTAGTGGGCGATGGCCGCAACGACGACAGCGGCGACCGGGCGTCGGAATAGGGCGTACAGCATCTGCTGCGTGTCAAAACGCCATAGGCGCATACCTATGCCGCTGATCTGCGCCTGTTCGACGGTCACGGGTCGGCGCAAGGTCTGCACGCAAACGGAGCTTGTGCTGACGCCAGGACGCTGATCCAGCGCGCTGCGCGACTCCTCTCGGCCGTTTTCCCGCATCCAAGAATAGGTAATCATGCTGCTCGGCACACGCACCGGCAGGGCAAAGCCGTCGGGCAGCCATTCGGGGGTGAAGTCGACCGCCGCCACGGCAGGTGGTGTCATGGTCCAGTCCGAGTAGGCGCGCTGGTCGTTGGCATCGCGCCAGTGCACTCGCCAGTGCGCCGGTGCCACGGCACCGTGCCAGAATACATGCACGTCCTCGCCGCTCTTGCAAAGATAATTGGAACTCGCGCTGCTGACCTCAACATAGTGGCCGCGCACCTCAAGTTCGACGCGCTCGATCCGCACGCCGGCGGGAGCGAGCCAGCGTTCAGTCCAGATTTCGCCGATCTCCGGCAGAGTAAAGCGCTGTCGCTCGACCACCTGATGCAGCGGCGGCTTTTTTTCGCCGGGCGCAAAATTTGAACCAAGCGCCGTGCTGGTTCCATCTATGGAGCGCGCCAGTTCGAACACCCATCGTTGCGCCTGACTGGCAAGAAGCATCGGCATCAGCACCATAAGTAATCCTGTAAGGCCGATGGCCAGCGCGTCCTTGCGCGCAAG
>CAZCJW010000089.1:4803-11785 GCA_964499185.1 uncultured Propionivibrio sp. | reverse complement strand
AGCGCGTGGCCTTTGGCGTTGACTCCGTACAGCACGAAGCGGAGGACGCCCTGTTTGTCGATAACGAAAGTCGAACGGACGATGCCGTGCTTTTTCACCCCGTCGACTTCCTTCAATTGCCACACACCGTACTGCTTGCAGGCGACCCCTTCGGAATCCGATAGCAAGCGCACAGAGATGCCGTGCTTGTCCCGGAATTCGGCATGCTTGATGCAATCATCGCGACTGATGCCGAACACGATGCACCCTTGCCGTGAGAACTCGTCTTCGTGATCCGAAAAATCTGTGGCTTCAAGCGTACAGGTCGGCGTGTCGTCTCTCGGGTAAAAGAAAAGGATGACATGATTCTTGCCCTGATACTGGGCAATATCAATGGTCTCCATATCCGCATCGGGGAGGACGAACTTCGGTGCTGCTTGTCCTTCTTTCAGCATGTTGCCTCCTCAAAGACCCTGACTTATCGCACCAAAGCGATCAAGCTGGCCGGATTGTATCAATCTTCTGCTAGCCAGCCACAGGTTAACATTACATCAGGCGCGATAGAATGAAACTGCCTGATTGGAACAAATTTCCCGCCGAGCGTTAACCCTGACAACAGGCGTTCCAAATGATTCGATCACTGACTGGAGAAACCATGACCCGACTATCGATCCTGAAACAGGTGTTCGCCATGTTCTGGCTCCTGACCGCCGGTTCCGCGCTCGCCGCTGCCTCTCTCGTTGTGGAACTGTCGTCGGAAGCCAGCCGGCCGGCGAACAACGATCTTGTTCAAGCCACGGTTTCCGCCGAAGCAACAGGCGCCACCCCTGGAGAGTTGTCGAAGCAAATCAACCTCTCCATTTCCGAAGCGCTGAAAACAGCCAAGACCTACCCCGGAATCCGAGTCAAGACCGGTGGCACCAGTACGTATCCCGTGTACGCCAAAAACGGCAAAATCGAATCGTGGCGCATGCGCTCCGACATATCGCTGGAATCGAACGACACCGCAGCGTTGTCCGAATTGCTCGGGAAGCTTCAGACGTCGCTGGGAGTCTCCAGTCTGAACATGCTGCCCTCTCCCGAAACCCGCCGAAAAGCCGAGGACGAAGCTATCCTCGACGCCATCGCGCTATTCAAGGCGCGCGCGAAGCTACTCGGCGACGCCATGGGAAAAAACTTCAGCATCACGCATTTGACGGTCAGCACTGGAGGCCGGTTTACGCCACCCATAATGCGAGCAGCCCGGGCCATGTCAGCCGAAGCGGCGCCAATGCCCCTCGAATCGGGAGAATCCCTGGTTACGGTATCCGTTTCCGGAAAGATCGAAATCGAGTAGGAGTTTGGCCGGATTCCTGGCAAGAGGAAAACGGCCAAGGAGCTACGGCTTTCCCCCCGGCAATTCTCTGGCAGACCGAAGATCTACGACAGGTTTTTCGGGAATCTGGACGAATATTTCGTCTTGCCGGATCATTCCCAGTTCAAAGCGCGCGCGTTCCTCGATGGCATCGTAGCCCTGTTTGAGGTCGCGCACCTCGGCGTCGAGACCGGCATTGCGCACTTCAAGCTTCCGGTTTCCCTCTTTCTGAAGCTGCAATTGCTGATCGACATCCCAGACGCGCAGCCAACCGCCCTTGCCCAGCCAAAGCGGATACTGCAGCATGACGAGCAAGGCAATCAGGGCGACGGAAAGCCAGCGCATCGTTTCAGAAAAGAGCGAGGAAACATGAGAAAAAGGGGACGGCGTGCAGCGTTCTGTTCCTCACCCCCAGCTCGCAACTTCTCACCTGATGTTGTAAAACGCATCGAGCCCTGGATATCCCGCCGTATCACCGAGATCCTCCTCGATTCGCAGTAACTGGTTGTACTTCGCGATGCGGTCCGAGCGCGAGAGGGATCCAGTCTTGATCTGCAGCGCGTTCATACCAACGGCGATGTCAGCAATGGTGCTGTCTTCAGTTTCGCCGGAGCGGTGCGAAATTACCGCCGTATACCCAGCCCGCTTGGCCATTTCGATGGCGGCAAAGGTTTCCGACAAGGTCCCGATCTGGTTGATCTTGATCAAAATCGAATTGGCTACACCCTTCTTGATGCCTTCCTTGAAGATGCGGGTGTTGGTCACGAAAACGTCGTCGCCGACGATCTGCACCTTGGCGCCAAGCCGGTCCGTAAGCAGTTTCCACCCGTCCCAGTCCCCTTCGGCCATACCGTCTTCGATCGAAACAATCGGGAATTGGTCGACCAGATTGGCCAGATAATCGACGAATTGGTCCGGGGCAAGCTCCAGGCCTTCGCCAGCCAGAACATACTTGCCGTCCTTGTAGAACTCTGAGGCCGCACAATCCAGACCGATCAACACATCCTCGCCCGGGAAGTAGCCCGCAGCCTCAATGGCCTGCACGATGAGTTGCAGAGCGTCGGCATGACTGGCGAGACTGGGCGCGAAACCACCTTCGTCGCCCACTGCCGTTGAGAAACCTCGCTTGTCTAGCAACTTCTTCAACGCGTGGAATACTTCCGCGCCGCAACGCAACGCCTCGCGAAAAGATCCCTGGCTCACCGGCAGGATCATGAACTCCTGGAAATCCAGGCTGTTGTTGGCATGCTCGCCGCCATTGATGATGTTCATCATGGGCACTGGCATCTGCATCGGGCCAGAACCGCCGAAATAACGATACAAGGGCAGTCCGGACTCCTCGGCGGCAGCCTTGGCGACAGCCATCGAGACGGCGAGAATGGCATTTGCCCCCAGGCGCGACTTGTTCTCCGTGCCATCAAGCTGAATCAGTGTCTGATCGATGAATGCTTGCTCCTGAGCGTCCAGTCCGATAATGGCTTCTGCGATCTCTGTATTGACGTTCTCGACGGCCTGTGTGACGCCTTTGCCGTTGTAGCGCGTCGCATCGCCATCGCGCAACTCGATGGCCTCGCGCGAACCGGTAGACGCCCCTGAAGGCACGGCGGCACGCCCCATGACCCCCGATTCCAGCAGCACATCGCATTCGACGGTGGGATTGCCCCGAGAATCGAGAATTTCGCGCGCAACGACATCAACGACTGAGCTCATGGTTATTCCTTTTTATCAACGATGATCAAGCAAACTGCCACTCGTCATTCCGAGGGCATTACTGCAATTCTTCAAAACCTGCGGCCTTCACGGTCCGATCAAGCGCCACCAGCGTTGTCAGAAGGCTCTCCATGCGGTTTAACGGCCAACTGTTCGGGCCGTCCGACAGCGCCTTCTCGGGACACGGATGCGTTTCCATGAACAACCCGGAAATCCCTACGGCCACCGCCGCCCGCGCCAGAACCGGCACGAATTCGCGCTGACCGCCTGAGACGGCGCCCTGACCACCGGGCAATTGAACTGAATGCGTCGCATCGAACACAACAGGGCATTCCGTCTCACGCATGATGGCCAGGCTGCGCATATCCGACACGAGATTGTTGTAGCCGAATGAGGCACCCCGTTCGCAAACCATCAGCGTATCCTTGCCACCGCTGGCCTCCCTGGCTTTGGCAACGACGTGTTTCATGTCGCCTGGTGCGAGGAACTGCCCTTTCTTGATATTGACCGGTTTGCCGCTCGCCGCTACAGCGTGGATGAAGTCTGTCTGGCGACAGAGAAAGGCCGGGGTCTGCAAAACATCGACTACGGACGCCACGACACCAATATCCGTCTCGGTGTGGACATCGGTCAACACTGGAACGCCAACTTGGCGACGCACTTCGTCGAGCAGTTTCAGGCCAGTATCAAGCCCCGGACCGCGGGCCGATTTGCCCGAACTGCGGTTGGCCTTGTCATACGACGCCTTGAAAATATACGGGACGCCTAACCGGGAACAGATGTCCTTCATTGCCCCTGCGACTTCGATACACAACTCCAGGGATTCCGCGGTGCACGGGCCGGCGATCAAGAATAGTGGTTTGTCGAGCCCGACATCAAAACCGCAAAGCTTCATACCTTGTCCTGCCTGAAGACGGCCGCCCTGACAAAAGATGTGAAAAGCGGGTGCCCGTGACGCGGCGAAGAAGTGAATTCTGGGTGGAACTGACACCCGACGAACCACGGGTGCATTGCTTTCGGTAGTTCGATCATCTCGCACAGATCCGTGCCCGGCGCACGCCCGGAGACAACCAGTCCTTTGGCTTCCAGCTCGCTCAACAAGGTGTTGTTAACTTCGTAACGGTGTCGATGACGTTCGACGATTTCGGCCTTGCCGTAGATTTCCTTGGCCAGCGTTCCGTCCAGCAATTTGCAGACTTGGCCACCAAGGCGCATGGTACCGCCCAGGTCGGAGTTTTCATCGCGCTTTTCAAGCTTGCCGGATGCATCCTGCCATTCGGTAATCAGGCCAATCACCGGATACGGCGAACTCTTCTCGAATTCCGTGCTGTGCGCGCCTTCCATTCCGGCCACGTGGCGCGCATATTCGACCACCGCCAACTGCATGCCGAGACAGATGCCCAAGTAGGGAACCTTATTCTCGCGCGCGTAGCGGATCGCCGCAATCTTACCCTCCGTTCCGCGTCGGCCAAACCCGCCCGGTACCAGAATGGCGTCCATCTGTTTGAGGACCCCACAGCCTTTGGTTTCGATCTCTTCGGAGTCGATGTAATAGACCTTCACCTTGCTGCGCGTGTAGATACCTGCGTGCACCAGGGCCTCGGTGAGCGATTTGTAGGATTCAGTCAGATCGACGTACTTGCCGACGAAGGCGATGTTGACCTTGTGTTCAGGATTCTCCAGCGCATGCACCAAACTCTTCCAGACCGAAAGATCGGCAGCGCGGGCAAGGATATTGAGCTTGTGGCAGACGATCTCGTCGAGCATCTCGTCATGCAGCATGGCCGGGATCTTGTAGATCGAATCGGCATCCAGACACTCAATTACGGCTTCGCGCTGCACGTTGCAGAACAGCGCGATCTTCCCCTTCTCATCCTCTGGAATGGGGCGGTCGGCGCGACACAGCAGGATATCCGGCTGGATACCAATTTCGCGCAACTCCTTGACGGAATGCTGGGTCGGCTTGGTCTTCAGCTCCCCGGCCGTCGGAATGTACGGCAACAGGGTCAGGTGCATGTAGCAGGCATTGCTCCTGCCCTCCTGCAAGCCCATTTGCCGGATTGCTTCAAGAAACGGCAGCGATTCGATGTCGCCAACCGTCCCGCCAACCTCGACGATCGCCACGTCTGCACCTTCGGCGCCTCGACGGATATGGGCCTTGATTTCGTCGGTGATGTGCGGAATGACCTGAACCGTCTTGCCAAGATACTCGCCCCGACGCTCCTTTTTGATCACTGTTTCGTAGATCTGGCCGGTCGTAAAATTATTGCGCTTGCCCATTTTGGCACTGGTAAAGCGCTCATAATGCCCAAGATCCAGATCGGTTTCAGCACCATCCTCGGTGACGAACACCTCCCCGTGCTGGAACGGACTCATCGTTCCTGGATCGACGTTGATATAGGGGTCAAGCTTGAGATGGGTGATCTTGATGCCGCGGGATTCGAGGATTGCACCCAATGACGCAGCCGCGATGCCCTTGCCGAGAGAGGACACCACACCGCCGGTAACGAAGACGTATTTGGTCATGTGAAAAGTATGCAGCGGGAAATTCGAATTGTAGCCCAAAAACTATGGCCTATCGAATAGCAACCCCTTCCTTGCCAAAAAGACGGAGTATGAGGCTTTGCCCGACATCGGCCCCTAAACGTTTTGCGAAACGCTCGGCGATGTTTTCCTTGACTGAATAGTCCAGAATAGTTTCAACCTTGATATGGTCTCTGGCCACAGAATCGATTGTGCCGAAATCATCCGCGAGCCCCAGCTTGACGCTGTGGGCACCGGTCCACATCAAACCGGAGAACATTTCCGGAGTTTCCTTGAGACGATCGCCGCGTCCTTTTCGGACGACGTCGATGAATTGCCTGTGTATCTCCTCAAGGAGAACTTGGGCATGCTGTTTCTGTTTTTCATCCTGGGGTGAAAACGGATCAAGAAATCCCTTGTTTTCTCCCGCAGTCAATATGCGGCGCTCGACACCCAAACGGTCCATGGCCTCCGTAAAGCCAAAACCATCCATCAACACACCGATCGAACCAACAATGCTGGCCTTGTCGACAAAAATCTTGTCCGCAGCCGACGCTATGTAATAGCCTCCAGAGGCGCACATGTCTTCAACCACAGCGTAAAGTGCGATATCTGGATATTTCGCCCGCAGACGGCGAATTTCATCGTAAACAATCCCCGACTGAACGGGGCTTCCGCCCGGACTGTTGATTCGCATGATAATGCCAGCGGTTCCCTTATCCTCGAAGGCAGATTGCAGTGCACCGTTTATTTTTTCCGCACTGGCGTCTCCGTTTGCGTCAATTGTTCCGCGAACATCGACCAGCGCGGTGTGCCGATTATCGGACAATTTATCGGAAGCCCCCCAGTCGACCACCAGAACCAGAACCGCGACCAGGTACGCCAACCCGGCAAGCTTGAAAAAAATCCCCCAGCGACGTTTTGCCCTGAGTTCATTCAACGATGCCAGTGCAATCTTTTCCAAGAGTTGCCGTTCCCATTGGGGATTATTATCGGGAGTGTCCACGTTCTTGCTCGATATAAATAAGAATTAATGCACGTAATTGCTCTGTAAATTTATGTCCATCCGTTCGTGATGGCAACCTTGAACGATGGTCTCGACGCGCTTCTTGCTCAAGCATTCGCGCTTAACCAACGCCCTAATTCAGGGATATCCTCTACGCAGGCCAGTGGGTTCAGGCTACGCAATGCAGCCGCCGGATGCGCGCCGTAGGTGACAGCGAGTCCTGCTACGCCAGCATTGATGGCCATTTGCAGATCGTGCGTTGTATCCCCGATCATCAAAGCTCTCTCCCGTGACACGGTGAATTCATCGATCAACTCTTCAAGCATCTGCGGATGAGGCTTGGAGAAACACTCGTCGGCACACCGTGAGGCAGAGAAGAAGCGACCCAACCCAGAACTGGAAAAGGCCCG
>CAZCJW010000089.1:0-4703 GCA_964499185.1 uncultured Propionivibrio sp. | reverse complement strand
AGCGCTCGGACAATCGCCCCGGTTGAATCGAACAGTGTGCCGTCCCAGTCGAAGACCAGCAAATCAAATTTTCTGCCCATAATCCTGTGTTTCCTTGATTGAGAGTTTTTTGAGAAATCCGGCAAGCGCATCGGGAAGGGGAGCTTCCAACTCGACCATTTCGCCGCTCGCCGGATGTGGGAAATTCATCTTCCAGGCGTGCAGGAACATGCGCTTAAGTCCGTCTCTCGAAAGCGTCCGATTGAGTAAGAAATCGCCGTATTTTTCATCCCCGGCAATCGGGAAACCGAGATGTGCGCAGTGCACCCGAATTTGATGGGTTCGCCCAGTTCTCAATTCGGCCTCAAGCAAGCTGAAATGTTCCCAGCGCGCAAGCAACCGAAACACCGTGTGCGACGCCTTGCCTTCCTCAGACACCCGGACACGACGCTCCCCGGAATCCAGTAAATACTTGAACAACGGCAGCTTGACGTTGCGCAGCGGGTCCATCCAGCGTCCCTTGACTAGCACCAGGTAGCGCTTGTCGGCCCCTCGCCCGCCTCCGCTGCCCCCTTCACGGAACATGTCATGCAACGCGGTAAGGGAGGAACGTTTCTTGCCAATCAGCAACAGCCCGGAAGTCTCACGATCAAGGCGATGCGCCAGTTCCAGGAACCGGGCAAGAGGCCGTTGGCGACGGAGCGCTTCAATGACGCCAAAACTCACGCCACTTCCGCCGTGTACCGCAATCCCCGCCGGTTTGTTGACAACCAGCATGGCGTCGTCTTCCCGGACGATCGGCAACTCGACCTTGATCTCCGCCCCTGCAACGATTTCTTCCTTCTTCTGTGCGAGTCTAATCGGAGGAATGCGCACGACGTCGCCGTTGGCAACCCGATCGGACGCGTCGACTCTCTTACCGTTCAGCCGGACCTCGCCGCTGCGGATAATCCTGTAGACATGGCTTTTGGGCACCCCCTTGCAGATCTTCAGCAAATAGTTGTCCAGGCGCTGCCCGTGTTCTTCTTCTGTGATGATGGCCTGTGTGACATTGTCTTTGCTTACTTCGGCCATTTTGAATATACTGATCGTGATTTGCGTCTCGGGTTGAAAGAGGCGCTGACCCGTGAGACCTTCAAGCGGCGCCGATTCCATAGTAATTGCGACGCACATTCCGGCAGGCTTAAGCAGCTTCTCTTGCACCAACCTGTGCAAGATCGATCCACGCAAATCACCTGGTTAAGTACGCTCACCAAAAGTAGCGATACTACTTGATTTGCGTGCGCCAAGCACGTTCGGATCGCCCCAAGCAGATTCCCGGCCTCTGGTTTTCAGGAGCCAAGAAGAGTTAACTCAGCGAAACACATTTGTTAGTTGCAATAACGGAAAGCCAATGACCGGTCCCAACAACTACTAATCCGTCGCTGCCTGCATAAGGCGCTCCCCACGTAAAAAGCACGCGGGAGCCCAAATATGAAGCGAATGCTTTTCAATGCGACACAGGCGGAAGAACTCCGTGTCGCCATTGTCGATGGTCAGAAACTCGTTGACCTCGACATTGAATCAGCCGCCAAGGAACAAAAAAAGAGCAATATTTACAAGGCGGTAATCACTCGCATAGAGCCCAGCCTTGAAGCCGCCTTCGTCGACTACGGCGCCGAACGGCACGGATTCCTCCCGTTCAAGGAAATTTCCCGTTCCTACTTCCAGCCGGGAGTGGAAGCCGGTCGAGCCACGATAAAGGAAGCGTTGCGCGAAGGCCAGGAGTTGATCGTTCAGGTCGACAAGGATGAACGCGGCAACAAAGGCGCAGCGCTGACCACCTTCATCAGCCTGGCGGGACGCTATCTTGTTCTGATGCCGAACAACCCGCGCGGCGGCGGCGTATCACGCCGTGTCGAGGGTGACGAGCGCACGGAATTGCGCGAAGTTATGGATCAACTTCAGGTTCCCTCGGGGATGAGCCTCATCGCTCGCACTGCCGCCATCGGGCGTAGCGCCGAAGAACTTCAGTGGGACCTCAACTACCTCTTGCAGTTGTGGAAGGCCATTGACGGTGCCGCCAATCAGCAAAAGGGGGCATTCCTGATTTACCAGGAAGGTAGCCTCGTCATCCGCGCAATTCGCGACTACTTCCAGCCGGACATCGGCGAAATCCTGATCGACACCGACGATATCTACGATCAGGCGTGTCAATTCATGGCCCACGTGATGCCGACGACGGTCAATCGCATCAAGCGTTACCGTGACGATGTCCCGCTATTCTCGCGATTCCAGATCGAACACCAGATCGAGTCGGCCTACTCGCGGCAGGTCAATCTGCCATCAGGAGGCGCCATCGTCATCGACCATACCGAAGCGCTGGTGTCGGTGGACGTCAACTCCGGACGCGCTACACGCGGAGCGGACATTGAAGAAACTGCATTCAAGACGAATCTGGAGGCAGCCGAGGAAGTAGCCCGCCAATTGCGCTTGCGCGATTTGGGCGGTCTCATCATCATCGATTTCATCGATATGGAGAACCAGCGCAATCAGCGGGAAGTGGAAAACCGCTTGCGCGATGGATTGAAGCTTGACCGCGCCCGTGTTCAAACCGGGAAGATCAGCCGCTTTGGCCTGATGGAACTCTCCCGTCAGCGTTTGCGTCCAGCCCTGGCGGAAACGAGCTACATCCCCTGCCCTCGTTGTTCCGGAACCGGGCACATCCGAAGTGCGGAGTCTGCAGCCTTGCACATCCTGCGCATCCTCGAAGAAGAGGCCATGAAGGACAACACCGCCGCCGTGCATACGCAGGTTCCAGTCGATGTTGCCACCTTCCTGCTCAATGAGAAGCGAGCCGATATCCAGGCCATCGAGTTACGTCACAAGGTAAGTCTCCTGTTGATCCCCAACATTCATCTGGAAACGCCGCAGCACAGCATAGTGCGTCTCCGCCACGATGAATTGAATCAAGATGACCTGCAGCAGCCTTCGTACAAGATGGTGGATGTCCCTTCCGACGATACAGCCAAGCAGATAGCCAGCAACGGCGAAGCCAAGGCTCCACGCCAGGAAGCGGCCATCAAGGGGATTACGCCAGACCAGCCGGCGCCGATCGTTGCCGAAAGGAGCAAGAAGGAACCGGAAAAGAGCTCGGGTGGATTCATCTCCAAGATCATTTCGTGGTTCCGCGGAAGCGCAGAGCCGGTTCCGGAAATCAAGCCCGAACGGAAACCGAGAAATGGCGGCCCGCGCGACGGACGCCGAGGCGGACGAAATAATCGCCGCGATGAAGAACGCGATAATCGCGAGGCACGGCCACCGAGGGAACCCAAGGAGGCACGTGAGCCAAAACCGGCACAAGCGCCGGCAAAGGAGGAATCCCAGAAAACACGCGAACCGCGCCGTCAGCGCGGAGAGCCACGTCAGGACCGCAAAGAAAGAGAGCAGCAGGCACAAGTGGCTACTGAGCAAAAAACCGTTGTTGCGGACCTGCCGGAAAGTACCGATAAAGTGGCCGAAGATTCCACGAATACCGGTTCCCGTCGTCGCGGCCGGCGTGGCGGTCGCCGCGACCGTAGCGAGCGGACAGAACTCCCGAATGATATTAAGTCAGGAGAAAACGTTGTTTTAGCATCGACAGTGACCACTGCCGCCGCCGAAACTGTCGCAACTACGCTGACGGTTGAAGCACCGCTCATCGAGGAGGCGACCACCGGTGCAATTGAGGCAGCTTCGGTTCAAACGACGCCTGACGGGATGGCGATTCAAGATGCAGAAGTTGGCAAAACGGTGTCGGAACCCCTCGCCGTTGCGTCCATCGAGGCTGCGACCAGTGAAAGACTCGCTTCCGAAAGAGTGCCCGAGGCAGATGCCGAGGTAACTATTTTGCCGTTGGGCGAGTTCCCGGCAGAAATCCAGGAAAATTTTGAAGAACAGATCATGCCCAGCGAAGACGTCGCGCAGGCGAACGCCGAGGAACCCCGAAGCGCTGTGGTTCAGGAAAACATCGACTTAGGTAAGGCGCTTGAAACAAGCGGACTGGTCATGGTCGAAACCAGCAGCGACAAGATCCAGTCTTGGCATCCGGAAGCCAGCGAAGAGGCCCCGCCACGCCCACGGCGCAAACGCTCCGCTCCAGTCACTGTTGCCGACGAACCTCTGGTTATGGTGGAAACGCGGCAGCCTTGATTATCGATTCACCTCGCTTGGTAACGGGGCGCTCGCGTCCCGTTTTTTTTGAGTGCGGTGAACGTCCGACACGGCCGTTGCATTACGGCCCGGATCGTCAAGTAGCGCGAATTACCCTTCCTCGTCGTGCTTGACGGCGCCGAAAAGTTGTTCCTTCAACCGGAACAACTCGTCACGAGCGGCTGCCGCTTTCTCGAACTCGAGATTTCGGGCGTATTCGGCCATTTCCTTCTCAAGTCGTTTGACCTCGCGCGTCAGTTGCTTCTCATTCATTGACGTATAGCCGGCCTGCTGTTGTGCCGCCTTGAGTTCCCGCGAGGTAGCCTCTGAATCATAAACGCCGTCGATGATGTCCTTGATACGCTTGGAAACGCCTTTGGGAGTAATTCCATGGATCTCGTTGTAATTGAGTTGCTTATTACGTCGCCGATCCGTTTCGGCGATGGCACGCCGCATCGACTCAGTGACACAGTCAGCATAAAGGATCGCGGTTCCGTTGATATGGCGGGCGGCACGACCTATGGTCTGAATCAGCGAGCGTTCCGAACGCAGGA
>CAZCJW010000088.1:0-11841 GCA_964499185.1 uncultured Propionivibrio sp. | reverse complement strand
GTGCTTGAAACGGCGCTGGTCGGCCGCCATCCGCATCTGGACCGCTGGGACTGGGAGTCGGCGAAGGATGCCCAGATCGTTCGGCAGGCGCTGGCGGCCGTCGATCTGGCCGATTTCGAGCAGCGCGACATCCAGACGCTTTCGGGTGGTGAAAGGCAGCGACTGGCCATAGCCACGCTGTTGGCGCAACAGCCCGAACTGTTCCTGCTTGACGAACCGGTGGCCTACCTCGATCTCAAGCACCAGATCGCCATGCTTGAGCTTTTCGCCGGCGCAGCGCGCGATTGCGGCGCGGCCGTGGCTATGGTGCTGCACGAACCGGCGCTGGCGTGGAGATACTGCGACCGCGTGCTGCTCGTGCATGGCGACGGGGTGACCGAATGCGGCCCGGTGCGCGAGATGCTGACTGCTGATAAGCTCTCGGCGCTTTATGATTACCCGATGCTGGCCCTCGAGCGCGACGGCCAGCTCTGTTTGATTCCCCAGTGAGGTTGGCATGAACGATCCGGGCAAGGTCGAGCGCCACAACCAGCGTATGGCGCGCAAGAAAGTGGTGGTCGACGAGGCCATCGCTGCCGCGCAACAGGAACGCGGCGTGCTGGTGGTCAATACCGGCAACGGCAAGGGCAAGTCGTCGGCGGCATTCGGCGTCGTCGCACGCGCGCTAGGGCACGGCATGAAAGTGGCCGTCATCCAGTTCGTCAAGGGACGCTCCGATACCGGCGAGGAAGCCTTCTTCAAACAGGCCGCCGATCCGGGACGCCTGCACTGGCACGTGACCGGCGAAGGTTTCACCTGGGAGATCCAGAATCTCGACCGCGACGTCGCCGCGGCACGGGCGGCGTGGGAGCTGGCCAGCCGTTACCTGAACGATCCCGAAATCGGCCTGGTGGTGCTCGACGAGATGACCTATGCGTTCAAGTACCAGTGGCTGGACCTGGTGAAGGTGCTAGAGGTGCTTGCCGTGCGCCCGCTCATGCAGCACGTCATCATCACCGGCCGCGCCGCGCCGCAAGCCCTGATCGAGGCGGCCGACACGGTGACCGATATGACGATGGTCAAACATGCGTTCAAGGCGGGCGTCAAAGCCATGCCCGGACTGGAGTGGTAATCATGCCTGCCTGCCCCGCCTTTCTCGTCGCCGCGCCGGCTTCCGGCCAGGGCAAAACCACTGTGGTTGCCGCGCTGGCGCGATTGCATACGCGCCTTGGGCGTCGCGTCCGTGTTTTCAAATGCGGCCCGGATTTTCTTGATCCGCAGATCCACGCCATCGCCAGCGGAGCCCCGTGCCAGAACGTTGATCTGTGGATGTGCGGCGAAGACGACATCGCCTGGCGCCTGGCCGAAGCCGCTCATCATGCCGACCTGATCCTCGTCGAGGGAGTGATGGGCTTGTTCGACGGCACACCCTCTGCTGCCGACCTGGCACGCAAGCTTGGCCTGCCGATTCTCGCCGTGATCGACGGCGCCTCGATGGCCAACAGCTTCGGGGCCATCGCCTACGGCTTGAAAAACTATCGGCCGGGCACGCCGCTCAATGCCGCCTTCGCCAATCGCGTGGGCAGCGCCTATCACGCGGAATTGCTGGAAAAGAGCCTGCCGCCGGACATCGCCTGGTACGGGTACCTGCCGCGTGACGCCGAGGCAGCCATGCCGGAACGCCACCTCGGCCTGCTGCCAGCCGCCGAGATCAATGGATTGAGTCAGCGCATCGACCGCATGGCCGATCTACTGGCGACGACGGCTGCTGCGCAACTGCCGCCTCCCATAAATTTTGACGACGTGCCGCCGCCGGACATCCCCGCGTTGCTTGCCGGCAAGACGATTGCCGTGGCGCGTGATGCCGCCTTCTGCTTCCTCTACCCGGCCAACGTTGATTGCCTCGAACGGCTCGGTGCCAAGCTGATCTATTTCTCACCGCTCGCTGATTCGGCACTGCCGCCGTGCGATGCCGTCTGGTTGCCAGGCGGGTACCCTGAGTTGCATGGCCCGGCTCTCGCCACCAACCGTGCGCTGTGGAATGCGCTGGCCGCGCACGTCGAAGCCGGCAAACCGATGCTGGCTGAATGCGGCGGCATGATGGCATTGTTCGAATCGATGCACGGCATGGAAGGCGAGGAATTCCCGCTGGCCGGACTCTTGCCGGGCAAGGTCATCATGCAGAAAAAGTTGGCAGGCCTCGGAATGCAGTTCGTCGAACTGCCGGAAGGCACCTTGCGCGGACATGCCTTCCACTATTCGCGCACCGAGACCCCTTTGTCGCCTTTATGTGCGACGTGCCGTCCCGATGGCCGCCCGGGCGAAGCCGTTTATCGGCGCAAACGGCTTACCGCGAGCTACATGCACCTGTATTTTCCGTCTAATCCGGAAGCGGTAGCACGGCTGTTTACTTGAAACTCCGCCGGAGGGGCGCCGCCGGGCGGGCGCCCCTCCGCGCTCGGTTGGTGGTTTAACGCGCTGCCGGCATGCCGCGCAGTTCGTCGAGTCCCTGGCGGAACTGCTTGGCCCAGGAATTGACGATCGGCGACAGGTCATTCCACGTGACACGGTCGTTCTGCGGCAGCGTCGCATCCGACTTGCGCGTGGCCACGGCGGCAGCCACCGGACGTCCCTGACCGTCAAGCACCTCGAGTTCGGCCGATATTTCGGCGACGCGAGGGGCAGCGCCGGCGGCGGCGCGGCCGGCGTTGAATACAGCCTTGATCGGGATGAAGTCGGTAACGCCTAGTGGTGGGCTCACCGGATGTACGCCCGTGATGGCCAGTCGCACGCGAAGCACGTCGGGGCCTGGGGCATTGACCACCTGATAGCCTGTGTTGACGGCATTAACGAATGCCGTGCTGAACGAATCGGCAATCCGCTTCAGCACATCGGGCTGAACGCCTTTGTAAGCTTCCGGGTCGTTGGACACGAAAACCTGCACGGGGTCGATGAAGATCTTGGCGTAGGGTTTCAGATCGGTCGAGCGGTCCAGATAACGCAGGATGCCTTCCTTGCCTTCCACCGGACGCAGTTTCGAATAGTCGGACAGGAAGCCGGAATTTACCGATGCGGCTGCGGCGGATTCCGTTCCCCCGTTCGTCGTCGCGCAGCCTGCCAGCAGGACGCTGGATGCCACGCCAAGGACCATCAGCATTTTTTTCATGAATCTCTCCTTCTTTGATTGTTGGATATGCAGTTGAAGGACGGCACGGTCACGCGCCGACCCGAACCGTTTGCCGGACCCGCATCACTTGATCTTGGTGATCTTTTGCCCTTGCAGCGCCATTCCCGCCATCAGACCTTCCTGTCCGAAGACGAAGGCGTACACGCCTTTTTTGCCCGTGGTGGTATTGAGTTCCTTGCCGGCGCCGGCGTCGATCACGACTACGGTCGGTGCTGCACCGATATCCCAGCCCTTGCTGTTCTGGAAGTCCTTGAGGTCCTTCTCGGTCAGGAAAAACACGGCGTAGGCGAACGATTGCACACCGGCCTGCAGGCCGACCGACGCACTGCCGGAACTGTAGTAGGAATGCGCTTTTTCCTTCTTGAACAGCACGCCTTCGCCACCCGAACCGCCGACGATGAAACCGGCGCGAACGATTTTCGGGAACACCAGTATCCCCGTTGCCTGCGAACCGAGCGTCTTGGCACCGGGATGGGTCTTGTAGAGCGATTGAAGGGCAGCTTCGGCATCTTGCGTCAGCAAGGCTTTGTCCGCCGCGCTGGCGGAAGACATGCCGATGAAGGAAAGGGTCGCCAGCGCGGCAAGAAGGAAGCGGCGTGTGATCAGTCGGAAAATGCTCATGGGTTACCTCGTCGGGTTCATTACGAAAATCGGGAAATCACGACGCCGGCCCTTCGTGCGTGCATGCCGTCCCGTACTATGTCAAAGCCGCAAGACAGACTCTGTTGAATGCCTTTGCAAGACCCCTATAATCCTGCAACAGGATCATTGCGGCAACTGAATCCTGGCCAGTCGATCGGAGTATGGAGAGGGAAATAGACATTTTCCGCCACAGGAGGAACCTCCAACGTTTGACGCGAGCGGTATTCAACGATGATGTTTTGATACGCAGGCAGAATGTCGGTTGCAGGCCGGGAGCGTTTCGTGATTGCTTGTGCGTCTGCGTTGAGGTCAGTGAGGGTGACGCGGGTGTCAGGAGTTCTTGCCAGGAGGGCGCGGTATGTGGATACAGACGAATTGCGTCGAAGATAATAAACGGCGCTCGGTAATGACCCGTGCGCGCGAAGCGGCTTGCCTGCTCGGCGCGATCCTGGCCGCATGGTTGATCTTGCAGCCCGCGATGTCGGCTCCTTTGCCCGTGCCGGGAATCGTGAAAAGCGTTGACAAGGCGGAGGCGACAGCGAGCGGGCCGGAGGAGGTGCGCAAGAATCTTGAGGTCGCCAGGCGCGAGCTCTCCGCCGCCGAGGCGGTGTCGCGGCGCTCACCCAGCACCGCTTCCGGACCAGAGGAGCCGGTCGAGCAGCAACTCTATCTGCTGCGGGAGATGGTCAGGGCTTATGAACAGACGTTGATCCACCGGGAACGTATCGATCAGGCACGCAAACTCACCGACGAAGCGCAGAAGCAGGCAGATGCCTGGTCAGGATTTGAGACCCGTCCTCCTTATACGGTTTTTTTTCTGGACAAGCGTATCGAAGAGGCCATCGCTGCCGAACGGAGCGTCAAGGCGACCAGTGCCGAGTACCAGTCATTCATTGCCTTTCGGGAACATCTCACTCGGGCGATCCAGACCAATGCCGCCATGATCCGCCGGGAAGAAGAAGCGCGGCAATCCGGGGATAAGCCGACCGTCGGCGGGAAGGCGCCGGAGTTACTCGATCTGCTGCGTTTGCGCGCTCGCGCCCAAACGGCGGTCTTGACGGAACTGGAATCCAGCGGCGAAACGCTGCGGCTCGCTGCCGTACGTGCAGAGATCGAGGCCAAGCTTGCCTGGCGCAAGGTGGACACTGCCCGTGCCGATGTGCATTTCCCGCAAGCCGATTTCCAGCGGCTGCGCAACGATCTGGATGCCGAGAGCCGGGATGCATCAAGGAATCTGTCCAAACTGCTTGGAGAGACAAGCGCCTCGGAGCGCAAGCATCGTGAGGGGCGCGAGGAGGCGCAGCCCGACGCCCGCGTTCCGACGGTCGCCGGCAGCGGCTTGATGGATGCCTTGCGCTTGTTGCCGACAGTCGTAGAAATCAAACGCGGCGCCTGGGAATTGCGCTATGGCCTCTACAACGAACGATCCCCAGCGCTGCTTGCCAGTGCGGCGGATCAGCAGCGCCAGTTTTCCAAGACTCTCGAGCTTTTCACGACCAACGTGGAAAGGCAATTGCGGAGCTCGGGCGAGGTGGCAGGCCGGGTCGAATCGTTGTTGATGGCGGCCGAGTCTACGGCACTGCGACAGACGTTGCGCATGCAGCTGGAAGATATCGTGAAGAGGCGCCAGCACCTTCAGGACACGGCTGCGGCTGTCGTGTCGACGCAGTTCGTGGTCGATCGTCTGGGTGAGGAGTTGGGAACCAGCAAAGCCTCCATGGGCTGGCTGGATCGCCTGAAAACGGGCTGGACCCGGGCTTCGGAATTCGCAGGAAAACTCGGAAACTACGAATTGTTTACCGCCGAAAACACCATCGAGGTCGACGGCCGCAAGATGACCGGCATCAGCAGCATTACCGTCGGCAAGATTGCAAGGGCCATCCTTATTTTCGCTATCGGTGTTTTTGCCGCCCTGTGGTTCGGACGGGCGGCGGAAAACTATGTGGTCGGGCGTTTCGGCTACGATGCAACGCGCGCGCGCATCCTGCGTAAATGGTTGTTTACGCTCGGGCTGCTGATTCTGCTGGTCGTCGTGCTGACGTGGGTCAATATCCCGCTCTCGGTGTTCGCCTTCCTCGGCGGCGCGGTGGCCATCGGTGTCGGTTTCGGCATGCAGACCCTGCTGAAGAATCTCATCAGCGGTTTGATGCTGCTGTTCGAGCAGCCGTTCAAACCGGGCGACCTGGTGCAGGTCGGCGATATCAAAGGCAGTATCACAGAGATCGGTATTCGTTCGTCGGTCATTCGCGATGCGAATGGTATTGAAACGCTGGTTCCGAACAGCGTCTTCCTGGAGCAGAACGTCACCAACTGGATGTACGAGAACCCTCGCGTCCGTTTCTGCATCCGGCTCGGGGTCGCCTATGGCTCGCCGGCACGCGAGGTGGCCGAGATTCTCGACGAGTGCGTCAGCCGGCACGGGCTAGTGCTCCATGATCCGGCGCCGATGGTGCTGTTTGAGGATTTTGGCGCCGATGCGCTACAGTTTGCCGTTTATTACTGGGTCGAAATTGGGGCGAAGGCGAATCCCGTCCAAATCGCCAGCGATCTCCGGTTCATCATCGACAAGGCGCTGAGCGAGAAAGGCATTGTCATTTCCTACCCGCAGCGTGACGTCCATCTTGATTCGGCATCGCCGTTGAAGATCGAAATGGTGCGTAGCCGGAACCCGGTCCCGGAAGATTCGCCATCCGCGAAGTGACTGAAGGAGTCGCGGTCTGGCTATTCGACGTGCTGCACGATGGGTGGGACACTCCGGGCAAAACCGGGATCAGGCGCTTTCGAAATGTTCATCCGCGTGATGCGGGTGAGAATGGCCCCGGCTTTGGCGGATCGTTCCGGGGCGCGCGTGGAGGTGTCGCGGGCTTTGGTGTCCCTGGCGCCATGTCGATGGCGAGGTGCCGGTCCAGCGTTTGAATGCGCGGCCGAAAGAACTAAGATCAGCATACTTGAGCAGGCGTGCGACATTGCCGAGCGGCATGTCGGTTTCCCGGATCAGCATGCGGCTTGCCGTGAAGCGCGAATAATCGGCAATCTCGCGATAGCTGGTGCCGGCGTGTTCAAGGTGGCGATTGAGGGTTCGGGTGCTGATGCCCAGGGTGGTGGCGACTGACTTCTGACTGCATCGGCCGGCCAACAGCAACCCGAGGGTCGTTCGCCGAACCAGTTCGACCCAGTCCATGCCCGCTGATACGGAATCCGCCGCGTCAGCCGTGGACGCCTCGTCAGCGGCGGGCATGGGTGTTGAGCCAGGATCACAAAGCGGCAGATCGAGTGTCGAGGCCGGAAAAACGAGGCTCGTCCGCGTGGCGTTGAAAATGCACGGGGCGCCGAAAAAACTGGCGAACAGCGCGGGATTCTCGGGCTCGCGACGCATCAGGTGAACCTCGCACGGGCACCATTGTTTCCCGAGGAGTCGGCGCATGATGTTCAGGCCAGCGGCCAGTACTCCGTCCTGCAGTTCCTGAAATCCCGGAAAGTTTCCGCTCAGGACCGAGTACACGAGAGCTACGCGATCTCCCTTACGGCGCAGGATGACGATGGCCGCGCGGTTGTGCAGGTGGAAAAACCGCTGCAGGGCTTCGAGGGCGGTTCCGACAGTCGGAAACTGAAGCATCAGTTTTCCCGGTGCGCCGAGCTGTCCCGTGCCGGTATGACTCCCTGCGAGCAGCCCGAAATTCTCGTAACGCGTTTCCTGGGCGCCGCGGTGGAGCAATTCGCCGAGCGTGGCCATGGGTAGCACGTTATCCGGATTTTGCAGGAACTCTTCGGACAGTCGCAGCGGGCGGAGCACGGCTTCCGGTTGTCCGCCCAGGCTGCGGATCAGTCCGGGAACGGCATGGTAGGCGCCGACGCGCGCATGGCCTGTAGGAATTCTCGAGCGCGGTCTTGTCGGTTCCATTTTTTTATGACGGCTTGTCGGGTGCTCATTGCAGCGAATGCCACGGATACTATCACTGCCCGGACGTTGCTGGGTTGAGATGATTCAGGTTTCCGCAAGGTCTTTTGGTTCGTTGTGTGAAACGATCCTCGCCACGAAATGTCCGACGTACCGGATGCCGGGGCGACACACAGCGTAATGCGCTTTCCGTGATCACACCGGGGTGACCGGAAATTTTGTCCGGCGACTGCTATGTTGAAGACACGGCTCAATGGTGGCCGCGCATCTGCGAGAGGAAGCATGAAACGACTTCTTTTCCTGGCTTTTGCCCTGCTCGTGTCTCTTCCCGGCTTCCCGGCTTCGGTCAAGGTTGCCGAAATCCATGGGGCGATCAGTCCGGCCAGCGCCGCGTACTTCTTGCGCGCGCTGGACGTGGCGCAGCGCGCGCGTGCCGATCTGCTGGTTCTCAAGCTCGATACCCCGGGTGGCCTGGATTCGTCCATGCGCGAAATGATCCAGGGCATGCTCTCCTCGCCGGTACCGGTGGCCGTGTGGGTGGCGCCGTCCGGCGCGCGGGCGGCGAGCGCCGGAACCTATCTGCTGTACGCGAGCCACATTGCTGCCATGGCCCCGGGGACGAATCTCGGCGCGGCGACGCCGGTGGCCATCGGCATCGGTGGAGCCAAGCCCGGCGAGGACAAATCGGAGAAAGGAAAAGCAGAAGGAAAGAGCGAAGGGAAGAGCGAGGGGCCGTCCGGGAGCGCCATGGAAAGAAAGTCGATTCATGATGCATCAGCCTATATCCGCAGCCTGGCTCAATTGCGCGGACGCAATGCCGAGTGGGCAGAGCGCGCGGTGCGCGAGGCGGAAAGCCTGTCGGCCGAGGAAGCGCTCAAGCAGAACGTGGTCGATTTCGTCGCCGCCGATCTTCCGGCCCTCCTGCGTGCGGCCGAGGGGCGTAAGGTGACAGTGGCGTCCGGGGAAATCACATTGACGTTCACCGCAGCGACGGTGGAGGCGGTCGAGCGCAACTGGAAGGAACGCCTGCTCGCCGCGATCGCCGATCCGAACATTGCGCTGATCCTGATGATGCTAGGTGTTTACGGTCTTGTCTTCGAGTTTTACACGCCGGGTTTCGGCGTGTCGGGGATCATCGGTTCGATCTGCCTGCTGCTGGCGCTTTACGCGTTGGCCATGCTGCCGGTCAATGCCGTGGGGGCGCTGTTGCTTGTGCTGGGCATGGCATTGATGGTCACCGAGGCCTTCCTGCCCAGCTTCGGCGCTTTCGGCATCGGTGGCATCGTGGCCTTTGTCGCCGGCGCATTGATGCTTATCGACGGCGATGTTCCCGGGGTGCAGATTTCGCTGGCCTTCGTCGTGCCGCTGGCCGCTGTGAGCGCCCTGGTGCTCGGCGGGGCGGGCACCCTGGCGTTGCGTGCCCGGCGGCGTCCGGCCGTGGCCGGTGTCGAGGCCATGGTGGGTGCGACAGCGGTGGCGCTGGAAGCGTTCGATCAGGAGGGCTGGGTACAGGCCTTCGGCGAGCGGTGGCGGGCCCGGAGCGCGGCGCCCATGGCGAGCGGCGAGCGCGCGCGGATTGTCGCGGTCGACGGTTTGCTCCTGGTGGTCGACCCGCAAGGCAAAGCAGAGAAAGGAGAACGGAAATGATGAGTTGGGGAGGTGATTGGGGTATCGGCTGGGATATCGGTTGGGGCGGCGCCATTCTGCTGCTCGTTGCGCTGGCGGTATCGAGCATCCGCATCCTGCGCGAGTACGAGCGCGGCGTGGTGTTTTTGATCGGGCGGTTCTGGAAGGTCAAGGGACCGGGGCTGGTGATCATCGTGCCCGGCATCCAGCAGATGGTCAGGGTGGATCTTCGACTGGTGGTCATGGATGTGCCGAGCCAGGATGTCATCTCGCGCGACAACGTTTCGGTGCAGGTCAACGCGGTGGTTTATTTTCGCGTGGTCGACCCGCAGCGGGCGATCATCCACGTGGCGAACTATCTGGAAGCGACCTCGCAGCTGGCACAGACCACCTTGCGTTCGGTTCTCGGCAAGCACGAGCTGGATGACATGCTGGCCGAACGCGAACGGCTCAATGTGGATATCCAGCAGATACTCGATGCACAGACGGACTCGTGGGGCATCAAGGTGACCAATGTCGAGATCAAGCACGTGGACATCAACGAATCGATGGTGCGCGCCATCGCGCGCCAAGCCGAAGCCGAACGCGAGCGGCGGGCCAAGGTGATTCATGCCGAAGGCGAAATGCAGGCGTCGGAAAAACTGCTGGAAGCCGCGACGGTGCTGGCGCAATCGCCGCAGGCCATGCAGCTGCGTTACCTGCAGACGCTGACGAACATCGCCACCGACAAGAATTCGACGATCGTGTTTCCGATGCCGGTGGACATCATCGACGCGTTCACCAAGTTCGCGAGCCGCAACAAGGACGCGCCGCCGGATACGAACTAAGCGACGCCGGCTGGACGCCGTGCTTACCTATTTCGCTTGATTCCCTGGCATCAATTGCACCACGCTGCCGATCACGATCAGCGTGGGCGGCTTGACCCGGTTTTCACGGGCAACGTCGGGCAGGGTCGCCAGCGTGCCTGTATGGATCTTCTGGTCCGGCCAGGTGGCCCGATAGACCAGGGCAGCCGGGGTCGTGCCCGGCATTCCCGCTGCCTGGAGTTGGGCGGAGATCGTATCGAGGCCGGTGACGCCCATGTAGATCACGACCGTCTGTCCCGGCCGGGCCAGGGCGGGCCAGTCGAGGTCGACGGTGTGGTCCTTGAGGTGGCCGGTGACGAAGACGCAGCTTTGCGCATGGTCGCGGTGGGTGAGCGGGAAGCCGAAACTGGCTGCGGCCCCGAGTGCCGCGGTGACGCCGGGAACAATCTCGACCGGCACGCCGGCGGCCATCAGCACATCAACTTCCTCGCCGCCGCGCCCGAAGACGAACGGGTCGCCGCCCTTCAGGCGCACGACGAATTTCCCCTCTTGCGCCTTGTTGACCAGCAACTGGCAGATTTCTTCCTGAGGCAAGGTGTGATGGCCGGCCATCTTGCCGACAAAAATGCGTTCAGCGCTTGGCGCAGCGAGGTCGAGGACGCCCTGGTTGACCAGATTGTCGTACACGACGACCTCCGCCTCTTGCATCAGGCGGGCGCCCTTCAGGGTGATCAACTCGGGGTCGCCGGGGCCGGCGCCAACGAGGGCCACGCGTCCGATAGCGGCTTGGGCGGTCTGGGTCATGTCAGTTCTCCGTGATCAGTTGGTGTTCATTCCGAGACTTCTTCGCTCTCGTCCTCTTCGGCGCCGAGCGGTTCGCTAAGTACGGCGGCGATATAGTCTTCAGGCAGGCGGTAGGTTTTTGCCAACTCGGCCGGTGACTGGCCGCTGGCGTGGATGGCGGCAAGCCAGCCATTGAGTCCGCTGGAGAGCGAATGGCCGGCTTTTTCGCCGTTGCGCGCAGCGCTGTTGCCAATCTCGACGTCGTATTTGTTGGCGTAGCCGCGCGGGGTGATCATCAGGCCATGTTTGACGAAGGTATTGGAGTTGCCGATCAATACCGTGGTCAGCATGCCGATGTCGGCATCGAGCAGTTTTTCCAGCGTGGTGAATTGCACGCGCTGCTTGGCGCGGAAAGCGGATTTGACGACAGCGACGGGCGTCTGCGGGTCGCGATGACGCAGGAAGATGCGTTGCGCTTCGTGGATCTGGCGCGTGCGCTTGCCGCTTTTCGGGTTGTACAGGGCGACGACGAAATCGGCATAGGCCACGGCGTCGAGACGGCGGGCGATGGTCGGCCACGGCGTCAGCAGGTCGGAGAGCGAGATGGCGCAGAAGTCATGGGTGAGCGGCGCGCCGACCAGCGAAGCGCAGGTGTTGAGCGCCGAGGCGCCGGGAACGATTTCGACCTCGATACCGGAGTCGGGCGTCCAGCCGGCCTGGAACAGGACTTCGAACGTCGGCCCGGCCATGCCATAGACGCCGGCATCGCCGGAGGAAATGATCGCCACTTTCTTGCCCAACCTGGCGCGGTCGTAAGCTTCGATGGCACGGTCGAGTTCTTCGGTCATCGCCTTCTTGATGACTTCCTTGCCGTCGAGCAGGTCCTTGATCAGGCGGATGTAGGTGGCGTAGCCGATGAC
>CAZCJW010000087.1:0-11944 GCA_964499185.1 uncultured Propionivibrio sp. | reverse complement strand
CCCATGCTGCCGGAAAAACTGTCGAATGGTTTGTGTTCGCTGAATCCCGACGTCGAACGGCTGGCCATGGTCTGCGACATGGATATCAATACGCGCGGCAGCATCAAGGACTACCGCTTCTACCCGGCAGTGTTCCGCTCCAAGGCCCGCCTGACCTATACCCAGGTGTGGGAATGGCTATCAGGCGTAAAGCAGCCGGAAAGCGAAATCCATCAAAGCCTGCAGCCGCAATTGCGAGCCCTGTATGCACTGTTCAAAATCCTGCTCAAGGCGAGGTCGGCGCGCGGTGCCATCGATTTCGAGACAATCGAGACGATGATGTTGTTCAACGATCAGGGCAAGATCGAGAACATTGTTGCCACCGAGCGCAACGACGCACATCGCCTGATCGAGGAGTGCATGCTGGCGGCCAATGTATGCGCATCGGACTTCCTGCAGGAGAACAAGCAGACCTGCCTGTACCGCGTCCATGAAGGGCCCACGCCGGAAAAACTGGAGGGATTGCACAATTTCCTCAAGGAATTCGGCTTGAGCCTGCCGGGGGGTGACGAACCCACCGCCAAGGATTACGGCGCCTTGCTCGAAACAGTCAAGAATCGTCCGGATGCCCAGTTGCTGCAGACGGTGATGTTGCGCTCCCTGCGCCAGGCCATGTACAGCCCGGACAACGTCGGCCATTTCGGTCTTTCGTACGAACACTATACGCATTTCACCTCGCCCATTCGCCGCTATCCCGATCTCCTGGTCCATCGCTCGATCAAGGCTGTGCTGAAGAGCAAGCACTACTCGCCCGGCGACTGGGAGCAGATCGGCCTGCACTGCTCGATGACCGAACGCCGGGCCGATGAAGCCACGCGCGACGTGGTCAATTGGCTAAAGTGCTATTACATGCGCGATCGTATCGGGGAGGAGTTCGACGGCACGGTCTCAGCCGTCGTACCTTTTGGCGTTTTTGTGGCGCTCGACTCGGTGTATGTCGAGGGATTGGTCCATGTCTCCGAACTGGGCGAGGACTATTTCCAGTTCGACAGTACCAAACATCAAATGCTCGGAGAGCGAAGCGGGCAGCGCTATCGGCTTGGCGACCGCTTGCGCGTCAAGTTGGTAAGGGCGGACCTTGAAACCGGTCGCATTGACTTCGTGCTGGGAGCGCCACCCGCGTCGATTCCCTTGATGGCCGCCAATACTCTTGCTCCTGGAAGCGCACGAAAAACGGCCTCAAAGCGTGGCGGCACGTTGGCAACCGGGAAACCAACAGTGGCGAAAGCGCCGACAAAGCAGGAAGCGAAGCATCGGTCGAGGCCGGGAGCGAAAAAGCAGCGAAGTTAGGCGGCGTTCGCTCGCCGTCGCCGCAGTTTATTGAGTTCGACGAACCACAAAACACTGCTGCTGACGGCGATGCTGACCAGCCACTCGGTCATGGTTAATGCTTCCGTGCTGAATGCCTTTTGCAGGAAGGGAACATGCACAACCGCGACTTGCAACAGGCTTACCCCAACGACTGCAATCCACAACCAGGAGTTGCTGAATAAACCGCAAAATGCGCTGCGCGTCCGGGAACGCGCATTGAAGGCATTGAATACCTGGAAGAACACCAAGGTCGTAAAAGCCATCGTCTGCGCGCGCGAGGTGTCCCCGGTTCCGCCCGGAATCAAACCATCGGGCAGAATCCAGTCGGTCACACCCAGGGTGCCGATGCCCATGACAACTCCCACGAAATAGATGTCCCTCCACATCGGCGCATCAATGACGTGGCTCGCCGGGTCGCGAGGCGGGATTTTCATCACGTCGTGATCGACCGGATCGGCGCTCAATGCCAGCGCCGGCGCGGAATCGGTCAGCAGATTCACCCACAGGATCTGCACTGCCAGCAGCGGTACGGTGATCGTGGAACCCGGCCCGCCATGCAGCCCGATCGCACCGGCCAGAACGACGCCGAGGAACATGAAGCACACCTCCCCGGCATTGGAAGAGAGCAGGAAACGCAGGCATTTCTGGATATTGGCGAAAATCGTTCGGCCTTCCTCAACGGCGGCTACGATCGAAGCAAAATTATCATCAGTCAGTATCATGTCCGCAGCGCCTTTGGAAACGTCGGTGCCAGTGATGCCCATGGCCACCCCGATATCGGCTTTCTTCAATGCGGGGGCATCGTTGACGCCATCGCCGGTCATGGCGGCTATGTAGCCTTCCTTCTGTAGCGCCGAGACAATATGCAGCTTGTGTTCCGGGGCCACCCGGGCATAAACAGAATGTTTGCGGACGGATTCCCGCAATTGTTCCTCATTCATCCTCTGCAGTTCGGCGCCTGTCTGGGCTCGCGCACCTTTCTCGACGATTCCCAGTTCGACAGCAATGGCTGCTGCGGTAATCTGATGATCGCCGGTAATCATGAGCGTGCGTACTCCGGCAGTTTTTGCGGCTTGCACGGCAATGGCAGCTTCCGGACGCGGCGGATCGATCATTCCGACGACACCGAGAAATATCATTTCCTCTTCGTGTTCCTCGGTTAGTCCATTCTGCAATGCGTGGCGCGGAATCAGTCGGTACGCCACACCGAGGGTACGCAGCGCTTCTCCCGCCAAGCCATCGATCGTGACCGCCCATTCACTGCGGCGTTCGTCGGTCAAAGCGCAGATTTCATCGCCGATCTGCTCGTGCGAACAGCATGCCAGAAGAACATCCGGAGCCCCCTTGGTGGCGATACCGATGAATTCTTCATTCGTGGTGTCGCGGTGCGCGATGCTCATCATCTTGCGCTCGGAAGAAAACGGCAATTCGCCAATGCGGATGAATCGCTCATCCATGTAGTCCTTGGTGATTCCGGCTTTGCGTGCGGCAACGATCAACGCACCCTCGGTCGGGTCACCCTGGATGGCCCAGCGACCTCCGGATTTCACCAGTCGAGCGTTGTTGGCCAACTCGGCGGAATATAACAGGCGCTGCACGGAGATTTTCAGTTGCCCGTCTTCAACGGGTGCCCCGTTCAACGACAGTTCGCCCTCGGGCGTGTATCCGCTTCCCGATACTTCGACCGTTCCGGCCGGCACCACCACGCGGCGCACGGTCATCTCGTTGCGCGTCAACGTTCCGGTCTTGTCGGAGCAGATGACCGTTGTCGAACCCAGCGTCTCTACAGAACTGAGCCGGCGCACGATCACATTGCGCTTGGCCATGCGCGCCATCCCGAGAGACAGGGTGATGGTATTGATCACCACGAGTCCCGCCGGAACGGCCGCGACGGCGAGTGCAACCGAAAACATCAGGATGGTCACCAGATGTCCGACCGAGAGGTCGCCACGATTGATCCAGAGCAGCGTAAGGCCCATGATGACGGCCAAGGTGATGACCAATCGCCCGAGAAAATACCCGACCCTTTCCAGTTCTTTCTGCAACGGCGTCGGACCTTCCTGGGTGGCCTCAAGGCTACCCGCAATGCGGCCGATCTCGGTATCGGGCCCGGTGCCCACCACGATCGCGGAGCCACGCCCAGTAGTGACGGACGTGCCGCTGAACACCATGTTTTCCTGATCGCCGATGCCGGTCTCTTCCTTGAGCACCTCGGGATTCTTGGATGCAGGAGTGCTCTCTCCGGTGAGTGCTGCTTCCGCCACGCGCAGAACGATCGACTCCATTACCCGCGCATCGGCCGGGATCGTATCGCCTTCCTCGATCAGCAGGATGTCGCCCGGCACGACTTCCCGGGCCGAAATCTGGCAGGGTTCTCCGTCCCGCAGAACCCTGGCGGTCGGGGCGGAGAGGGCCTTGAGCGCGGCCACCGCTTCTTCTGCGTGCCGCTCCTGCATATATCCAAGTATCGAGTTGAACAGGACGATTGCCAGGATGGTGAGCATCTCATAGGGGACCCCGTGTGCTCCTTCGATATACCAGGCCAGCAGGGAAATCACCATGGCGAACATCAACAGCACGATGAGCGGATCGGCAAACTGTTTGAGGAACTTGACCCATTCCGGAACCGGCCTTGGTGACGGCAGTTCGTTCGCACCATGCAGCCGCAGTCGCACCTGCGCTTCGGCATTGCTGAGCCCGTGAGACCGGTCCCCGTTCAATCGTTGCAGCAGATCCTCGATGGAGGAAAGGTAAGGCGGGAGCACGTGTTGTGCGTCCTTGGCAGCACTGTATTTCTGGTCGGGCGAACTCATGGCCAGCATCTTTCGTTTTTAGAGACCAACGGTTTGATCCTCTTGTCTATTCAAGACCATGTCCGACTCCCGCGCCAAGGTAAAATACGCACCCCGATCCGATCGACTTCTCGAGCGCTCCAATGTCCCAGACCAGTTTCATTCACGGATTTCACGCCATCATCGCCAAGCTGCGGCACCAGCCGGACGCAATCCTGGAGATTTTCATCGCTGCGGACAGGCATGATGCTCGTGCGCGTGATCTGCTCAAACACGCCGAACTGCATTCTGTCCGGGTTCTTCCGGTGGATGCCGGCCGTCTCGAGGGCATGGCCGGAGGAGGGCGGCGGCATCAGGGGGTAGTAGCCCGTGTTTCCGCCGAGTCACGCCACATTTCACTGGATGATGTGCTCGATACACTCGAGGAGCCTGCGTTCCTGTTGATTCTCGACGGTATCCAGGATCCACATAATCTCGGCGCCTGCCTGCGCGTCGCCGATGCGGTCGGGGCTCATGCCGTAATTGCGCCCAAGGATCGGGCGGTCGGGCTCACCCAGACGGCCATCAAGGTTGCCAGCGGTGCTGCGGAATCCGTACCCTATATCACCGTCACCAATCTGGCGCGTACTTTACGGGAACTGAAGGAACGTGATATCTGGATTGTCGGCACGGACGCTGACGCCAAAGAGGATCTATACAACGCCGAATGGCCACAGGCCACGGCTTGGGTTCTGGGGGCTGAAGGCGACGGCATGCGCCGTTTGACGCGAGAAACCTGTGATCAATTGGTGACCATTCCGATGCTCGGCTCGGTGCAAAGCCTGAATGTCTCGGTCGCGACCGGCGTCTGCCTGTACGAGGCAAGAAGGCGGCGCGCAGGCTGAAGATCACTCCACCGCGGTGATGTCGGCAAGCAGGGGAGCCGCGATTCTCCGGTAATCAGCCGAATTCAGGACGATCGACGTATCCAGGCGTCCGGCGTTGAAGGCGATCTCTTCGTGGCGTGACAGCAATTCAGGGTCGACCACCAATCGGATATCGGGCGAGAACGAAAATGGCGGAATGGCGCCGATCACGCAGCCTGTCTTTGCCGTTGCCTCATCCGGTGCTGCGAACGAGGCTTTCCTCCCGCCCACGGACTGCGCCACTTTCTTGAAATCAACCTTCTGGTCGCCTGGCAGGATGGCCAGCACCAGCAGGTCTGGCTTGTCCTTGATGCGGCACAACATGGCTTTTGCGCCCTGGCTCACACGCGTGCCGCGAATCTCGGCAACCCGTTCGGAGTTTCCTTCGGCGGGGTGCTTGATCACGCGATAGCGCGCGTTTTCTGAGTTAAGAAGGGTAACGATCTTGTCAAACATCTGTACGATCTCCGTAGCTATAAAGGGAACGCTTGCCCGGTATTTCCGAGTATCGGACAAAGGTTCTGGTAGACTCCACCCGGGTTTTCGGGTGTCCTTTCTTGTTTCCACATTTTCCTACTTGAATGATCATATTCGACCTGACCTGTAGCCACGAACACCGCTTCGAAGGGTGGTTCCAATCACAGGAAAACTTCGCCCAGCAATTGGCGGGCGGTTTGATCTCCTGTCCGGTTTGCGGCTCGATCGACATACACCGGGTGCCTTCTGCCGTGCATCTGGGCAAGACGGCCTCAGCTCCGCAAGACTCCCAGGGCATCCAGATGATGACTCCACATGGCGAAATACTGGCGCTTTATCAGAAGCTACTGTCCACAATCGTCTCGAATTGCGAGGACGTGGGAAAGGAGTTTGCCAACGAGGCAAGGAAGATACATTACCTGGAAGCTCCCCAGCGCTCTATACGCGGAGAAGCGAGCGCTGAAGACTACGAGTCATTACGTGAAGAGGGGATCGAAGTTCTCCGATTTCCAAGCATCAAGAAAGATGAATTAAACTAGTATAAACATAAAGTTATTATGTTTATTTAAAGCTGTTTATAGACTCTGAATTTCCACATTATCTGAAAGGGCCTGGATTCTCCCGGCCTATGCTTTCAATAGTCTTACCGCTTCGATCACATTGATACCGCGTTTCTGAAGTTCTTCGATGGCGCGATCCGGATCGGTGAATCGAATGATGACGACGGCGCGATCGCCGACGGAAGTACTAAACGCATACATGTATTCGACGCCCAGACCGGCTTGGTCGGCCTTGGCCAGGAGGTTTGTCAACCCTCCGGCGTCATCCGGAACTTCGACGGCCACCACGTCGGTAAGCTTGGCCACGTACCCGGCCTTTTCCAGCGCGTTTTTGCCGGCAACGGGATCTGCAACGATGAGGCGCAGGATGCCGAACTCGGTCGTATCCGCCAAGGACAGTGTGTGGATGTTAACGCCGCTGGTCGAGAGCGCCTCGCAGGCGGCGTGCAGCCGCCCCGGGCGGTTTTCGATGAATGTTGAAATCTGGCTAACTTTCATGTCGGATTACCTTTCCTGTCCGTCGTTGCGTTCATCCCACACCCGCTTGGCCTTACCTTCACTGCGGGGCAGGGAGTGTGGTTCTACCAGATGCACGGCGACGCGCAACCCGGTGATGCGCTCGATCGAATGCGCGAGGCGATCGTGCATTTCCTCCATGGCACTGACCTTGTCGCTGAAAATTTCCGGACCGACTTCGATCTCGACGTGGATCTGGTCCAGCCCGCGCTCGCGCCGGAGCACGATGCGGTAATGCGGCAGTGCGCCCTCGACGGCCAGTAGCGCCGATTCGATCTGCGAGGGAAAGACATTAACGCCGCGGATGATGAACATGTCGTCGCTGCGCCGGCCGATGCGCTGGATGCGGCGTATCGTGCGGCCGCAGGAGCACGGTTCGGTGATGATGCGGGTGATGTCCCGAGTACGATAGCGGATCATCGGCATGGCGCGCTTGGACAGTGTGGTCAGAACCAGTTCGCCTTCTTCGCCGTCAGCAAGAACCTCGCCTGTCTCGGGGTCGATGATTTCCGGATAGAAATGGTCTTCGAACAGATGCAGGCCGTCTTGCGCACTGCATTCGCTGCCCACCCCCGGCCCGATGATTTCCGAAAGGCCGTAGATGTCGTATGCCTTGATGCCCGAATCCTTCTCGATTCGGTCGCGCATCGCTGTCGACCATGGCTCGGCGCCGAAGATGCCGGCGCGCAGGGGCAGGTCGCGCAGATCCACGCCAAGATCATGCGCACGTTCGATGAGATGCAGGAAGTAGCTCGGCGTCGAGCAGATCGCGGTCACGCCGAAATCGCGAAGCAGCATGACCTGGCGATCCGTATTCCCGCCGGAAGCCGGCACCACCGTCGCGCCGATCGCTTCCAGGCCATAGTGCGCGCCCAGACCCCCGGTGAACAGCCCGTATCCGTAGGCGTTCTGGACGATATCCCCGCGATGTATTCCGGCGGCGGCAAAGGTGCGCAGCATGACCGACGACCAAACCTGGATGTCCTCCTGCGTATAGGCGACAACGATGGGTTTCCCGGTTGTGCCGCTGGAGGCATGCAGGCGGACGATTTCCGACATCGGACTGGCGAACAACCCAAACGGATAAGTATCGCGAAGATCCGTCTTCACGGTGAAGGGGAGGCGGCTGATATCCGACAGCGACTCGATGCTGGCAGGCGTCAGGTTGCGCTCATTCATGCGCTGACGGAACAACGCGACGTGCTCAAAGGCACGTTCCACCACCGCCTTGAGCCGGCGCAGTTGCAGTTCACGCAATTGGGTAGCAGGCAGGTAGTCCGGCGCACTGACCGGATGAAATCCTTGCCCGGCGTCGTTCCAGTTCTCTCGCAACAGCATTTTCCCCTCCGGTTATGATTTTCTGATGGCTTGCCCAGCTCACGCTCGGGTGTTCTGCGCCGTTTCGCGTCCACGCTGGAACGCTTCGATATTCAACTTGTGGTGTTTTTCAGCGAGGTTGGCGCGGATCGCTTCCTCCCACAACGGTATCGGGATATCCAGATGCGTACTGAGAACACCCAACAATGCCACATTGACCGTCTTGGCCTGGATCTTTCCGATATTCGCCACGGTATCCGGCGACACCAGAACACCGTTGGCCTTGAGGACGTGACGATTTACCTCCACCTGGTCCGGCGCGATGACCAGCAGGCAATCAGCTTGCCCTGCCGTGATCATCGGGCTATTGACGCGCTCTCCAAAGCGTACATCGCTGGCGACGGAACCGCCGCGCTGGCTCATGCCGTGGATTTCACTTTTCTTGACGTCCATGCCGGCGCGAAACGCCGCGTCGGCGAGAATGTCCGACGCCTTGACAACCCCTTGCCCGCCAAGACCCGCAACGACTACGTTGGTGATTTTCCCCATTTCGTGCCCCTTATTCCGCAACCATCATTTTCTCGGCCGCCGCGCGCTCATAAATGCGGATTTTCGGGGCTGCCAGAATGCATGGTTTCCGCGCCACGATGACGGCCAGTTGTCCGCTATCAAGCGCCTCGGTGATGGCGTTTTCCAGCGCGGTAGCGTCTGCCATCGGATCGATGGTCACGACGTTCGTGATGCCCATGGCACGGACAACGTCTTCGAAGCGGATATGTCCAGCGGGGTGGTGGAGAAGGTCACGACCGGTTCCGGGATGCTCCTGTTGCCCGGTCATCGCGGTGGTACCGTTGTCCAGGATCATCAGCACATGGCCACCGGGAGGCGGGTTGTATACCATCTCGGCCAGACCGGTCAGCCCGCTGTGGATAAAGGTCGAATCGCCAATGACACTGACCACGCGCTTCGCCTGTTCCGGGGGCAGGACGTGGCGCAGTCCAAGTCCGACACCGATGCTTGCACCCATGCAGACGCAAGTATCCATGGCCGAGAACGGCGGCAACACCCCCAGGGTGTAACAACCGATATCGCCGGAAACGATGCAATCGAGTTTGTTCAGTGTTTCAAAAACGGGCCGGTGCGAACATCCTTCGCACAACATTGGCGGCTTGCCGGGCTGGGGCGACTTCTCGGGGGTGTCGTCGTGTTCGAGGATACGTCTCACTCGGTCCGCATTGAGTTCTCCGAAACGGAAACGTTCCGGCTTGGATTCAATGGCCAAGCCGGCGGCCCGCAGTTCGGTTTCCAAGATTGGATCGCCTTCCTCGATCACCACACAGCGATCGACGCCTCCAACGAAATCCCTGATGGCGCTGATTGGAAGCGGGTAGGAAAGTCCCAGCTGGAGGAAACTGGCATCCGGTGCGACTTCTTTTGCGTGCGCCGTGACGACTCCCGAGGTGATGATGCCCAACTTCGTGCTGCCCTTTTCGATGATGGTGAACGGGCAGTTTTCCGCATATGCCGCAGCGCGTGCGAGCTTGTCTCGCAATCGACGGTGAGCCGGACGCGCATACGCCGGAATCATGACGCGGCCCGGAACATCACGCTTGAAACTTGGTGCGGCCGGAGGTTGGGGAAGGGCTGTCTGGGTAACGATGCTCTTCGAGTGGCAGATACGGGTCGTCATCCGCAACATGACCGGCAAGCCAAATTGCTCCGACAAGGCAAAGCCGGCTCCGGTGAAATCATATGCCTGCTGCGAATCGGCTGGTTCTAGCATGATGATACCGGCAGCTCTGGCGTAATTTCGGTTGTCCTGCTCGTTCTGACTTGATGCCATCCCCGGATCGTCGGCAGAAATCAGCAGCAATCCTCCTGACACTCCGGTATAGGTGGCCGTAAACAGCACGTCAGCCGCTACATTTACGCCCACGTGCTTCATGGTGACGAGGGAGCGAGCGCCGCCAAAGGCCGCCCCGAGGCCAACTTCCAGCGCAACCTTTTCATTGGGTGCCCATTGCGCTTTTCCACCGAGGACGGCGAAGGCCTCCAGAATCTCCGTAGAAGGCGTGCCGGGATACCCCGTTCCAAGAAGAACTCCGGAATTCAGCGCGGCAAGCGCAACCGCCTCATTGCCGGAAAGGAGCATACGTTCGTGTAGTGTTCGGGTCATCTCGGCCGTAAGAAAGAAGATTAAAAATCGCGATTCTAACCCGTAAGATCGTGCCGCGGCATGCACTTCTTCTGCCGTCGCGGGACTGTGTTACTCGCAAAATGGTCAATCCAGAGAAACGGCGCAAATCGGATGCGATACTTCGAATTCAGGCACCGGACAGCAAAGGGTAATGGTATTGAATCGATACCAAAGTCCCTTGCCTCAGAACGGCAGTTCAACCTGGATTCCGCGGCATTCACGGCCGGCGCTCGATAACGGTATCAATCCTCCGGCCCGTACCCCGAGCAGGCGGATTTTCTGTGTCATTGGGACGCGTTTGAGACAGCCGCCCGCGGCACGGCGTATCTGTGTTCCATCGCTGGTGCTGAAGGATAAGGTTACATCTCTCGTGACGGACCGGAAATCGGCATAGCGCAGCTTGATGCCGATCGTTCGGCAGGCGTAACCCTTCCCATTCAGATCCTGGGCGACGCGCATGCACAGCGAGGTGAAAATCGTCGAGAGTTCCGATCGATCCTGCCGGGGGTGTAAATCACGCTCAAAGGTGCTTTCGCGGCTGATCGATTTGGGCTCTGATTCCGTCACCACCGGACGATCATCGATTCCTTGGGCTACGCGGTGCATCCAATGCCCCGTCGTTTGGCCGAAATGGCTGACCAACTCGTCTAGCGGAGTTGCTGCCAGTTCCCCAATCGTATGGATGCCCAGCTGTGCCAGCTTTGCGGTGGCTTTGGGGCCGATGCCGTTGATCTTTCTGGCGGGTAGCGGCCAGATGCGTGAAGAAACATCCCCCCACCCGAGTATGGTCACGCCGTTTGGCTTGTTCAGGTCAGAGGCGATCTTGGACAACACCTTGTTCGGCGAAATTCCGATCGAGCAGGTCAGCCCCGTGGCATCAAGCACCGCCTGCTGGAGGTGCTGCGCCAGTACAAGGGGTTCTTCGGCGTGATCGCTCAGGTCGAGGTAGATTTCATCGATGCCCCGATCCTCGATCCGGGGCGCAACGCGCGCAACGGCCGCCTTGAACAGGCGAGAATACTGGCGATAAGCATCGAAATTGGCGGGCAGGAGAACAGCGTCTGGCGCCAACGCCGCCGATTTCATCAGGCCCATCCCGGAAAACACGCCAAGAGCACGCGCCGCATACGTCGATGTCGTCACCACGCCACGGCCGACATAGTCGCGCAAGCGTGCGAAACGATGGGACCCATACGCCTGTTCCACGGGGTTGGGTACACTTCGCCCACCGACCACTACAGCCTGACCACGTAACTCGGGATAGCGAAGCAACTCGACGGAAGCAAAAAATGCATCCATATCGAGGTGTGCGATACAGCGATTGCTTGGCATCAATCGAGTGGGGAGCTATCGACCGCACCGTTGCCGCGGCGGGAAACACGCGGTAAGAAGAATTGGCCACTGCATGTCCTGGCATCGCGCGACCATACGTCGTTCATCGCCCGTGCGTGCTGGAGCAGAAAGCGGCCTTTCGGCGCCAGCACGCCGGTTTGTGGAGCGCGGCAGCATCGAATGGCGGCTTGGCAAAGAGCGATTCGGCGAGTATTGCGCGCTCACGGTTTTGCTGTTGAATGCCTGCAAGCTTTTCAAACCAGTACTGGATGTTATTCATGCTCGGATATTCCTCTGTGTATTGAAACGAGATCGCACGCTGAAGAAAGATTAATCAAATACTGTACAAATGTCCAGTATATGTAGTTCGGCCCACAAAACCACGCCAATGAAGAATCCGGCACTATTGTGAAATCCATTGGATTGCCGCTCGGTTGCCGGAACAATTCGTGAACCAACACTGAAGTTCATTGCCATAGTGACGGGTAATCGATTCGG
>CAZCJW010000086.1:0-11946 GCA_964499185.1 uncultured Propionivibrio sp. | reverse complement strand
CCATGACCTACTCCTATACCGAGAAAAAACGTATCCGCAAAAGCTTCGCCAAGCGTGCAAATGTGCTTGACGTGCCCTTTTTGCTGGCGACACAACTTGAATCGTTCACCGCTTTCCTACAGGCGGCTGTTCCGCCGGCGCAGCGGAAGAATCAAGGGTTGCAAGCGGCGTTTACCTCGATTTTTCCGATTGTCAGCCATAGCGGCAATGCGCGCCTTGAGTTCGTCAGCTATGCGCTGGCCGAACCGGCCTTTGACGTCAAGGAGTGCCAGCAGCGCGGACTGACCTTCGCGTCCGCTCTGCGCGCCAAGGTGCGATTGGTCATTCTTGATCGCGAAGCGCCGGATACGATCAAGGAAGTCAAGGAGCAGGAAGTCTATATGGGCGAGATTCCGCTCATGACGACGACCGGGTCGTTCGTGATCAATGGCACTGAGCGCGTCATCGTTTCCCAGTTGCATCGCTCTCCTGGTGTCTTCTTTGAGCATGACCGTGGCAAGACACACAGTTCCGGGAAGCTTTTGTTCTCGGCGCGGGTCATCCCTTATCGCGGATCGTGGCTCGATTTTGAGTTCGATCCGAAGGACATTCTGTTCTTCCGCGTCGACCGCCGTCGCAAGATGCCGGTTACCACGCTACTGAAAGCCATTGGCCTGACGCCTGAACAGATTCTGCGAGAATTCTTCGATTTCGATACCCTTGAACTCAGCAAGAAGGGCGTCGAGTTCCATCTCGTGCCTGAGCGTTTGCGGGGTGAAGTGGCGCGTTTTGACTTTTGCGACGCCACTGGCAAGGTGATCGTTGCGAAGGACAAGCGAATTACGGCCAAGCACATCCGAGAGCTTGACGCCGCCGGGATCAGGAAGATTTCCGTACCTGAAGATTTTGTCGTTGGGCGTATTGTTGCTCAGAACATCATCGATAAGGATACCGGCGAGATTATTGCCAGCGCGAACGATGAAATTACCGAGGCGCTGCTTGCCAAACTCGCCGAGGCCGGGATCGAAACGCTTCAGACTCTGTATATCAACGATCTGGATCGTGGTGGATTCATTTCGCAGACGCTCCGGACGGACGAGACTGTTTCCAAGCAAGCCGCGCGCGTTGCCATCTATCGCATGATGCGTCCTGGCGAGCCGCCGACAGAGGAAGCGGTCGAAATTCTTTTCAATGGACTGTTCTACTCCGATGAGCGCTATGACCTGTCGGGTGTGGGCCGGATGAAGTTCAACCGTCGCGTTGGGCGCAAGGACGTTGTTGAATACAAGGTCATGGTGAAACACGTCCCGGCGAAGCGCGACGTTATTGTTAGCACGATTATCGAAGCTGCCGGTGGAACGCCGGCCGCTGTGGAGTTATTGCTGAGTGAGCTGGCCTACGGTGTTCGCGCTGTTGCGGAAAATCTTACAGAGCAAGATGCTTCAGCGCTTCTCGCCCAACTGAAAGGCTTCGGAGTTGTTGGTGAGGTGCGGGAACAACTTACGCTGTCGCCACGGGACATCGTTGAGGTCATCAAGATTCTTGTTGATTTGCGTAATGGTCGCGGTGACATTGACGATATTGACCATCTGGGTAACCGGCGTGTCCGTTCCGTTGGAGAACTGGCGGAGAATCAATTCCGTGCCGGGCTTGTACGCGTCGAACGTGCTGTAAAAGAACGGCTTTCGCAGGCGGAGTCGGACAACCTCATGCCGCATGATCTGATCAATGCCAAGCCGATCAGTGCAGCGGTCAAGGAGTTTTTCGGATCCAGCCAACTCTCCCAGTTCATGGATCAGACCAATCCGCTTTCGGAAATCACCCATAAACGGCGTGTTTCCGCGCTGGGGCCGGGGGGCTTGACCCGAGAACGCGCCGGGTTTGAAGTGCGTGACGTGCACCCGACTCACTATGGCCGTGTCTGCCCGATCGAAACTCCTGAAGGACCAAACATCGGTCTGATCAATTCACTGGCCCTGTTTGCACGAACCAATGAATATGGGTTCCTTGAAACGGCGTATCGGAAGGTTGTCGATTCCAAAGTGACGGACCAGATCGAGTATCTTTCCGCTATTGAGGAAGGTGGCTACATTGTTGCTCAGGCCAATGCTGCCTTGGGCGAAGACGGTGCTCTTGTCGATGATCTGGTGACGTGTCGCGAAAAAGGCGAAACGATTCTTGCCGAGCCGTCGCGGGTGCAGTACATGGACGTCGCACCGGGGCAGATTGTTTCTGTCGCCGCTTCGCTGATTCCCTTCCTTGAACATGACGATGCGAACCGGGCCTTGATGGGCGCGAACATGCAGCGTCAGGCTGTTCCCTGCTTGCGTCCTGAAAAGCCGGTCGTGGGGACCGGGATTGAGCGTACCGTGGCCGTTGACTCGGGTACGGCCGTCCAGGCTTTGCGTGGCGGCAAGGTGGATTATGTAGACGCCTCGCGCATTGTGGTTCGTGTCAATGACGATGAAACGGTGCCGGGTGAAGTTGGGGTTGATATCTACAATCTGGTGAAATACACCCGCTCCAACCAGAACACCAACATCAATCAGCGTCCTCTGGTTCGTGTCGGGGACATCATCGCCAAGGGCGACGTGGTGGCCGACGGTGCTTCGACCGACAAGGGAGAACTGGCCCTAGGGCAGAACATGCTGATCGCCTTCATGCCCTGGAATGGCTACAACTTCGAAGATTCGATCCTGATTTCCGAGCGCGTTGTGGCCGAAGACCGGTTTACCTCGATCCACATCGAGGAACTGACCGTTGTCGCTCGTGATACCAAACTTGGTCCGGAAGAGATTACGCGGGACATCGCGTCCCTCGGTGAAGCGCAGCTTTCGCGGCTTGATGAGTCGGGCATTGTTTATATCGGCGCAGAAGTCGAAGCCGGCGATGTACTCGTTGGCAAGGTGACGCCTAAGGGTGAAACGCAACTTACCCCCGAGGAAAAACTGCTGCGCGCGATCTTTGGCGAGAAGGCTTCCGATGTCAAGGACACTTCGTTGCGCGTCCCGTCCGGAATCGCCGGGACAGTCATCGATGTTCAGGTATTTACCCGCGAGGGGATTGAGCGCGACAAGCGTGCCCAATCGATCATTGATGACCATCTGCGTGGCTACAAGCTCGATCTGGCCGATCAATTGCGTATTGTCGAGCGGGATGCTTTTGCCCGCGTTGAGCGCTTGATTCTCGGTAAGGTCGCCAACGGCGGGCCGAAGCGCTTGGCGAAAGGGACCCCGATCACGCAGGACTATCTTGCCGGAATCGACGCGCATCACTGGTTCGATATCCGCATGGCTGACGAAGACGTGGCGCAGCAGCTTGAATCGTTGCGTGAAGGTCTGGAGCAGACGCGGAAGGACTTCGACATTGCCTTTGAAGAAAAGCGCAAGAAGCTGACCCAGGGCGACGAACTGCCACCGGGCGTGCAAAAAATGGTCAAGGTCTATGTCGCTGTGAAGCGCCGTCTGCAGTCGGGCGATAAGATGGCAGGACGCCACGGAAATAAGGGGGTCGTTTCCCGTATCGTTCCGGTTGAGGATATGCCTCACATGGCCGACGGCCGTCCGGTTGACATCGTGCTGAATCCGCTGGGCGTGCCGTCGCGTATGAACGTCGGCCAGGTGCTTGAAGTGCATCTTGGACTGGCGGCCAAGGGTCTTGGTTTCCGTATCGGCGAAATGATGCGCCGTCAGGCCAGCGCACAGGAGCTGCGTGGATTCCTTGAGAAGGTCTATAACACCAACGGCAAGCCTGAGGATCTTAACGAACTGACGGATGCCGAGATTGTCGAGATGGCAGGCAATCTTGAAGCCGGTGTTCCGTTTGCGACGCCCGTGTTCGACGGCGCCAAGGAAGAAGAAATCAAGGAAATGCTCAAGTTGGCCGGGATGCCGGAGTCTGGTCAGATGACGCTGTTCGATGGGCGAACCGGAGAGCAGTTCGAGCGCCAGGTGACAGTCGGCTACATGCACGTACTCAAGTTGCACCATCTGGTCGATGACAAGATGCACGCACGCTCCACCGGACCTTACTCGCTGGTTACCCAGCAACCGCTGGGGGGTAAGGCGCAGTTCGGTGGACAGCGTTTCGGTGAAATGGAAGTGTGGGCACTGGAGGCGTATGGCGCTTCTTATGTCTTGCAGGAAATGCTCACGGTGAAATCCGATGACGTGAATGGACGTACCAAAGTCTATGAGAACATCGTCAAGGGCGACCACAAGATCGATGCCGGAATGCCGGAATCCTTCAATGTGCTGGTCAAGGAAATTCGCTCGCTAGCAATTGACATTGATCTTGAGCGTTATTGAGGTTGCACGACCAAAGAAACTGCTAAGTGACAGTAGCCGCAGCAACTTGCTGCGGCTGGAAGAAATTGGGTTCTCCCCGAACGGAGTGTAAGAATGAAAGCACTGCTTGATTTGTTTAAACAGGTAACGCAGGAAGAACAGTTTGATGCGATTACCATCGGCTTGGCTTCACCGGACAAGATCCGCTCGTGGTCCTATGGCGAAGTCAAGAAGCCGGAAACAATCAACTACCGCACTTTCAAGCCGGAACGCGATGGCTTGTTCTGCGCCAAGATTTTCGGGCCGATCAAGGATTACGAGTGTTTGTGCGGGAAGTACAAACGTCTCAAGCACCGGGGCGTAATCTGCGAGAAGTGCGGCGTCGAAGTGACGCTTTCCAAGGTGCGTCGCGAACGCATGGCGCACATCGAACTGGCTTCCCCGGTGGCCCACATCTGGTTCCTGAAGAGCTTGCCAAGCCGTCTTGGCATGGTGCTCGACATGACCTTGCGCGATATCGAGCGGGTTCTCTACTTTGAAGCGTTCGTTGTTTGCGATCCCGGCATGACGCCGCTGACGCGGGCACAACTGCTGACCGAAGACGATTACCTGGCCAAGGTCGAAGAGTACGGTGACGATTTCTATGCGGCGATGGGTGCCGAAGGCATCCGCGAGTTGTTGCGTTCATTGGACCTCAACAGCGAAGTTGAACTGCTTCGCTCGGAGCTCGAGACCACCTCGTCCGAAACCAAGAGCAAGAAATTCTCCAAGCGTCTGAAGATTCTTGAGGGCTTCCAGAAATCCGGTATCAAGCCGGAATGGATGGTCCTCGAGGTGTTGCCGGTCCTTCCTCCGGACTTGCGCCCGCTGGTTCCGCTGGACGGTGGCCGTTTCGCGACCTCTGACCTGAACGACCTTTACCGTCGCGTGATCAACCGGAACAACCGCCTGAAGCGCTTGCTTGAACTGAAAGCGCCGGAAATCATCGTGCGCAACGAAAAGCGCATGTTGCAGGAAGCGGTTGATTCCCTGCTCGACAACGGCCGGCGAGGCAAGGCCATGACCGGCGCCAACAAGCGTCCGCTGAAGTCCCTGGCCGACATGATCAAAGGCAAAGGCGGTCGTTTCCGCCAGAACCTGCTCGGCAAACGTGTTGATTACTCTGGACGTTCTGTCATCGTGGTCGGGCCGCAACTTAAGCTGCACCAGTGCGGATTGCCCAAACTCATGGCGCTGGAACTGTTCAAGCCGTTCATCTTCAATCGCCTGGAGATCATGGGGCTGGCCACCACCATCAAGCAGGCCAAGAAAATGGTCGAAATGCAAGAGCCGGTGGTCTGGGACATACTTGAGGAGGTTATCCGCGAACATCCGATCATGCTCAACCGGGCGCCAACTCTGCACCGCCTCGGTATTCAGGCTTTCGAGCCGACCCTGATCGAAGGCAAAGCCATCCAGTTGCATCCTCTCGTTTGTGCCGCCTTTAATGCCGACTTCGACGGCGACCAGATGGCCGTTCATGTGCCGCTATCGCTGGAAGCGCAGATGGAGGCACGTACCCTGATGCTGGCGTCGAACAACGTGCTGTCGCCGGCCAACGGTGAGCCGATCATCGTTCCGTCTCAGGATATCGTGCTCGGTTTGTATTACGCGACGCGTGAACGTATCAATGCCAAGGGCGAGGGAATGGTTTTCCCGGATCTGGCAGAAGTCAGCCGTGCCATGCATGCGGGAGAGCTGGAACTGCATGCGAAGATCTCGGTACGTATTCGTGAGTATGAAAAAAATGGTGATGGTGGTTGGGGCGAGAAGATCACACGATATCAAACGACGGCTGGGAGAGCGCTGCTTTCAGAGATTCTGCCCAAGGGTTTGCCGTTCAGCGTAATTGACAAGCCTCTGAAGAAAAAAGAAATCTCCAAGCTTATCAATGCGGCATTCCGTCGTTGCGGCCTCAAGGAGACAGTCATTTTTGCCGACAAGCTGATGCAGAACGGCTATCGGCTGGCCACCAGGGCGGGCATCTCTATCTGTTCGGACGACATGCTTGTGCCGACACAGAAGGGCGAGATCATTGCCGCCGCCGAAAAAGAGGTCAAGGAGATAGAAGGGCAATACACGAACGGTCTGGTGACCAACGGCGAGCGCTATAACAAGGTTGTCGATATCTGGGGGCGCACGGGCGATCAAGTGGCCAAGGTGATGATGGAGCAACTCGGCCACGAAGAAGTCATCGATCGCCACGGCAAGAAAGTCAAGCAGGAATCATTCAACTCCATTTATATGATGGCTGACTCTGGTGCGCGCGGTTCGGCGGCGCAGATTCGGCAGTTGGCTGGCATGCGCGGTTTGATGGCCAAACCGGACGGTTCGATCATCGAAACGCCGATTACCACCAACTTCCGCGAGGGGTTGAACGTTCTCCAGTACTTCATCTCAACGCACGGCGCTCGTAAGGGTCTGGCCGATACAGCGCTGAAGACAGCCAACTCGGGTTACCTGACCCGTCGTCTGGTCGACGTTACGCAGGATCTCGTTGTTATTGAAGAGGATTGCGGTACGTCGAACGGTGTGACGATGAAAGCGCTGATCGAAGGCGGCGAAGTCATCGAGCCGTTGCGCGAACGTATTCTTGGACGTGTTGCCATCAACGATGTCGTCAACCCCGAGAGCGATGAAACGGTGATCGAAGCCGGTACGCTGATCAACGAAGACCTCTGCGATCTGATCGACCAACTTGGTATTGATGAAGTCAAGGTTCGTACTCCGCTTACCTGTGAAACCCGATACGGCTTGTGTGCCAAATGCTACGGACGCGATCTCGGAAGAGGTACGCCGGTCAATGTCGGTGAAGCGGTTGGCGTTATCGCCGCACAATCCATCGGAGAGCCCGGAACGCAGCTCACCATGCGTACCTTCCACGTCGGTGGCGCGGCTTCGCGTGCCGCAGTGGCCAGCCATGTGGAAACCAAGAGTTCCGGCGTCGTCAGATTTACGTCGTCAATGCGTTATGTCACCAGTGCCAAAGGCGAGAAGATCGTCATTACGCGTTCCGGTGAAGTGTTGATTACCGATGACAACGGTCGGGAGCGCGAGAAACATAAAGTCCCCTACGGGGCAACGCTGCAAGTCGGCGACGGTCAGCAGGTTAAGGCCGGAACCAAGTTGGCGACATGGGATCCGCATACCCGTCCGATCATTGCCGAATACTCCGGCAAGGTGAAATTCGAGAACGTCGAAGAAGGTGTGACGGTAGCCAAGCAGATTGACGAGGTGACCGGATTGTCTACCCTCGTCGTCATTGATCCCAAGCGGGGCGGGAAATCGCAAACCAAAGGTCTGCGTCCCCAAGTCAAGCTGTACGACGCCAATGGTGACGAAGTTCACATGCACGGGAGCGATCATCCCGTAACGATCACCTTCCAGGTCGGTGCCATTATCAACGTTCTCGATGGGCAGGAGATTTCTGTTGGTGATGTGTTGGCGCGTCTCCCGCAGGAATCTGCCAAAACCCGCGACATTACCGGCGGTTTGCCGCGCGTCGCCGAATTGTTCGAAGCGCGTACCCCGAAGGATGCCGGGATGCTGGCCGAATTCACCGGTACCATTTCCTTCGGCAAGGACACAAAGGGCAAGCAGCGGTTGGTGATTACCGATCTTGAAGGGGCTACACACGAATATCTTATCCCGAAGGACAAGCATGTTCTGGTGCACGACGGACAGGTGGTCAACAAAGGCGAATCCATCGTCGATGGTGCGCCGGATCCGCACGACATTCTGCGACTGCAGGGTGTCGAAGCCCTTGCTGTATACATTACCGATGAAGTTCAGGACGTCTACCGCTTGCAGGGTGTGAAAATCAACGACAAGCACATCGAAGTCATTGTTCGGCAGATGTTGCGCCGTGCACTCGTTGTTGATCCTGGCGATACCAAGTTTATCCGCGGAGAACAGGTAGAGAAGGCTCATCTGCTCGACGAAAATGATCGAATGGCTGCTGAAGGCAAGCTCCCAGCAACGTATGAGCCCGTCCTCCTCGGTATCACCAAAGCCTCGTTGTCGACGGATTCGTTCATCTCGGCGGCGTCTTTCCAGGAGACAACTCGTGTTTTGACTGAGGCAGCGATCATGGGCAAGCGCGACGAATTGCGTGGCCTGAAGGAAAACGTGATCGTTGGCCGTCTCATCCCGGCTGGTACTGGGCTGGCGTATCACCGTATGCGCAAGGACAACGCCGCTGGAATCGACTTGGCCTCATCGCAGGAGTTCATCGAAACACCTGTGGTGGTTGAAGTCTCCAACGGTGAGTCTCAGGAGGGGATGATCGGTTGACTTGACAAGTGTTTACCCATAGAATCCCCGGTCTTTGTCAGCGTGCGCTAATCATTGCGCACGCTTGTTATAACAAAAGCGCTAGGACATCCCTCCCGGCTGTTCTGGCTTTGTTGCAGATATTCCGCTTTAAAACGGTAGATCCTGCAGGAGTTTAGGGATAGAAATATGCCAACCATTAACCAGCTTGTTCGTAAGCCCCGCGAAGCCGTGCGCGCCAAGAGCAAAGTTCCTGCCTTGGAAAACTGCCCGCAAAAGCGGGGGGTTTGTACCCGCGTCTATACCACCACGCCGAAAAAGCCGAATTCGGCTTTGCGCAAGGTCTGCAAGGTGCGGCTGACCAACGGCTTTGAGGTCATTTCCTATATCGGTGGTGAGGGACACAATCTTCAGGAGCACTCGGTCGTTTTGATTCGCGGCGGCCGCGTAAAGGATCTTCCCGGCGTTCGTTACCATACCGTGCGTGGTTCGCTCGATACCCAAGGTGTCAAGGATCGCAAGCAGAGTCGTTCGAAGTACGGAACGAAGCGTCCAAAGGCGGCTTAATCGCTGCTTAAGTAAGTGGTCACCTCGTTTGAGTGGCCGAGTGGAGCGGCAATGTTCTTGCGGTTCCTCAACTGAATTGAAAATGTGAAAGGTTGTATATGCCACGTCGTCGTGAAGTGCCGAAACGCGATATTCTTCCCGATCCAAAATTTGGGAGCATTGAAGTTTCCAAGTTTGTAAATACGATAATGATGAGCGGCAAGAAGTCGGTTGCCGAGCGTATCGTGTATGGTGCCTTTGATATCATCGCTGCCAAAGATGGGAAGGATCCCGTGGAAGTGTTTGGTCTGGCGATGAATAATGTCAAGCCGCTCGTTGAGGTGAAGAGCAGGCGCGTCGGTGGTGCGAACTACCAGGTTCCGGTTGAGGTTCGTCCGAACCGGCGTATGGCGCTGGCCATGCGCTGGTTGCGTGAGTCTGCGCGGAAGCGTTCCGAGAAGTCGATGGATCAGCGCTTGGCTGCAGAGATGCTTGAGGCGGCAGAAAATCGCGGTGGTGCTGTGAAGAAGCGCGATGAGGTGCATCGCATGGCGGACGCAAACAAGGCATTCGCGCATTTCCGCTTCTAATGTTCTCAAATGCCGGCAGCGAGGGTGCTGCCGGTAAACGTTCTTTATTAGTGAAGGTTTAAAAGTGGCACGCAAAACTCCCATTAGCCGCTACCGTAATATCGGTATTAGTGCGCACATCGATGCCGGCAAGACAACAACGACCGAGCGAATTCTGTTTTACACCGGTGTTAACCACAAAATTGGTGAGGTGCACGACGGTGCGGCTACCATGGACTGGATGGAGCAGGAACAAGAGCGTGGCATCACGATTACCTCGGCGGCGACTACGTGTTTTTGGAAAGGGATGAGTAACCAGTATCCCGAGCATCGCATCAATATCATCGATACTCCCGGACACGTCGACTTCACGATTGAAGTTGAGCGTTCAATGCGCGTTCTGGATGGCGCATGCATGGTCTATTGCGCTGTGGGTGGCGTCCAACCCCAGTCGGAAACTGTCTGGCGGCAGGCAAACAAGTACAAGGTGCCGCGTCTTGCTTTCGTCAACAAGATCGACCGCCAAGGTGCAGATTTCTTCAAGGTCGTCGAGCAGATGCAGACGCGTCTGAAGGCAAATCCTGTTCCGATTGTGATCCCGATTGGCAAGGAAGACTATTTTCAGGGCGTTGTTGACCTGATCAAGATGAAAGCTATTTATTGGGATGACGCGTCCCAAGGCATGAAGTTCGACTATCGTGACATACCCGCCGAGCTTCAGGCGCAGGCCGAAGAGTGGCGGGGCAAGATGGTCGAGGTTGCTGCAGAGTCGTCCGAAGAACTGATGAATCAGTATCTTGAGACGGGCGATTTGAGCGAAGAACAAATTGTCAAGGGTCTCCGCGACCGCACCATCAATTGCGAAATCCAGCCGATGCTGTGCGGCACCGCCTTCAAGAACAAGGGCGTTCAGCGCATGCTTGATGCGGTGATTGATTTGTTGCCATCGCCGGTCGATATCCCGCCGGTTACCGGTGAGAAGGAGAACGGTGAACCGGATACGCGAGAAGCGTCCGATGATGCAAAATTTTCCGCACTGGCCTTCAAATTGATGACCGACCCTTACGTCGGGCAATTGACTTTTATTCGTGTTTATTCCGGGGTCCTGAAATCCGGCGATACTATTTACAACCCGGTCAAGGGGCGTAAGGAGCGTATCGGTCGCGTGCTTCAGATGCACGCCAACAATCGCGAAGAAATCAAGGAAGTTCTCGCCGGGGATATCGCAGCCTGCGTCGGGCTGAAAGAAGTGACAACAGGCGAGACGCTGTGTGACCCGTCGTCGGTCATCACCCTTGAGCGCATGGAGTTTCCGGAGCCGGTCATTCATATCGCCGTCGAGCCGAAAACTAAGGCTGACCAAGAAAAAATGGGTATCGCGCTGGGGCGCCTGGCCCAGGAGGATCCTTCGTTCCGCGTGCGTAGCGACGAAGAGTCCGGCCAGACCATCATTTCGGGCATGGGTGAGTTGCATCTGGAGATCATCGTCGACCGCATGAAGCGCGAGTTTGGTGTTGAAGCCAACGTTGGAGCTCCGCAAGTGGCCTACCGTGAGTGCATTAAGAAGGCGGTTGAGCAGGAAGGCAAGTTCGTCAAGCAATCCGGTGGCCGGGGTCAGTATGGCCATGTATGGATCAAGCTTGAGCCGAACGAAGCTGGAAAGGGTTACGAGTTTGTGGACGCCATTAAAGGCGGTACCGTTCCTCGTGAATATATCCCGGCTGTGGATAAGGGCTTGCAGGACGCAATCAAGAGTGGTGTGTTGGCTGGCTTCCCAGTTGTTGACATAAAGTTCACGCTGTTTGACGGCTCTTATCACGACGTCGACTCCAACGAAAATGCCTTCCGTATGGCGGGTTCGATGGCGTTCAAGGAAGGTATGAAGAAGGCTTCGCCGACGCTGCTTGAACCGATGATGTCGGTCGAAGTCGAGACGCCGGAAGATTACATGGGCAATATCATGGGCGACCTGTCCGGGCGCCGTGGCATCGTTCTCGGGATGGAAGATCTGCCGGGCGGCATCAAGGCGATCAAGGCCGAAGTCCCGCTGGCCGAAATGTTCGGATACTCCACGACCGTTCGTTCCCTGTCTCAGGGGCGCGCGACCTATTCGATGGAATTCAAGCACTATGTCGAGGCGCCGAAGAATGTCGCCGAGGCCGTTATCAACAAGAAGTAATACTGATTCTGAGGATACTTAAATGGCTAAGGCAAAATTTGAGCGTACGAAGCCGCACGTGAACGTCGGCACGATT
>CAZCJW010000085.1:0-12140 GCA_964499185.1 uncultured Propionivibrio sp. | reverse complement strand
TGGGAAGGCGCCGATACGCTGGAATGGACGCTCAGCTCGCCGCCGCCGTACCACTCGTTCGTCACGCCACCGATCGTGAAATAGGGAGGCCATCATGCATGCGCACTCCGATCCACATTCCGCTCCTGAAACTTACTACGTCCCGCCTCCCTCGATCTGGCCGCTGACGGGCTCGATCGCGCTACTCACGCTGGCTGTCGGGTTCGCCCTGCTGCTCGCCAAGCACGCCGTCGGACCGTATCTCATCGCCCTTGGCGCGGGAATCCTCCTGATCATGCTGCTCGGCTGGTTCGGTGACGTAATCGATGAAACCCAGGCAGGCAAGCACGCCGATCAGGTCGACACGTCGTTCCGCTGGGGCATGGTGTGGTTCATCTTTTCCGAGGTCATGTTCTTCGCCGGTTTCTTTGGCGCGCTCTTTTACGCCCGCAACATGGCGGTGCCGATGCTTGCCGACGCGCAATTGCTTTGGCCTGGTTTTTCAGCCGCTTGGCCGACGGCCGGCCCCGGCAGCAACACGCCTCCCGTTCCGGTCGCTCCGTGGGGAATCCCGGCGCTGAACACACTGATCCTGCTGTGCTCGGGAGCGACCGTTACCTGGGCGCACTGGGGCCTGCTCAAGAACAACCGGTTCCAACTCACGCTCGGCCTGGCCCTGACCATCGTGCTCGGGTGTGTGTTCATCGGCTTCCAGATCCATGAATACGGTTCCGCCGAATTCTCCATCCGGGACGGCATCTTCGGCGCCACGTTCTACATGCTGACGGGGTTCCACGGCTTCCACGTGATCATGGGCACGGCCATGCTCTTCGTCATCTTCTGCCGGGCCGTGATCGGGCACTTTACGGCCGAGCGGCATTTCGCCTTCGAGGCGGTGGCCTGGTACTGGCACTTCGTCGATGTCGTCTGGCTGCTGCTCTTCGTTTTCGTCTATTGGGTGTAAGGCACGAATATGAATACTGCGACCGAAAGCTCCACCGCCGAAAAAGGCAACCGCCGACTGGTGGTGAAGCTGCTGGGCGTCACGGTATTGTCTTTCGCCTTCGGATTCGCGCTGGTTCCCCTATACGACGTCTTTTGCGAGGTTACCGGTCTCAATGGAAAAACCGCGGGTCCGGTGAATTTCACCGTCGGCGGGATTGGCGGAACGGGTAACGCGTCCGCGCCGTTCATCGACAGCGGGCGCGTGATAACCATCGAATTCACCGATACCGTCATGCCCGGGCTGCCTTGGGAGATTGTGCCGCAGATAGCGCGCCTCGACGTGCATCCGGGAGAACTGCATCAGGTCTCCTACCGCGTTCGCAATCTATCGAATCAGCCCATCGTCGGGCAGGCAATTCCAAGCGTTTCCCCCGGCGCGGCAGCGGCCAGTTTCAACAAACTCGATTGTTTCTGTTTTACGCAACAAGCGCTCGCCCCCGGCGAAACGAAAGATTTGCCGCTGGTGTTTACGGTCAAACCGGATATCGACAAGGGCGTGCATACGATCACCCTGGCGTATGCATTTTTCAACACCGATGATGCGAAACCGGCATCGAATCAGGAGTTGCCCTGATCATGCTCAAACAGACCCGCCATGAATTCCATTGCCCGCGCCTGACGCCTAAAACCCGCAATGTGTCGTCCGGAGCCGTCCGGAAGGCGCGCGACAAGGCGCTCAGGCGACTCTTGCGGGCCTGGTTGCCGCTCCTACTGGCCGTAGCCGGATATCCATCCCCATCGATAGGCCAGCATCAAGAGGGCGAAAACCATCATCGAAAGACCGACACGCCAGGTCAGCGCCCTGACGGCACGATGACCGGCTCCGCGATCCCGCAGGAGGAAAAACAGTCCGGAAAACAGGCTGCCCATCACGCCAATCAGCATGAGAATGACAAAGAGCTTTAGCATGAGCGACTCCGACAGCGTGGGTGCGAACGATTATGCGCGTTCCGTCGGTCCTGTGCCTATCACTATCGTAACTGAGCCTGCGCGCCGGTTCCGTCCGCGCTGGATGCCGACGCTGGCAGCGGCGCTGCTGGTCCCGCTGTTCATCGCCGCCGGGCAATGGCAGTGGGGCAAGGCAGCAACCAAGGCCGCCCGCCAGGAGCAACTCGAAACCCGCTCCAGCGAACCGGCCGTGCAGATTCCCGCCGGACCGGCAGACGCACAGGCGCTGCAATACCGCAGGATTTCGGCACGCGGCCACTATGAACCGCAGTATCAGATCCTGATCGACAACCGGACCTACCGCCAGCAGGCCGGATTCCATGTCGTCACGCCGCTCCGCGTCGAGGGCAGCGACATCCGCCTGCTGGTCAATCGCGGCTGGATTCCCGCATTGGCCGAACACAGCCGGGAGCCAGAAGTCACCACGCCGTCCGAGCTCGTCGAGGTTTCCGGCGTCGCACTCATCCCGGCGTCGCGCTTCTTCACCCTGCAGGCGGATAACGGCGAGATGGGCGGCACCTGGCAGCGCGTCTGGCAAAACCTCGACCTTGCCCGCTACGGAAAGCTTGTAGGTTTCCCGGTCCAGCCGGTAGTCATGCAGCTCGACCCGGGCAGCGCGGGGGGCGGATTTGTCCGCGACTGGGTTCGCCCTGACGACCGGCGACTGACGAACCTCAGCTATGCCTTCCAATGGTGGGGCTTCGCGGCCACCACAATCGCGCTCTGGTGCTACTTTGGCTTCCGGCGCAAATTCTGAAGGGACGGCCCGCCATGCCATCGATCCCACCAACGTTATCCCGGGCCAAACCGCACGCTCCGGCACGCACCATGCTGTTATTGCTGGCCGCCGTGTTCGTTCTGCCGTTCATCGTCGGTTCCGGCCTTTTCTGGTCGGGCTGGCGGCCGGACGGCCTGCGCAACCACGGTGAGTTGATCCAGCCGCCGCGCACCTTGCCACCGAGCGAGGCCCTGCACGGAAAATGGCTACTGATCGTGCCCGCGATGAACGGCTGCGCACAGTCCTGCCAGGACACGCTGCTGCGACTGCAGCAGGCCCACGCGGCGCTCGGCAAGGATCAGGGGCGAGTGCAGCGCGTGGTGATCGGCACCACGCCGATTCAGCCGCAGCCAGGCCTGACAATCACCTCCCCCGCCGCAGACGAAGCGAAATGGCGTCGCGCGCTCGACGATTTCGCACCGTCCGTCTTCGTTGCCGATCCGTTTGGCAACGTCATGATGCGCTACGGCGAACCAATTGACGCCCGAGGTGTTCTCAGGGACATGGAGCGTTTGTTGAAGTATTCCTGGGTCCGCTGAACAAGGGAGGTGCGCCATGTCCGCCGGGACAAGAAACAGTACGGTCACTACCGACAACGCCACCGCTATTCCGCGCCGGCTTGGACAACGCCTCGCCGAGTTCTTTACGCTGTGCAAGCCGCGCGTCAATAGCCTGATCGTGTTCACCGCGATGATCGGCATGTTCCTCGCGTCCCCCGCCTTCCCGCCGCTGGGCTTGTTCCTCGCCGCTTCCGTCGGCATCGCCCTGGTCGCCGGTGCAGCGGCGGCGATCAACTGTCTGGTGGAACGAACAGTCGACGCGCGCATGGCCCGCACCCGTTGGCGCCCTACCGCGCGCGGCACCGCGTCCGCGGCGGAAACCCTCACGCTAGCGTTTCTCGTCGGCGGCGGCGGTTTGTGGATTCTGCATTCTCTGGTCAATCCACTGACCATGTGGCTGACTCTTGCCACGTTCCTCGGCTATGCGGTGATCTACACCGTGCTGCTCAAGCCGGCAACGCCGATGAACATCGTCATCGGCGGGGCATCCGGCGCCATGCCGCCTCTGCTTGGCTGGACGGCCATGACGGGCAGCATCGCACCTGAAGCGCTGGCGCTCTTCCTTATCGTGTTCATGTGGACGCCACCGCATTTCTGGGCACTGGCCTGCTACCGTCGCGACGATTACGCCAAGGCCGGCCTGCCGATGTTGCCGGTCACCCATGGCATCGCCTACACCTGCCGGCACAGCCTGATCTACGTCCTCCTGCTGTGCGGCGCATCGGTCACGCCCTACCTGCTCGGCATGAGCGGTGTCGGATATCTCGCCAGCGCACTGGTGCTCGACGCGGTGTTTCTCGCGCACTCTATTGCGCTCCTGCGCACGTACAGCGACGATCTGGCCAGACGCACCTTCCGCTGGTCGATCGTCTACCTGACGCTGCTTTTCGCAGCGCTGCTGGCCGACCATTTTGCCGGGGCTTGATCCCGCGATGCGACTCTATCGCCCGCTGCTCCTTCTCGCCACGCTACTCACGCTCGGTGTGATCTCGCTCGGCGCTTATGTCCGCCTTTCGGATGCGGGACTCGGATGCCCCGATTGGCCAGGCTGCTATGGCCATCTGATCGGTGTTCCGGACACGCCTCACGAACAGTCTGCCGCAATGCAGGCGTTTCCCGACAGTCCGGTGGAAGTCCACAAGGCATGGAAGGAAATGACTCACCGCTATCTCGCGGGTACCCTAGGTCTGGTTATCGTCGTGCTTGCCGGCCTGGCCTGGAAGTACCGTCAGCGCTTGCAGCAATCGCCCTGGCCGGCGACCGTGCTGCTCGTCATCGTCAGTCTGCAGGCACTGCTTGGAATGTGGACCGTCACGCTGCAACTCAAGCCGGTGATCGTCAGTGCGCATCTGCTCGGCGGAATGACGACCTTGGCCCTGCTCGTCTGGATGTTGCTCTCCCTCAAGCCGCTTATGGGAGAGGATGGCATCGTTGATCCGAACCTCTTCTCACTGCGCTGCCTGGCAGCATTCTCATTGCTTGCCGTCGTCCTCCAGATTGCATTGGGCGGCTGGGTCAGCAGCAATTACGCCGCGCTGGCCTGCAACGATTTTCCGACGTGCCTTGGCGCATGGAAGCCGGAAATGGATTTTGATACCGCGTTCAGCCTGCACCGCGAACTCGGACGGACGGCGTCAGGCGATTTCCTCCCGGGTACTGCCTTGATTGCCATCCACTGGTCGCACCGGATCGGCGCGCTGATCGTTGCCCTTATCGCCGGGTCGTTGACATTCGCCTTGATGAGGCGCTCTGCCTGGCGCGTATGGGGCATGCTGCTCGGAGTGGTGCTTTCGGCACAGATCGCTCTCGGCATCGCCAACGTCGTGCTGTTCCTGCCGCTATCCATCGCCGTCGCCCACAATGCAGGTGCAGCGATCCTGCTGACGGTCACCTTGGCCATCAATCTGACGCTTTGGCGGCGAGGCAAAAACGAAATCGTTTCGTGGTAGGGACCCTTTACACGCCAGAGCTATGTTTCCGTGGTCCTATCCTATCCGGATCGACCAGGCGCGAAAAATCACCCGGCACCATCGGATGGCCGAAGTAAAACCCCTGCCCCTGATGGCAGCCCAGTTCCTGTAGCAGATCAGCCTGCTCCCTGCTTTCGACGCCTTCAACGGTGATCGACATGCGCATGATCCGGCTCAACGCGACAATCGCCTTGACCATCGCCTGCTGGTTCTCGCTGGATTGCAGATCGACGATAAACGAGCGGTCGATCTTGACGCGGTGGACGGGAAGATCGCGCAAGACACTCAGCGACGAATAGCCGGTTCCGAAGTCATCGATGCTGACGGTGATCCCGAGGGTTGCGAGGGCGTTCAGGAGCGACAGGCTACGTTCGGTGGACTGCAAGGTGCTTTCGGTAATCTCGAGTTCCAGCGAAGTCGGCGGGAAGCCGGTTTCTTCGAGCACGGCCCGCACGGTGGCGACAAAATCGGTCCCGATGAATTGCTGTGCCGACACATTGACGGAGAGATGGAACTGCCCTCCGGATTCCCGTATTTGTCGCTCCAAGCCCACCATTTCACTGCAGGCCCGGCGCAATACCCAGCGTCCAAGTTGTTCGATGATGCCGCTTTCCTCGGCAATCGCGATGAAGCACTCCGGTGAAATCAGGCCGCGTTCCGGATGCGGCCAGCGTACCAGCGCCTCGGCCCCGACGATGTTGCGTCCGTCCAGATCGACCCGTGGCTGGTAATACACGGACAGACCATCGTTGGCGATGGCCTGGCGCAGACCTTGCTCGATGTACATGCGCTCGCCCGTTCGCGCTGACATATCCTCGGCGTAGAACTGGTAACGATTACGCCCTTCGGCCTTGGCCGAATACATGGCCATGTCGGCCGCTCGCATCAACTGCTGGCTATCCGCGCCATGTTCTGGAAACACCGCGATGCCTAGACTGGCTGAGACTGAAAGCATATGTCCGGAAAGCGGAATAGGAAGACGCAGTTGTTCGAGGATTTTCTGGGCAAGGTGCGCGGCATAATCGGGGTTTGTGCTGCCGGCGAGAATGACAAACTCGTCACCACCGAGGCGTGCGACAGTATCGCTGGCCCGCATCACGCCTTTCAGCCGGGTGCCTATGATGCGCAGAAGCTCGTCCCCGACGAAGTGACCGAGGGTATCGTTGATCACCTTGAACCCATCGAGATCGAGGAACAAAAGCAGGCATCGCTGGCGGTTGCGCACCCCGTGTTCGATAGCGTTCTTCAGGCGATCATCAAACAGCAGTCTGTTGGGCAGTCCGGTCAGAGGATCATGGTGCGCAAGATGGTGCAATTGCTGCTGCGCCTCGTAGATTGCCGTGACATCCGAAAAGGCCATGACGAAATGCGTCACGATCTTTTCGTTGTTGCGTACGACACCGACACTTTGCCAAGCCCGAAAGGATTCACCAGTTTTTCGATAGCAGCGGACCTCTCCGTGCCAATGCCCCCCTTCGCCGACGACCAGGCTGGAGAGATCATGTTCCTGGTCGGGATTAACCCGCAGGAGAAGGTTCAGATCGAGGCCAAGCGCTTCCTCCTCCGAAAAGCCGGTAATGCGCGAAAACGCTGGGTTGATCGCCGCTATGCGCCGCGTGGCATCGGTAATCGCAATGGCCTCCGCACTGGTGTGAAAAACGACGCTGGACATCCGCAACCGCTCTTCGTAGGAATGCCGCTGCGTTACGTCCTGCAGCACGCCGACGACTCGTCCTCCCGCGTTTTCTCCACCATAGGCCTTGACCCGTGCCTCCATGAAGCGTATCGGCACGTGGTTGCCGAAGGTGCGAAACTCAACCTGCACCGCCCCGCCGCCAGCCGCCGTGGAATCGAGTGCCGCTCGAACCCGTTCCCGGTCCGCCTCATTAACGCGTGCAATGAACGCTTCTCGGGTTTCGTCCAGCGGCACCAGGTGGTTATCGAAAAACAGCCCGAGGTGTGCATCACCCCTCAGCTTGTTCGTTGCCGGGTCCCATTCGAGCACCCCGAGCGAGCCGGCATCGAGCGCCAGTTGAAGACGCTCCTCGCTTTGCTGAATGGCCATCTCATCTTCGTGCCGCGCCAGCGCCATCTGGATCGTGGCATGAAGTTCCCTTCCCTCGCAGGGTTTCACCAAGTATCCGAACGGACGGCTATCGAGCGCACGGCCCAACGTCTCTTCCTCGGCATAGGCCGTCAGAAAAACAACCGGTATCTGATGTCGGGATCGAATTCTTGCAGCGGCCTCGATACCGTCCATCCGCCCTTCGAGGTGAATATCCATGAGAACCAGGTCAGGCTTGACTTCCTCGGCTTGGCGGATAGCCTGCTCGCCGCTGGCGACAACAGAACCCACGTGATAGCCAAAACTGCTCAACTGCCGCTTCAGGTCAAAGGCAACAATACGCTCGTCCTCCACCAGCATGAGGTTGACGGGCAATCTCGCAGTCATGATTCCTCCTCAGCATCGAAATTACGCGGGAACCGGATGGTAAAGCGCACGCCGTTTCCCCGCTCAATATCCAGGACGCCGTGCAACTGTTCGACGAAAAGCGGCACGAGTTGCAACCCGAGGGAAGACCTCTTCGCCAGATCCTCTTCGGACGGCAAGCCGACGCCGTCATCGCTAATGCTGAAACAGATCATGCCGTCGCTGTCTTCGCACAGTTCGATCACGATTTCCCCCTCGCGTTCCGCAGGGAAGGCATGCTTGAACGCGTTGGTAAGCAGTTCATTGACTAATAGGCCGCAGGGAATTGACCGTTCCAGATCGAGTGACACGCCTTCGGCCGGCAATTCCAGGCGCAACCCAATCCTGCCGTGGGCCGGGCGGTAGCTGACTCGGATCGCCTGTGCGAGTCGCTGCAGGTAGTCCGCGAGATCAAGGTGGGCAAAATCCCGGCGTTCGTAGAGCAACTGGTGGGTCAACGACATTGCCTTCACGCGCCCGCAACTCTCGCCGAGGATGGCGCGCAGGCGTGGGTCCGAGGCGTGCTCAGCCTGCAGGTTGAGCAAACTTGAAATGATCTGCAGGTTGTTCTTGACCCGGTGGTGCACCTCGTTGAGCAAAACCGTTTTTTCCCGCAGCGCATCTTCCAGGTGCTGCTGGGCACGCCGCCGCTCGGTGATATCGACGATCGAGGCAAGGACCATCTCGCCCTCTCCAGTGTCGATCGGATTCAGTCCGATCTCGATTGGAAACTCGCTGCTGTCGGCGCGGCGACCGGTCAGGTCGCGTCCGGCTCCCATCGGCCGGGGCCGGGGGGATTCGAAATAACCGAGCCGAAAGAGGCGATGCTTCTCTCGGTAACGTTCCGGGACGAGCATCTCGACCGACTGTCCGATCAACTCATCGCGGCCATACCCGAAGAGTTGCTCGGTCTTGATGTTGACCAGCACAATGACGCCATTCCGGTCAATCATGACTATCGCCGTGGGCGACCATTCGACGACACGCCGAAAAGAATCCTCGCCTAGACGCAAGCCGATCGACTTCTCCGGGACGGAAACCCCGTGAAGCAGTTTTTCATCGGTGTGCCTCGCATCCATCGACAACCTCTTCCGCACCCGCAAAGGCGCACAAACAAGCTGTCGTTCCGACAACAAATTTCAGGAAACGATCCGTGCGTTCGGCTTCAGCACACCTGCCGGAACTTCAGAAACAAGAGAGGGCGGAGAAAGCTACTTCGACAACTCGATCGTCACGGATTTTCCCGAACGCCCTCCGGCCTTGCGCAAGAGGTCCTCGATATCCGTATTTTTTCCCTTCAAGGCCCAATCGACTGCGGTTTCTTCCTTGTCGTTGACAATCGTCGGGTCGGCCTGATGCGCCAGCAGCGTCCTGACGGTTTCTATATGCCCGAATCGTGCGGCGAAAAACAGAGCGGTCGAACCGTTCTCGGTGGTCCCATTGACTTCGGCACCGCGCTTGATGAGATAGTCGACAATTTCGGTATGTCCGTTGTAGGCCGCGTAGGACAGCGGCGGCCAACCAAAGATATTAATTTCTGCGCCTGCTTCCACCAGGCGTTGCACGTACTTGGTACGCCCGTGGTACGCAGCGATGCTGAGCGCCGATTCGCCGTTCTTGTTCCTTGTGTTGACCCGAGCCCGCCGCTGCAGCAGGTAATCGAACAACTCCGGCAGATCACGCTGGACGGACTGGGTCACCAGCGAGTTTCCTTGTCGATCAACAGTATTGATATCGATGCCGCGCTTGATCAAGTCGATCGCCGCGCCGGAGTCGCTGCGGATCAGCGCTTCCTCGAGGTCTTCATAGGCGCCGGCGAATGCCAGAACCGGGAACAACAGTACAAGCAGAACAGCGAAACACTTGTTTTTCATGAGGAGATACCTGATCTGGCCGAGGGAAACAATCTGAAAAAATTCTCTGTCGTTGCTGCCGCGACGACGTCATAGGAAATTCCACGCAAGCTGGCGATTTCTTCAGCCACATGCCGGACATACGCGGGCTGGTTGATCTTCCCGCGGAAAGGCACCGGCGCCAGATACGGTGCGTCGGTTTCGACCAGCAGGCGATCTAGCGGAACACGGCGTGCTACGTCCTTCACGACCAGCGCGTTCTTGAAGGTAACGATCCCCGAAATGGAGATGTGGAAACCGAGATCCAGCGCCTGCTCGGCGACTTCCCAGGTTTCGGTGAAACAATGCATGACCCCGCCAACCTCTCCGGCGTTTTCATCCGCCAATACGCGCAAGGTATCCGCGGTCGCGTCGCGGTTATGAACGACCAGGGGCTTTCCTGCGGCGCGCGCGGCGCGGATATGCGTACTAAAACGCTCCCGCTGCCATTCGGGAGCATCCTTGTGCCAGTAGTAATCCAGGCCGGTTTCTCCGATCCCCACGACCCGGGGATGGCTGGCCAGTTCGACGAGTTCGTCGACCGTCGGCTCCTTCACGCCGGTATTCTCCGGATGAACGCCCACCGTCGCCCAAATCGTCGGTTGTGCTTCGGCCAAGGTCAGAATTCGTGGAAAGTCCTCGAGCGTAACCCCAATGCAGACGGCGCAACCGACTCCATTGCGCTGCATTGCTTCGAGGAGTTGCGGGAGATTGCCGGCCAGTTCCGGGAGGTCGAGGTGACAGTGCGAATCAACAAGCATCAATCGGCATCACATGGTATGGGTCGGGCGCGTGGACTGCATCACCCCGCCGAGTAGCGCTTCAATCTTGCGCTTCGCCTCGACGCCACTCTCGTCGTCCTTGAAATGTACCCCGATCCCTTGCGCCTTGCTGTTTTGCGCTCCCGGCGGCGTTATCCAGACCACCGTGCCGGCAATCGGGAGCTTGCTTGGATCGTCCATCAAGGCCAGCAGCATGAAGACCTCGTCTCCGATGCTGTAACTGCGGGTGGTCGGAATGAATATTCCGCCGCAGCGCAGATAGGGCATGTACGCGGCGTAGAGCGCCGACTTGGAGTTGATATTCAACGACAAGACGCTGGGACGCGGCGTGGCAGGCTTGTGTTCGGAAGCTTCAGCCATCAGTTACCGTCTCGGTCGGGTTGGAACAGAGCCACGTAGTTCAGGAAAAAATCCTCGAGAAACAGGCGGCTGTTCAGGGGTTGCTCGCATTGCATACGGTATTGTATCGCTTTCCGACTGAAGGCCAACAGGCTGGCAAGATTCGAGAATCCTGCCAACTCTCGCAATGCGTTTTCCTGTTCCAGAAAATACCGCTGCTTCTGCCCTTCGCTCAGCAGCACCAGATCGACCAGCCATTTCTGCGCCCATTCGACGACCCGTTTCAATGGCGCGGGACGCTTTTCAGCCTTGACCACACGGTCGACCGCTGCTGCCGCCGCCAACGGATCCAAGCGACGCCCTTTGGCCAATTCAACGATCAACGCTTCCAGCAGAGTCCGCTCATCTCCCGACCCCAGTTCAACTGCCAGCAACGGAGCTCCCCCGGAAAGCGCCAGCCAGCGCCCGGCATCCTTGATCCCCACTTGCGCCAGCCAAGCTTCCGACGCCTCCCGTTCCGGCACGGGAATCGCAAGTTGCTGGCATCGGCTGCGAATCGTCGGCAGCAGACGCTCAGGTTCATTAGAAACCAATATAAACAATGTATCTGGAGAAGGTTCTTCGAGTGATTTAAGAAGAGAATTGGCCGTTGACCGGTTCATTGCCTCGGCGGGGTGGACGAGTACGACCCGCATACCGTGGCGATGGGTCCCCACATGCAGGAAGTCGTCGAGCGCGCGGATCTGATCAATGGTGATCTGCTGACTTGGCTTCTTCTTTCCGGCAGACTCCGCGCCATCGCTCTCCTCGTCCGCCATGGCGTCCGGTTGGATTAGGCGGAAATCAGGGTGATTGCCCTGCGCCAGCCAACCGCAAGCCAGGCAGGATCCACACGTAGCAAGGGACGCCGTAGGAGTCTCGCAGAGCAGCGATTCGGCGAAACCACGCGCCAGATCAAACTTGCCGATGCCCCGCTGGCCTGTCAGCAAGAGCGCGTGTGGCAACCTGGAGCGACGTTCAACCAGCTGAGACCAAGCACTATCGTGCAATTCAAAAATATTCATAAACAGCGTGTTATAACAATTTCCTCAACTGTTTTCTTGATTACATCCAGCGTCAGGCTGGCGTTCACAACGCTGATGCGATGCGGAGCCAATGTGGCGCGTTCCAGGTAAGCCTGCCGCACACGCCAGTGAAAGTCCGCGCGTTCCTGTTCGAACTTGTCCAGTTCGCGCCCCTGTCTGGCGATGCGCTCGCAGGCCACATCCGGTGGCAGATCGAACAGGAATGTCAGGTCGGGTTGCAGATGGCCGTGCACCCAGCGCTCCAGTTCGGCAAATTTGCCCTTGTCCAGCCCTCGGCCGCCGCCCTGGTAGGCATAGGTAGCATCACTGAACCGGTCGCAGATCACCCATGC
>CAZCJW010000084.1:0-12159 GCA_964499185.1 uncultured Propionivibrio sp. | reverse complement strand
CAGGACCCAAGGAACGGCGCCGAGCGCCGCAAGAAACACGGTTACGTGGAAACAGGCCCACAGCAGGTAGCGGCGGGCAAGTTTGTTGGGGTCGAGATTCGATAGCAGATAATGTCGGCCGTTGCGCGGGCAGCTCAGCGTGTGCACGTCCGATTCGTTGCGTGCGTCGCGATGCATTCTAACCACCTCCCGACGCGCTGCCTGGCGCGCCAAGCCCCATTCCTGCATGTCGATATCGCCATCGCCGTTGAGGTCGAATCGCTTGAGCAGAGCGGCTTTGTCCTTTTTCCATTCGGCCAGCAGTTCGTTCATGTCCTGCCGGACGTCCAGATCGACCGACCCGCCGCCCAAAGTCTTGAAGTCACCGAGCGCGTACACTTCGTCATTGATCAAAAGCTTCCATTCTGTATTCCGGTAGCGGCCCTCGGTCCAGGTTTCCTTGTGGCGCGTCAGAATCTCCGCGCCTTCCACATCGACCACGATACGTCCGCTGCCGTCGTCGATGATGAAGGGGACTTCGCTTTCTCCCCGGCTGACGGTCTCCCACTTGTTGTCGCTGGTCTTTTCTTCTACCTGATAGCGGTACCAAAGACACGGGAGGCGAGTCAGGTGAGAGAGCAGCGGGGGATGATCAAGCGGCCTTCCTTTCCCGAGCAGTTCGATGTAGCCCTGTGCGGCGGAGGCAATTCGGGACGTCGGTGTGTCGGTAATCGCCCGCCGACGACGCAGGGTTGAAACCCAGGCAAACAAGCTGATCAGGGCAATCAGGGCGAGACAGGCGATCCAGCCCTCGCGCGATTCCGTCTGCAGCGCGATGATGATTAGAAGAAGCTGGGCGCCCGAGGTGACGAACTGACTGTAACTCTTGCGAAAAGAAGCATTCATGCGGGAGGCCGCTCCGATGCGCGCGGATCGGAGACAGGTGTCAGCTGAACAGCTGCTTCAGATCAACGTCAGACTTCTCCGCCGTCGAGAACTCCAGCAACGGCTTGATTTCGAAATGGAACAGGCGGGCGATGATGGCGTCGGGAAACTGCTCGACCCGCACATTATTGATATTGACCGCGTCGTTATAGAGCTCGCGCCGGTCGGCGATGCCGTTCTCGAGCGTGGTGATGCGTTGCTGCAACTGCATGAAATTCTCGTTGGCCTTGAGTTCAGGATAGGCCTCGGCAACTGCGAACAGTCGTCCCAGTCCCATGCGCAGCATGCCTTCCGCCTCTCCCAGGGCGCCGATGTTCTGGGTTTCGCGCGCCGTTTGAACCTGCGAACGGGCTTCGATCACCCGCTGCAGCGTTTCCTGCTCGAACTGCTTGTACTGTTTGCATACCTCGACCAGCTTGGGGAGCTCGTCGTGGCGTTGCTTGAGCAGCACGTCGATGTTCGCCCAGGCCTTGGCGACATTGTGCTTGAGTGCGACCAGGCCGTTGTAGAGCATGATGCCGTAGATGGCGACGACGGCGAGCAAGCCGAAGAAGATCATGTTGCCGGTGGTCATACGTTTCTCCGTTGTGAATTCTCAGTTGTTGTCGGGGTTGGCGGGTGGAGCGAAATAAGTTCGCCGATTGCCACCTTTACTCTCAAGGCGGCGCGGGCGCTTGTGTCAGGTATTTTGGGATTAGATCGTCCGGGATGCTGAGCCGCTCCAGTAGCGTTTTACGGTCGATGTGCATCAATTTTTCAATGGCGTCGAAATCGTCCGGCAGGGCGGGATTGTTCCAGTCGTTGGCCGAATGACGCGCCAGATTGACGGCCAGAACGACGTTGCGGACGCGCGGCAATTCGGCGTTGGCATCGTCCATCAACGCGTTCAGCAAGTCCGGCAGATGCCAGGCTTCGCAAAGCGCGAGCTGCAGGTCGAACAAGTGGATGCCAAGTACCTGTTGTTGCGCGGTTGCGCTACGCAGTGTCGGGTCTGCGGATTGACGGGCACGGATCTCGATCGCCAGCCGCGGAGCGAAGCACCATAGCAGGATTTCCGCCAGGTCGTGGAGGAGGGCGGCCAGCGCGACCTCCTCGATATTCAGGTCGTGCCGTTCGAACGCCCAGTCGTGGGCGTAGCGCGAAGCGCGTTGCACTCGCCGGATGACGTGAAGTACACCGAGCAATGCCTGCGGTTCGCTCTTGAGTAACGATTCGATGGTGACCGGTGATTCAAAGCGTCTAAAAAACGGTTCAACGCCGAGCATCATGATCGCGTTGCCGATGGTGGTAATGTCGGAGCGCAGGTGCTTGCCCCGGAACGGCTGGATGTAGGCGAGCACGCGCACGGCCAGCAGCGGATCCTGCAACACGATGGCGGCGATGTCACGCCCGTTGATCCGGTCGATGTTTTGCCGCGCCTCGTCCAGGCGGCGGGCTGTTTGACGCAGGATGGGCATGTCGGCCGAACTGAAAAAACCGACCCAGGCTTCCTTTGTTTCGAGCGGCGTATCGATCATCGTCTCAACTTGAAAAAATACCCGAAATAGTCACGCTAATTGATTGATTAACAATGGCGTGATCATAATTCAAATGATAGTACCTGCTACCGTTGCAGGTCGCAAGCCCCGGCTTCTTGTTGCGGTTCGCTGATGTGGCGCGACGTATCTCAGGGTACGCTCGAGGGCGATGGGTTGCTTGGGTCTGGAAAACCGGACACAGGGCTGATTTCGACGTAAACTCGTCGATGATCAGTGGCTTATTGGTACAATAAAAGGATTTTTCAAAGCTTTGTGCAGTTTAGCGAGTTGTTTTTCTTTCTTTGCAATCTGGAGACCTGATCGTATGGCTATCGAACGCACCCTTTCCATCATTAAACCCGACGCTGTTGCCAAGAACGTGATCGGAAAAATCTACTCACGTTTCGAGACCAATGGGCTCAAGATCATTGCTTCCAGAATGGTCTGGCTGTCACCTCAGGAAGCTGGCCAGTTCTATGCTGTGCACAAGGAACGTCCGTTCTACGGCGACTTGGTCAAATTCATGATCTCTGGGCCGGTCATGGTGCAGGTTCTGGAAGGGGAAGATGCCATCGCCAAGAATCGCGACCTGATGGGGGCCACTGACCCGAAGAAAGCGGCGCCGGGAACTATCCGCGCGGATTTCGCGGAATCGATCGACGCCAACGCGGTGCACGGATCCGACGGCCCGGATACGGCCCAAGTCGAAATCGCCTTCTTCTTTCCGGCGATGAACGTGTATTCGGGGCGTTGATAGAGTCCTCTTGCATGACCGTCAATCTGCTCGATTTCGATGCGGCCGGGCTTACGGCTTTTTTCGCCGAACAGGGCGAGAAGCCGTTCCGCGCGCGGCAGGTGTTGCGCTGGATGCATCGATTCGGGCAGGGTGACTTCGACGCGATGACTGATATCGCCAAGAGCCTGCGTGAAAAACTCAAGAATGTGGCGACGATCGTTCCTCCGGCGATCGTGTCGGACAGGCGATCCGATGACGGTACACGCAAATTCCTGTTCGATGTTGGCAATGGAAACGCCATCGAAACCGTGTTCATTCCCGAGGATGATCGCGGCACGTTGTGCGTCTCAACACAGGCAGGGTGTGCGCTTGACTGCGCTTTCTGCTCGACCGGAAAGCAAGGGTTCAACCGCAATCTGACGGTAGCCGAGATCATCGGTCAGCTGTGGCAGGCCAACCGCGCGCTGGGGGCCGATCCGGCGGGAGAACGGATCATCAGCAACGTGGTACTGATGGGCATGGGTGAACCGTTGGCCAATTTTGAAAATTCGGTAACGGCACTGCGTTTGATGCTCGATGACAACGCCTACGGATTGTCGCGGAGGCGTGTGACGGTTTCGACTTCCGGATTGGTTCCCGTGATGGATCGCTTGCGCGACGAGTGCCCGGTGGCGCTGGCCGTTTCACTGCATGCACCAAACGATGCGCTGCGCGATGAACTCGTCCCGATCAACCGCAAATATCCGCTGCACGAACTGATGGCCGCGTGCCAGCGCTATCTGGAAAAGGCGCCGCGCGATTTCGTGACCTTCGAGTACGTGATGCTGGACGGCGTGAACGATTCTGATGACCATGCCCGGCAACTGCTGGCGCTTACGCGTGATGTTCCGTGCAAGTTCAATCTGATTCCGTTCAATCCGTTTCCAGGCTCGCCTTTCCGGCGCACGCCGTCACCTCGTATCCGCAGATTCACGGAGATGCTGATGAACGCCGGGGTAGTCACGACTACCCGCAAAACCCGCGGTGACGATATCGATGCAGCCTGTGGCCAACTTGCGGGGCAGGTGCGGGACAAGACCCGACGGACATCGAATCGGGTTATCGATATTCATGAGGCGAGATCGTAATGAGCAAAGTGTTGAATCGGCTGACGGCAGGTTCCTGCGCGGTTGCCGCGCTATTGCTTTTTTCTCCGATCGGGAGCGCTCAACAAGCGGCGCCCGACCAGACCGGGAGTTTCTCCTCGCCGGTCCCAAAGGATGCTCGCACCCGTGCGAAGGCGCACACGGAGTTAGGATCGCTCTACTTCCAGAACGGCAACCTGATTGTGGCGCTGGAGGAACTGACACTGGCAGCGGCGATTGACCCCGAGTATGCAACGGCGTTCAGCACGCGCGGCTTGATTCTTTATTACGTCAAGGAATACGAATCGGCAGAAAAGGATTTCCAGCGGGCACTCAGTCTCGAGGGCAGGAACCCGGAGATCAACAACAACTACGGATGGTTTCTCTGTCAAACCGGAAAGGTCGAGGAATCAATACCTTATTTTGAACGTGCCTACAGAAACCCGCTGTATCAGACACCCGAACTCGCGTATCTCAATGAGGGGGCGTGTTATATCAAACTCAACCAACTGGATCTCGCAGAGGAAGCGTTGCGCAAAAGTCTGCGCTTGATGCCGACAAATCCGCAAGCGTTTTTCCACTTGGCCAACGTCAGCTACAAGCGCGGGAATTTCGATGCCGCCAAGAAACACTTGTCCGATGCCGTTCGTCTCGTCGATCCAGGCCCTGAATTACTCTGGCTCTACTTGCGTGTCGAACGCCGTTTGGGCAATCAAAGCGATGAGAGGAGCCTTGCGGCACAGTTGCGTCGCAAATTTCCCGACTCGCCGGAGTATCAGGAGTTGTTGAAAGGGAATTTTGAATGAGTGAGGAGAAACTCACCGCAGATCTTGCCGGTGATCGAATCCATGCCGAGAACGACAGCGCCCCGGACGTGGAGGGCGTGAATGTTGGCCTGCAACTCCGTACAGCACGCGAATCCAGGGGGATTTCGGTTGAGGAGGTCTCGTCGGCGCTTAAACTGAGTCCGCGCCAAGTGGAAGCGCTCGAGGCGAATGACTGGTCTCGGCTACCGAAAACGATCATTCGCGGATTCGTGCGTAATTACGCCCGTTTCCTCGATCTTGACACCGCTTCCTTTATGGCGGCTCTTGACGGTATGTCCTTGCCCCAAGGTCCCGAGTTAAGAGTACAGGTCGGTTCTCCGGTCAGCATGCCCAAGGAAGGTGGTGCTGATCGGAGGGATTACGTCAGGGTGTTCTCCGGGCTGATCGTCCTTTTGTTGGCGATTCTGGCGTACTACCTCGTGCCGGCGGAAACCTGGTGGTCCACGATTGATTCGATCAAGGAATGGGTCCAAACCAAACCGAAGGCCATCGAGCCTGCCACGGAGTCTGCCAGTGACGTTGGAACACAGAGCGCGACCGACGGTGCTGCTCCAACGGCGACGGTTGTTTCCAATGCTCCAGCGCTGCCGGAATCTCCGACTCGTGTGGTTCCTGATACTCTGGCGACCGCGGAGCCGTTGCCGGTTCCTGCACCTCCTTCTAGCTTGGCGAATACGTTGGTTTTCGCGTTTTCACAGCCTTCGTGGGTTGAGGTGCGCGATGGTAGTGGCCAGATTGTTTTTTCGCAACTCAGCCAAGCAGGAAGCCGGCGAGAGGTCAACGGGCAGCCGCCCTTCTCTCTGGTTGTCGGCAATGCGTCGCATGTGACCCTGCAGTACAAGGGCAATCCGGTCGACCTGTCGAAACGCAGCAAGGATGACGTAGCCAGATTGACGCTGGAATGACCATGAATACACCCATCAAGCGCCGTCCGACGCGCGCCGTCAGGATCGGAAACATTTTCGTCGGTGGCAGTGCGCCGGTTGTTGTCCAGTCGATGACCAATACCGATACGGCAGATATCGTCAAGACGGCTATCCAGTGCGCTGAATTGGCCCAAGCGGGATCGGAGCTTGTGCGCATTACGGTCAATACACCCGAGGCGGCTGCGGCCGTTCCGGGAATTTGCGATCACCTCGAACGCATGGGCGTCGAAGTACCGCTGATCGGGGATTTTCACTATAACGGCCATCGTTTGCTGGCTGATCACCCAGAGTGTGCTCAGCGTTTGGCCAAGTACCGCATCAATCCGGGCAATGTCGGACACGGAAAGAAGCGCGACGAGCAATTTGCCCAAATGATCGAGATCGCATGCAAGTACGACAAGCCGGTGCGCATCGGTGTCAACTGGGGTAGCCTCGATCAGGATCTGCTGGCGCGAATCATGGATGAAAATGCTCGGCGTTCGCAGCCGCTAGACGCCACTGGAGTTATGCGCGAAGCAATGGTGGCATCGGCGCTGGAGTCTGCGGCAAAGGCGGAGGAATTTGGACTTCCGGGCGACCACATCATTCTTTCTTGCAAGGTATCTGGCGTTCAGGATCTGATCGGAATCTACCGGGAACTCTCGCGACAGTCGGATTACTCGCTGCACCTCGGTTTGACCGAGGCGGGAATGGGTTCCAAGGGGATCGTGGCGTCGACCGCCGCCATGGCTGTTCTCCTTCAGGAAGGCATCGGCGACACCATCCGTGTATCTCTCACGCCAGAGCCTGGCGGGAAACGTACCCAAGAGGTCGTAGTTGCGCAGGAAATGCTGCAGACCATGGGCTTGCGCGCGTTCACGCCAATGGTCACGGCGTGCCCTGGGTGCGGGCGTACCACCAGCACCTTCTTTCAGGAACTGGCGCAAAGAATCCAGAATCACGTGCGCGATCACATGCCGCAATGGCGAGAGGAATTCGATGGCGTCGAGAACATGACGTTGGCTGTCATGGGGTGTGTGGTCAACGGGCCGGGTGAAAGCAAGCACGCCAATATCGGTATCAGCTTGCCAGGTACTGGCGAGGCGCCCGCCGCCCCGGTGTTCGAGGATGGCGTCAAGACTGTTACCCTGCGCGGCGATAATATCGCCGAAGAATTTACCGCCATCGTGGATCGTTACGTGGCACGAACCTACAAGAGAAAGAACGCAGCAAGATCATGAGTCAGAATATCCAGTCCGTGCGCGGGATGAACGACATCCTGCCGGGTGAATCGGAACTGTGGGAGCTTTTCGAGGACACCATCCGTTCTTGGTTGAAGAGCTACGGATACAAACCGATCCGTTTGCCCATTGTCGAGCCGACACCGCTGTTCAAACGAGCCATCGGTGAGGTTACCGATATCGTCGAGAAGGAGATGTACTCGTTTGAAGACAGTCTGAATGGTGAGCAACTGACGTTGCGTCCTGAGGGAACGGCGGGTTGCGTGAGGGCGGTGATACAGCACAACCTCGCCGCGCAGCGTCCGCAGCGCCTGTATTACATGGGCCAGATGTTCCGGCACGAACGGCCGCAGAAGGGGCGCTATCGCCAGTTCAACCAGGTCGGCGTCGAGTCTTTCGGCTTTGCCGGTCCGGACATCGATGCTGAGCAGATTCTCATGGGCGCGCGCCTGTGGGATGACCTGGGGCTGGACAGTATCAAGCTCCAACTCAATTCGCTCGGCCAGCTTGAAGAGCGTGCGAAATATCGGGCAGAACTGGTGACGTATTTCGAAAAATACGCGACGCTGCTGGATGAGGACGCCAAACGTCGTCTCTATACCAATCCGCTGCGCATTCTCGATAGCAAGAATCCGACAATGCAGGAAATGATTGCCGGTGCGCCAAGACTGATGGGCCATCTCGGTGCCGAGTCGATGGCGCACTTCGAGGGCGTTCAGCAAGTGTTGCGTGATGTCGGCCTGCCGTACGAAATCAACCCGCGACTGGTCCGCGGGCTGGATTACTACAACCTGACCGTATTCGAATGGGTCACGGACCGCTTGGGCGCACAGGGAACTGTCTGCGCCGGAGGTCGTTACGACGGGCTGGTCGAACAACTCGGCGGCAAGCCGACGCCGGCCTGCGGTTTTGCCATGGGCGTCGAGCGCCTCGTCACGCTGATACGGGAATCGGGCGGTGATCCGGAGCCGGAGGGCACTGATGTCTATCTGGTGCATCAGGGGGAAGCGGCTTCGCGCATGGCGCCGAGGATTGCCGAGGGACTGCGCGATCAGGGTATCAATGTCCTGTTCAACTGCGGCGGAGGCAGCTTCAAGTCACAGATGAAAAAAGCCGATGCATCCGGGGCAATGTTTGCCGTAATCATCGGTGATGATGAGGCGAATGCCGGTCAAGTTACTCTCAAGCCGCTCCGTGCCGAAGGCGATGAACGAAATGAACAGAAACGTATCAGTGTCGATCAAGTCGCTGATGAAATCATGAACGCTTTTTTCGATGGAGATGATGCCTGATGGCTACCTACGATCTTGAAGAACAGGAACAGATTGCCGAGTTGAAAGCCTGGTGGAAGCTCTATGGCAACCGGTTGGTCAACGTCGCAACGGTCATTGCATTGGTTGTGATCGCCTGGCAGGGGTGGAATTGGTACCAACGTAATCAGTCCGGACAGGCGTCGATGATTTATGGCGTATTGCAGAAGGCTGTCCAGGATAAGGATACGCAGCGGATCAAAGCGGCTAGCGGTGAATTGATCGAGAAGTTCGGAAGGACGAGCTATGCCTCGCTCGGAGCGCTATCGTCGGCGAAGGCGATGATCGAGGCAGGCGACAGTCAGACTGCGAAGGTTCAGTTGCTCTGGGCGGCTGAGCATGCCAAGGACGAATTCCGTGATCTCGCCCGTCTGCGGGCAGCTGGCGTGTTGTTGGACGAAAAAGCTTACGATCAGGCGCTCAAACAGGTGCAGGGAGCGTCCAGTCCCGCATTCGAAGTTCGATTCCTGGATACGCGCGGCGATATTCTGTCTGCGCAAGGGAAAAAAGCCGAGGCGGTCACGGCGTACCAATCGGCATTGACCAAGCTTGCCGAACTTGAAAAGAGCGGCAAGACAGCGAGTGCCGGACAGGATTGGCAAGGGCAGTCCAATGCGATCTTCCGTGACCTGATAACGCAGAAAATCGATGCGTTGGGCGGTGGCAAATGATGAAGAGGTACGTCGCCATCGTTCCTCTGGTGGTCGTGCTTTCCGGGTGTGCCACGCTTGATGCCATAAACCCTTTCGCCAGCAAGGGGCCGAAAATGGCCGAACTCAAGCCATTCAAAGCTTCGGCCGAAACACGCGTGATCTGGCGTGAAAGCGTCGGCAAGGGAGAAACATACGCATTTACCCCCGCCGTCTCCGGATCGTCGGTTTATGCGGCTGGAGGTGACGGAAGCCTGGTTCGTCTCGACGATGGCAAGGTGGCATGGAAGGTGAGCGCGGGTCAGCCGCTCTCCGGGGGAGTTGGCACGGACGGAAACCTGGTTGCCGTTGGCTCGCCCAAAGGCGATCTGTTGGTGTATTCCGCCGCGGACGGAAAACTGCTTTGGAAAGCGAAGGCTTCAAGTGAAATTCTGGCGCCTCCTGCGGTTGGCGAGGGCCTCGTAATCGTCCGAAGCGGAGATAATCGACTGGCCGCTTACGACGCTGCCGACGGCAAGCGCAAATGGTTTTTTCAGCGGCCTTCGCCTGCCCTATCGCTGCGCGTGACATCCCCGCCAGTCATCGATGGAAAATATGTGTTCGCCGGATTTCCCGGCGGAAAGCTGATCGCGGTGAGCCTCGCCAACGGAGCTGCTGTCTGGGAAGGTACCGTGGCTTTGCCGAAAGGGACTACTGAGCTTGAGCGAGTGGCTGATATTGCCAGCAGTCCGGTCATCGCGGGCAGAACAATCTGTGCCGTGGCGTTTCAGGGGCGCGTGGCGTGTTTCAACTTGGGCAACGGAAATCTCATCTGGGCGCGAGATATGTCCAGTTCCGTCGGGTTAACCATGGATTCCCGCTATCTTTTCGTCACCGACGAGAAAAGTGCCGTACATGCGCTGGATTTGGCGAGTGGCGCAAGCTTGTGGAAGCAGGATGCTCTTTCCTTGCGGCGGGTTTCTGCGCCGTTGTTGCGCCGTGGCCTCGTTGCCGTGGCCGATGTTCAGGGGGTCGTTCATTTCCTGAACAGGGAGGACGGATCCTTTGTCGCCCGGACGAACACGGACGGAAACCCCGTGGTTGCACCTATGCAGGCATTTGGGCGAAATCTAGTAGTTCAGACCAACAAGGGCGGACTTTTCGCCATCGAAGCAGAATGAAACCCACTATAGTCATCGTCGGCCGGCCCAATGTCGGGAAGTCGACCCTGTTCAATCGCCTAACAAAGACGCGCGACGCGCTTGTTGCCGACATTCCCGGATTGACCCGTGACCGGCACTACGGACACGGAAAACTGGGAAGCAAGCCTTATCTTGTGGTCGATACAGGCGGGTTCGAGCCTTTGGCCAAGGACGGCATCATGCATGAAATGGCCCGTCAAGCTGAGCAGGCCATAGCTGAGGCTGACTTCATCGTTTTCGTAGTCGACGGGCGTGTCGGGGTCACAGCTCTTGACAAGGAAATCGCCAACAAGCTGCGTCGTGCGCACCGCCCGGTGCTGGTTGCCGTCAATAAGTCCGAGGGCATGAATCAAGGAGTCGTGATCGCCGACTTCCACGAACTTGGTCTTGGAGAACCTCACGCCATTTCGGCGACTCATGGCGAGGGTGTACGCAGCCTGATCGAAGAGGCTTTGCGGCCGTTTCCCGAACCCGAGGAAAACGAAGGTAAGGTAGACGAACTGAAGGTCGCCATCGTCGGGCGTCCGAATGTTGGAAAAAGTACGATGATAAACGCCGTGCTGGGAGAAGAACGTGTCATCGCCTTCGACCAGCCGGGAACTACCCGTGACGCCATTTTTGTCGATTTCGAGCGTGGTGGAAAGAAATATACCCTGATCGATACCGCCGGGTTGAGGCGCAAGGGTAAGGTGTTCGAGACCATCGAGAAATTCTCGGTGATCAAGACGCTTCAATCCATCGAAGACGCCCAAGTCGTCATCCTGGTGCTAGATGCGCGACAGGATATTTCCGATCAGGATGCGCACATTGCAGGCTTCATCGTCGAGTCGGGTCGGGCGCTGGTCGTCGCGGTAAACAAATGGGATGGACTGGATGCCTATAAACGGGACCAAGTAAAGATCGAGATTGAGACGCGCCTGAAGTTTCTTGATTTTGCTAATTTTCACTACATTTCGGCCTTGAAGGGGCAGGGGCTGGAGGCGGTTTTCCGCTCTGTTGACGCGGCTTACCGTGCCGCCACGGTCGATCTCTCAACGCCCAAGCTTACGCGCGCGTTGATTGACGCCGTTGCGCGGCAGTCGCCACCGCGTAATGGGATCTTCCGGCCCAAGTTGCGATATGCGCATCAAGGAGGACGCAATCCGCCCGTGATCGTGATACACGGGAATGCGTTAGACAAGGTTCCGGATTCCTATCGGCGTTATCTTGAGCATGTCTTCCGCGAAGTCTTCAAATTGCAGGGAACTCCGTTGCGTATCCAGTTCAACGTCTCGGAAAACCCATACGCCGAGACAAAACCTTTGGAAAAGACCAGGCGAAGGCCGAAAGTTGAAGGAACGAGAAAGGATATGGCAGGCAAGCCTGTCGCGCGAAAAGTTTCATCAGCGGTGAGTCCCGCGTTGAGGAGCAAGGGCCGTTCTAAGCGAGGATGAAGTTTTTTTCCGATTTATTCCCGTTTTTGTTGACGTAGAGTATCAGTGTTGCTATAGTTCGCCCCCTCGCAACACGACGCAGGTTTCAGAAAGCAGATTGCTGATTCAGTTTTTCAGCAAGGTTGACGAGAAAGAAAAGAGTCATATATAATCTCTCTTCTTTAGCGGGCGCGGGGTGGAGCAGTCTGGCAGCTCGTCGGGCTCATAACCCGAAGGTCACAGGTTCAAATCCTGTCCCCGCAACCAAGCAGTGCGCTCTTTAAAAATTGGACGATTGATAGGTGTGGGTTTTTGGTCGGGTTGTAGCCTGC
>CAZCJW010000083.1:0-12189 GCA_964499185.1 uncultured Propionivibrio sp. | reverse complement strand
AGAGGTTCTTACTGCCAATCGAGAAACTGGGCGCCCGGTACCCTTTGATCTGCCGCCCGGAGATGTCCTCAAGCAGTGCCCGGGCAGAATCGATGTCGGTGAAAAACGCCGCCTCGTCCAGATCGCTGGCGCGCTCATGTCCGTAGCCATGGCTTGCCAGTTCGTGGCCATTGTCAACGATGCGCCGGACCAGTTGCGGATACCGCTCAGCAACCCACCCCAAGGTAAAAAACGTGCCTTTCGTCCCATGATCGTCGAGCATGTACAGGATGCGGTCGACGTTTCTTTCCACGCGGCATGCGCGGCTGTCCCAATGGCTGCGGGGGATGTACGGCGCCAACGCCGAAACCTGAAAGTAGTCTTCGACGTCAATGGTGAGAGCGTTCGTGATCCTCTTCGTCTGCATCGCGATGCTCCCTCTGGCCATGCTCAACGACGATGTCGCGCGATAAGCCAATCGGCCAAATGCGCGGCGATACGCTCGGCGGCGTGTCCGTCCCAGTACTCAGGGACTCGACCGCTTTTTCCGCCGCCCGCCAGAATGTCGTCCACACCGGAGAGGATGGCCGCGCGGTCGCGACCGACCATGGTGTTGGTGCCTTGGTCGACGGTAATCGGCCGCTCGGTGTTTTCACGCATGGTCAGGCAGGGAATCCCCAGCGCCGTGGTCTCCTCCTGCAAGCCCCCGGAATCGGTCAGCACCAAACGCGCATTGGCCATCAAACCGAGCATCTCCAGATAGCCTTGTGGCGGCAGCAGGATGATGCGCTCGCCTGTAACCAGTGGTCCCAGGCCGAATCGCTCGATATTGCCCCGCGTCCTCGGATGAAGTGCCACCACCAGCGGCAGCTTTTCCGAAACCTCGCGCAGCACGGAAAGAAGGGGTTCGAGCGTTTCCTTCTGATCCACGTTGGATGGACGATGAAGCGTCACCACAGCGTAGCCCGCAGGCTGTTCGATGACTTTCGCATCAAAACCGGCGGCGTTGAGAATATCCGCGGGCGCACGCGCGAATTCGCGGTTGGCCACCAACGAATCGATCATCACATTGCCGGCAAAATGGATCCGTTCCTCGCCAATTCCCTCACGCAGCAGGTTGTCCAGGGCCGTCCGCTCGGTCGTATAGAGCAGATCGGCCACCTGGTCTGTCAGTACGCGGTTGATTTCTTCGGGCATTTCCCGGTCATAACTGCGCAGGCCGGCTTCCACGTGCGCGACAGGTATGGCTTTCTTCACGCCGACAAGCGTGCAGGCCAGCGTCGAATTCACATCACCGACGACGAGGATGCACGACGGCTTGTGCTCGTCGACGACCGGTTCAAAGCGCTTCATGACGTCGGCTGTCTGCACGGCGTGAGAACCTGAACCGACGCCAAGATTGATGTCCGGATGCGGCAACCGCAAGTCTTCGAACAATCGATCGTTCATATCCTTGTCGTAGTGCTGCCCGGTGTGGATCAGCATGGTCGGGATGGCCGGTTGGTGCGTGGCGAAAGCGCGAAGGATCGGCGCCATCTTCATGAAATTCGGGCGCGCGCCCACAACACACAGAACAGGGCCGAGATTTTCCGGCCAGGATTCTTGACTCAAGTTTGATTCTCCTTATTGACCCGGATCGAATCGACCAGTCGCTGCAGCAGGGTCAGCGTGGCTGCCGTACTCCGCTCGATCCGGATCATGCTGCGTTCCAGACGCACGATGCGCTGTTCGTTGATTCCGTGCTTGAGGTCGGTGATCGCCTGCATCGTCTCGCCAGCCACTTGCGAGTCGAGTTCCAGCCGGGCCAAATTGAGGTCCATGATGGCCGTATCGGTCATCCGGGCATCGTGACTGCGCGGTTCGACAACACCGGGCGGATCCTGCGGCAAGAGGCCGGGAGCCAGCGTTTCTTCGTTAAGTTCCTTGGCCACCTCTTCAACGTCGGCGGCGGTGAACTCGGCCTTGCCCCCCAAAAAACCGGAAAGCAGTATCCGGTCGCACAGGGAATTGATACGCCGTGGAACCCCGCCGCTGGCTTTGAAGAGCGCAATGTAGGCATCATCGTCAAACAGCGGCGACCCGGTAAAACCAGCGCACTTGAGTCGATGTTCAACATAGCCTTGCGTTTCGTCCTGATCCATCGGACCGATATGGCACGCGGCAATGACGCGCTGCCGCAATTGCTGCATGTGCGGGCTCTGCATGATGCTGCGGAATTCCGGCTGACCGATCAGGAAGCTTTGCAACAAGGCCTGCGTCTCGAACTGGAAATTGGAGAGCATGCGCAGTTCCTCAACGGCATGGGGCGTCAGGTTCTGCGCTTCATCAACAATCAGCAGGCAACGCTTGCCTTGCCGGGTGACATCGACCAGAAAAGCCTCCAGCGCCAGCAACACATCGGATTTTCCGAGATTCTTGGTCCTGACGCCAAATGCCGCGGCGACCATACGCAGAGTGTCGTCGGCATCGAGTTGGGTGCTGACGAGTTGTGCCGCCACCACTTTCGACGAATCGAGTTTGCTGAGCAGACCGCGTACGATGGTTGTCTTGCCAGCGCCTACCTCGCCGGTAACGACGATGAACCCCTCGTTCTGATGCAGGCCATACTCCAGATAGGCTGTCGCACGGCGGTGCTGCTTGCTGCCGAAATAGAAGTTCGGATCGGGATTGAGTTGGAATGGCTTGCTGGACAGGCCGAAGTAGGATTCATACATAATGGCAAGCTAGAACTGGTGCGAGAAAGTACCGGTCAAGACATTCTCGGTATAGTTCGTCGTCCCATCGACTTCGATGCGCCGAGCACCCAGGCCGGCCGTGGTTTTGGGACCCAACCGGGTCACGAAGTTGATGGCAAACAACGTTTCGTCTGTCTTGTATGTACTCCCCCCCCCGCTCTTGCTTTCGAGGCGTGCAAGACTTCCCGTGAGGGTTGATAGTGCGGTGAGTTTATGCGACCAGTTAACACTCGCCCCGGTCTGATCAACGTTATCGACGTTTGAAAAATCAGTACCGGCGTACCATCCTGCCCCGATTCCGCCAGTAAAGGCAGAGGTATCACTTTTTGTTGCGGCAAAAGTGACGGTATTACGCACGCCAATCAAGGCAAACGACAACTCCTTGCGGTTTTGCAGCGTGACTCCGGTGGTCAGAAAGCCTCCTTGCAATTGCGCGTTTGGAGAAATGCCGTTGCTGAGAAGCAATGCGTTTACATAGGCGGCGCGAGCCAGCGGATCTGGTATAGCCGATGAGAAAAGGCTGTCGAACAGACTAAAGTACGTACCGACGACACCCGACGACTGATCCGTCGAGGTAGAGGCGTCTTTTGTTTGGAGGTACTTCCACGCTGTTCCGGCGGTGCGGTGCGTGAAAGTGATGCTGTCACTGTTGCCAAAAAAGCGATCCTCGCGCCGAGCCGATAGCAACGTCCTGTCAGTCGGCGCCCATTCAAACCCTGCTCCCTTGATCGTGTGCGACTCCATATCCCGGCTGTTGTAGTCGTTGGACTCCCGCCCGGCGATGAGGGATACACGGAACTGCGGATTGTACTGATAGGTGAGCGTTCCGCGCACGAGGTCAGCCTCGGTATCGCGCCCACGGTCAAACATGGATTTCTGCGTATTGGCGTCAAGCGCCCAGCTAAAGCGCGAGAACCGCGTCAGGCCAGTTAGCCTGGCAACCAGTTCGCGAGTTTCCGTATCGTAGGCGCTACCCTGATCGGCCGTGGTCTTGCTCAGGTTATAGCGCAACTGGTAGTCGGTGGAGGTACCCAGCGTTCCCCTGAAATAGGGCGAAATTCGATACGTCCGGGTTTCCGTCGTGTTGCTGCTGTCGTTGTTATCGACGGAGGAATAGGTCGATCCGTTAAAAGCCGAGAGGTTCTGCTGAGATATCTGCGCGCTACCTTCGATGAAAAACCAGTTCTCCAGCGCCTCCAGCGTACCGAATGCATTCAATGAATTCTGGATATTGTTTCGCGAAGAGTCATCGGTGTAGTACAAGCTATGCATTCGGTAGTCAAAGCGTAGCTTGACTCGATCCCCCTCGCCCGCGATAGCGATTCCAGGAGATATATCGGTAATCAGGGAACTCGTTCGACGCTTGTCGACCTGGTCGACATTATCGGTTGCCGTTTCGTTGACCGAAATCGAGGGAGTGATCGTCCATTCACCGGCCATCGCCGGAGTGGACAGGAACCCCAGACTGATCCCCAGCGCGATCAGTGAGCGCCGATCAAGCCGAATTGCCATACCCGTACCCATAGCCATACCCATAGCCATACTCGTCATTTCTCGCGGACTTTGCCTGATTAAGGAGCATCAGTCGCACCGGGCAGCCTTCAATGGCGGACAGCGCGTGCCTGATGTCCGAGTGCGTCGTTCCTTCCGCCTTGACAACAATGACAACCTGCCCCATGTGCGAGGCCAGGGCCCTGGCTTCTGTCGTTACCAACAAGGGAGGGGAATCAAAGATGATGATCCGGTCGGAATAGCGGCTGGACATGTCTTCAAGGAGGCGGACCATCGCATCGCTGGCCAGCAGTTCCGTGGCCCGGGGGTGTTGGGTTCCGCTCGGCAGGATGGTCAATTTTGGAATATTAGTACGCAACAGAACCTGCGAAAGCGAAACGGAGTCATCCACCAGAATATCCAGCAAACCCTTGGCGGGTGCCAGACCCATCCTCTGCAGCAATGTCGGTCTGGCCACATCCGCATCGACCAGCATCACCGTGTTGTCAAGCTCCATGGCAATGCTGACCGCGAGATTGGCGGCGGTGAACGTCTTCCCTTCTCCGGGAAGGGCGCTGGTTATCATGATCAGGTTGCCATCTTTGGTTCGCGCTGCCCCCTTGCCCATGGCATTGTCGATCAATGGGCGCTTGATCACGCGAAATTCATCTGCCAGTCTTGAACGCGGCTCGTCAGGACGAATGATCCCGGATGCAGACATCATGTCGAGATTGATTTCAACCCGCCGCGACATGGACATCTCAGGCGTATTCACCGACGTCTCAGTCGCTGCGGGCGTTTGTGCTTCCGCCTCGGACTGCGAAATCTTGACTTCGCTGGTGGCCGATTTCGCGGGGGCATCGGATTCCACCCGGTTTTCTACCTTGGGTTCTTCCTGCGACGAAGACGGAATATCAACTCCGGCCTTTCTCAATTGTTCCAGACGTTGTGCTGCTTGTTCAATGAGACTCATCGCGATTCCTCAAGCAGTACGGCTTGTAATAATGAACAACAGTGCAATGCCAGCACCATAGGCAAGCAAGAACAATGAGAAGACGGCAATAAATTGGTGAACGCCTCGTTTATGTTTGGCAATCTCCGTATCGCCGACCTTTTTAGAGACGATCCCGAGCAATGGGAGCCCGGAAACTTCACGCAATGCCCTCGCATCGAAAAACACCGGGCGAATCTGGCTTGCGGCAAAAGGCGCAAAGAATCCCGCCGCCAACGCCAGCAACAAAGTCAGCGGGAGCAGAAGCAGTCGGTTTGGATACACCGGTTTGGGCGAAACACGCGGCGGATCAATCAAGCGAAAATCGACACCGGCCGAAGCATCCATCTCGCCGCCCATTGTTGCGGATTCCCGCCGTGCAACCAGGCTCTCGTAGTTCTTCTTGTTGATGTCGTAGTCACGGTTGAGTTGGGTCAATTCGGCTTCGATCTGCGGAATCATCTTCACCGCGTCCTTCAACTGGTTGTAGCGGCTCTGGTACTCCGCTACCCGGACGCGCAACGATGCGACCGTCGCCTCGTTCTCGGCCAGAGAAATCTTCAGTTGTTGGTAAACCGGATTGCTGTTGGTCAAGGAGGCAGGGCTCGAAACGGCCACCTTCTTGCGGGCAGCAATCTCCTCGCGCTTCTGCTCCTCGAGTTCCTTGATCATCCGCCGCGTTCCGACAACATCCGGGTGCTTGTCGGTGTAGCGCTGCAACAAACCATCCAGGTTTTTTTTCAGCACATCAATTCGGCCATCGATCTCGGGAATGGAAATCCCGGCGGTGACTTCCGGCGTATCAGGCAGCAACACGGGTTCCTCGCCGATGATCTGCCGCTTCAATGCATCGCGTGAATTTTCGGCCTCACGCAATTCAAGCTTTGAACGTTCCAGTGCTGCACTGACCTCACCCATCCGCGCGAAATAGTCCTTACCGTCGGAACTCTGGGTCGCAATGTTTTTGAGCTTGAATTCTTTCAAACGATTCTCAGCTTCTTCGAGTTTTTTCTGGTAGATCTGAATCTGGTCATCGATGAACTTCTTGGCGGTATCGGTATCCTTGCGCTTGTCGCCCAGGCTCGATTCAACGAAGATCGAAACCAGCGACTGGACCACGCGCTTGGCGCGTTCCGGCTCCGGATCGCTGTAGGCCAAGGTGTAAAGATTGTCGCGCGAGGTGCTCTTGATGGTCAGCGACTTCATCAGACCGTCGATCAACGCTTCCTGTTCTGCCTTGCTCTTGATCTTGAGATCGAGATCGGCCATGCGGATCAGTTTTTCGATGTTCGGGCGACTGATCAGTGTCCGACTCAGGATCATGATCTGCTGATCCACATTAGGCGCCACGGCCAGACCGGACATCAACGGCTTGAGGATGGACTGGGTATCGACAAAGATTCGTGCCGACGCTTCGTACTTGTCAGGAATACGGAAAACCACCACGACACTGATTGCAGCTACCGTCCAGGCAACAATGAGGCCAAGCCAGCGATGCTTCCACATTCCTCTCAGAATGGTTGTTGCCTGGCGGAGGATTTCATCCATCGGTCAATTGTTTCTTCAAAGTTTGAGAAATCGCATTGCGCCCGAAGACGCAATGCGAGTAAAGATATCCCGCGGTCAGAACCAACTGCGCGGAATGATGAGAACGTCACCCGGCTTCATATCGACGTTGGCGGAAACGTCGCCGCGCTTGATCAGATCTGCAACCCGAACGCTGTATTGCTTGTCGCCTTCGGCGCCTCTCAGCAACGTCGTCGCGTTTCCATCGGCGAAGTCGGTCAGCCCACCGACGGCGATCATCACGTCAAGCAGCGTCATCTTTTGCTTGTACGGGAGCGTCTGCGGCTTGCCCGCTTCGCCAACCACCCGGATCTGCTCGCTGTAGGGTCCAACGAACGCGGTCACGATGACTGTTACGACAGGATCCCGAATGTACTTGCCAAGTTCCTTCTCGATATCGCGCGCCAAGGCTGTCGGATCCTTGCCGATCGCCGCCAGATCTTCCACCAGCGGCGCCGTAATTTTGCCATCCGGTCGCACCGGCACAGACATCGACAGCTCGGGATTGCGCCACACAACGATATTGACCGTATCACCCGGCCCGATGAGATAGCTGTAGTTCGCCGAAGCCGCCGAGGCGGGCGCCGGAGGAATATTGCCCCCCGTCGCGCAACCCACAAGCACCGCACCCATTATCCCGACCATGATCCAGCGGATCACTGCGACAACACCGTTTTGCAGGCTGACCGACATTTCATTCTCCTTAAGCAGCAACCTATCCATGAAAGGAAGATAATATTCAGGATTAAATCTTATCCGAAAACTTATGATTTGAATAAAGAAATCTTCTTTTTCCTCAATTATACGAACACCTTGAAGCTGTTTGGCAACACCACCGGTAATGCATATTTCCACAAGATACGAGTTTTCCGTCAATCATAAAACCAAATAAGTCACACTCCCTGCCGCAAGGCGTCCACCACATTCAACCGCGATGCCCGGCGAGCCGGCAAAACCGCCGCCAGGCAGGTTGCTACAAAACCGATCAACCCAGCCAGCAGTATTTCCGCAGGCACAAGACGGATAAAGGCCGTGTAGCCGACATTGGCATTGGGCGGAGGCGGCATGGGAATTCCGATGGCGGAGATGAGCATGGCCGCCACGCACCCGACCGCAATCCCGATCCCGGCCCCAAACAGGCCCAGCAACGCGCTTTCTGTCATGATCAGCTGAAACACGGTATTCGGTCTATCGCCCAACGCCAGCAAGGTCCCAAACTCGCGAGTGCGCTCGAACAAGGTCATATTGACGCTATTGGTCACGCTAAGCAGCACCATCAGCAGAATGATCAACCGCAATACGCCGAACTGCCGGTCATAAAGCTTCAATGTCTTGTCGTAGAAATCCGAAAGCTCGCGCCAGTCGGCCAACTCGAAACCTTGCGGTTCAAGCCGGGTTTTCAAGGACGCAAAAACCTTGTCCGTATCCTCGGTCTGGTTGAGCAGCACGACTGCAAGGTGGGCCGAGCGGTTATCCATCAGATCGCGGGCGGCGGAAAGCGGAATGCGGATGGCGCGTGCATCGAAATCCTTGGAGAAACTCTGGAAAACCCCGATCACTTCAAAATCCAGGGTATTGACCGCCCCTTGAGCCAGGCTGATCACCAGATTGACCCGATCGCCAGGCTTCAGCCCGAGCGACCGGGCAACGCCCTGCCCCATGACGATTCCGTCCCGGTCTTCGTCCTTGAGCGGACGCCCCTCGATGTATTTCAGGAAGGTGCCCAACGTCTCTTCGGCTGAAGGCTCCACGCCCTCTCCGATAATCCCCAGATCGCGCTTGCCGTTATTGATGACCCCGGAAAAACCCAGGCGCGCCAGCGCTAACTGGACGCCTGGTTCCTCCTTGAGTATCTGCTTGAGTTCATCGGGGCGATCGATCAGGAAAGACTCCGGCGAGCGAATGCGCCCCTCGCGATACCCTTTTCGCGCCACCTGGATATGCCCGCTCTGCGAATGAATAACGGCTTCACCGAGCTGGATGAAGATATCCTGAACGAAACCTCCCGCGAGTATCAACCCGGCCACGCCCAGGCTGATGGCGGCGAGCGTCCCGGCCGAGCGCACCCGCTGCCGAAACACGTTCCGCAAGGCAAAAGCTAGGCGTTGGGGAAGGCTGAGTTTCATTGGTTCTGCCGCAGTGCGTCGACAATAATCATGCGACTCGCCTTCCAAGCGGGAAGGATGCTCGCCGCAAACGTGGTCAAGACAGCCAGGACGAAGGCATCAACCGCGAGTTGCGGCACGATCAGGATTTCGCCCAGGAATCCTCGGGCCATGCCCGGCGGAGGCGGCATCGGAATACCGATGGCGGAAATGGCCTCGGCAAGCAGATAACCCAGGAGAACACCCAGGACGCCTCCCACCGCGCCGATCAGTGCGCCTTCAGCGACGAACATGCGCATCAGGGTCATTCGTCTCAGCCCGATGGCCAGACTGGTGCCAATCTCGGTGGTGCGCTCGAGGACGCTCATCATCTGCGTATTGGAGATCGTCAGGACAATGATGATGCCGATGATGAACTTGACGACACTGATCTGCTTGGAAAAAAGCACGACCGTCTTGTTGTAGAAATCGGCCAGCGCCGTCCAGGGAACAACTTCGAATTTGCCCGCGGGCAATTGGTTCTCCAGATACTCGACAGCGTCGCTCGTTCTCCCTGTTTTATCGAGCAGGACGACCCACGACGTAGCCCCTTTCACCTTCATCAACTTGCGCGCCACGTCGATCGGCAAGCGCAAGGCGGAATCATCGTATTCCTTCGTCGTTGTGGCAAACGTCCCGGCCACCTTGACCTCGACGGCGCTCGGACTGCCATTCGCCGCGGTCACCAGCAACACCACCGTATCACCCGGTGCAACGCCCATGCTGCGCGCCAGCCCCTCGCCAAGCAACACCGCTTTCTCGTCGGCAGCGGCAAGGTCCTGACCGGCCATAACGTTAACCTGCGTGCTGACCGGCTTCTCGCTGACGGGGTCCACACCGTCCCCGATGAAGGCTATCGTGGTATCTCCGTGGCTGATCAGACCACTGAACGCCAAGCGCGGAGCCAGGCTCTTGAATCCCGGCATTTTTTCGACGAGTTGCTGTTCGGCCGCCTGATCCGGCAGGAGAAACGCATACGGATCGGCAATTCCTTTTTCGAAATAGGCGGGGCGAACGATCTGCACATGACCGAACTGCGAGTGAATGGCACTCTCCCGCATCTGTTCGAAGATCCAGGCGATGAACCCTCCCGCCAGCAAAAAGGCGACGATCCCGAAAGCAACCGTCAGCGTCGCCACCAGCGTTCGCTGCGTATTGCGCCTGAGATTCCTGGAAGCCAGGCGAAAATCGGCGATCAGGCTATTCATCGATCCAATTCGTCTGCTAGATTTAGTGCCGAGGCTTCTATCATACGACAAACCCATCAGACGAACTCATCATGAAGACATTCAACTATGAAATGGCATTTTCACGGAATATCGGGTGGGTGACCGAGGCCGAACAGGAGCGCCTGAGAAACTCCCGCGTGGCCATCGGCGGATTGGGAGGAGTGGGCGGCGTTCATTTGTTGACGCTGGCCAGAATGGGAATCGGTCGCTTCACCATCGCCGACTTTGATGTCTTCGATATCGTCAACTTCAACCGCCAGGTCGGGGCCTCGGTCAGCACGCTGGAGCGGCCGAAAATCGACGTGCTTGCCGAAATGGCGAAAGACATCAACCCGGAAATTGAGTTGCGCACCTTCCCGGCCGGGATTCAGGGCAACACGCTCGAAGCGTTCCTGGACGATGTGGACGTTTATGTGGACGGTCTCGACTTCTTCGCTTTTGAAGCGCGACGCACGACCTTTGCCGCTTGCGAACGCCGGGGAATCCCCGTAGTCACCGCCGCCCCGCTGGGGCTGGGGACGGCCCTGCTTGTATTCGGCCCCGGCGGCATGTCGTTCGAGGATTATTTTGGTTTCGAAGGATGTCAGAGCGAGATCGAGATGGCTATCCGCTTCTTGGTTGGTCTCTCGCCTGCGATGCTCCAGCGCGGCTATGTGGCGGACATGTCGCGCATCAACCTGGCCGAACGGAAAGGCCCATCAAGCATCGCCGCATGCCAACTCTGCGCCGGCGTGGCCGCCATCGAAACGCTGAAACTGCTCCTCGGGCGAGGCGGCGTACGCCTGGCCCCGTGGGGAAGCCAATTCGACGGCTACCGGATGCGCTATGTGCGGACGTGGCGCCCATGGGGACATCGCAACCCGCTGCAAAAGCTGATGGCATTCCTGGTCAAGTCGCAGTTGGCCAAATCGCAAACCACAAAGAAATGAGCCTATCCATGTCACGGGAAACACTGCTGAAGATTCTCGATCTGGCACGCTGGGCCCCCAGCGGCGACAACACCCAGCCCTGGCGCTTCGAGATCGTCTCGGATTCGCACATCGCCATACACGGTTTCGACACGCGCCAGCACGTGCTTTACGACTTCGAAGGACACGCCAGCCACATGGCGCACGGAGCGCTCCTGGAAACATTGCGCCTGGCGGCGACGCGTTTCAACCTGAAAGCCCAATGGAGCATCCGGCCCGATTGCCTGGACGACGCCCCGATTTACGACGTAACGCTCAATCCGGCCGAAATCGTTGAAGATCCGCTGGTGCCATTCATCGAATCACGTTGCGTCCAACGCCGGGCGATGAAAACCACGCCGCTGACGCACAAGCAGAAACAGTCTCTGATGGACGCGGTTGGCGATGATTTCTCAATCCAGTTTTTTGAATCTTTCAAGGATCGCCTCGCGGTGGCCCGCCTGCTCTGGAAAAACGCCAAGATCAGGCTGACCTGCCCCGAAGCCTATCCGGTCCATCGGGACATCATCGAATGGAACGCGCGGTACAGCGTTGATCGCATCCCGGATCAAGCCGTTGGCGTTGATCCGCTGACCGCAAAACTCATGCGCTGGGTGATGCAAAGCTGGGAACGCGTGCATTTCTTCAACCGCTTCCTGGCCGGGACCATCGTTCCGCGTGTGCAACTCGACTTCATCCCGGCTCTCGCCTGTGCGGGACACATCCTGCTGAAACCGGCCAGAACACCCCGCGATCTCCTTGATCATGTCCAGGCCGGTGTCGCGCTCCAGCGGCTCTGGCTGACCGCAACCGCACTCGGGTTGCACCTCCAGCCCGAGATGACCCCCGTCATCTTCCGCTGGTACGCTCGTTCCGGGAAGAAGTTTTCCGCGATTCCGGAAATCGCCCGCCAGACGCAGGTGCTGGTCGACTGTTTCGAAAAAATTGCTTCGTCCACTCCGGATGACAGCTTTTCGTTCTTCTGCCGGGTCGGACACTCACCCGTGCCGCATTCCCGTTCAATCCGTAAGCGTCTGGACGATCTATAAAAGGCCACCACTGCTGGACACCCAGCCCACCAGACCACCTGCGGATGCATCCAACGGA
>CAZCJW010000082.1:8360-12294 GCA_964499185.1 uncultured Propionivibrio sp. | reverse complement strand
GGGACGCCGATCGCCTTTTCGCTGCTCATCTGCGCCGTGGCGCTGATGATCCAGATGGACAATTTCGACACCCAGATCATTGCCCAGAACCTGATGGAAGGCGCCAACAATTTTCCGCTGATGGCCGTGCCCTTCTTCATGCTCGCCGGCGAGCTGATGAACGCCGGCGGCATGTCGCAGCGTATCGTCGGCATTGCACAGTCACTGGTCGGGCAGGTGCGCGGCGGGCTCGGCTACGTGGCCATCCTGGCGGCGACCATCGTGGCCAGCATCTCCGGTTCGGCCGTCGCCGATTCGGCCGCGGTGGCCGCGCTGCTCATCCCGATGATGCGCGCGTCCGGCTACAACGTGCCGCGCTCCGCCGGCCTGATCGCTTCGGCGGGAATCATCGCGCCGATCATTCCGCCGTCGATTCCCTTCGTCGTCTTTGGCGTGACCACCCAGTTGTCGATTACCAAGCTGTTTCTGGCCGGCATCGTGCCGGGGCTGCTGTGGGCGCTAACCTTGTCGATCACCTGGTGGTTCGTCGCCCGCAAGGAGCCGACCGGCGATCAGCACACGTTTGAACTCCGCCACTGCCTGAAGGCCATGCGCGAGGGCATCTGGGCGCTGGTGCTGCCGGTGGTCATCATCGGAGGAATGAAAGCTGGCGTCTTCACGGCAACCGAAGCCGCTGTCGTGGCGGTCTTCTACGCGCTGGTGGTCGGGTTGTTTGTTTATCGCGGCTTGCGCTTCAGGCATCTCCCCCAACTCTTGCTGGCGTCGCTCAAGACCTCGAGCACCATCATGTTCCTCGTGGCCTGCGCCATGGTCTCGGCCTGGCTGATCACCATTGCCGACATCCCCGCGCAGACCGTCACCCTGCTGCAACCGTTCATGGACAGCCCGACGCTGCTGCTGATCATGATCATGGTGCTGGTGCTGATCATCGGCACCTCGCTGGACCTGATGCCGTCGATCCTGATCCTGGGGCCGATCCTCGTGCCGGTGGTCAAGCAGGCCGGCATCGACCCGATCTACTTCGGTGTCCTGTTCGTGATGAACGTCTCGCTCGGATTGCTGACCCCGCCGGTCGGCACCGTGCTGAACGTTGTCGGCGGAGTTTCCAAGGCCGGCATGGCCAACGTGATCAAGGGCGTGTGGCCGTTCTTCTTCGCCGAGGCAGGGCTGCTGTTTCTGCTGGTGTTCTTCCCGCAACTGGTGATCGTGCCGATGAAGTGGTTCATGTAACTACCGCGTGACGACCCTTGGCCGGCCGACGGGCGCATGCCCGGATGCCGGCCAGTTTTTTTGGGCCTTCCGTGCGGCGTATGATCCGGGTTGGATCGGACCGTTGGCAAGGGAGCGAAGAACAATGGAACTGAGGCAGCTGCACTATTTCATCCGCGTCGTGGAACTCGGCAGCATGGGCCGCGCGGCGCAGGCGCTGGGCGTCAGCACGTCGGCGCTGAGCCAGCAAATCAGCCGACTGGAGAGCGAGTTGGCGACGCGTTTGCTGCAGCGCACCTCCACGGGCGCGGTGCCGACCGAAGCCGGGTTGGCGTTCTGGCCGCAGGCCCAACTGGCCATTCGCCATGCGGAGGCGGCGAAAGCAGCGGCACGTCACGCGCGCCTGTCCGGGCATGTCAGCGTCGGCATGGCACCAAGCACCGGGGCCGTGCTCGGCCTGCCCTTCCTGTTGGCCATGCGCGAGCGTTATCCGGACATCGGCGTGCGCCTCGTTGAAACCCTGTCCGGCAACCTGGCGTCGATGATCGGCATGCGCCAGCTCGACCTGGCCGTACTTTTCCAGGCCGAGCGTGCGCAGCGCTGGAGCGTGATTCCGCTGCTCGAAGAACGGCTCTTCGTCATTGCCCGGCAGGATACGGTCGCCCTTCCCGAACAAGGCCCGTTGAATTTCGGGCAAATTGCCGGCCTGCCGCTGATTCTGCCCAGCGACCAGCACGGGCTGCGCGCGTTGATCGACGTAGCGGCCGCGCGGGCTGGGGTTGCGCTCGATGTTGTCCTGGAAATCGACGGCCTGGCGATGCTCATGGACGCTGTGGGCGCCGGTCTCGGCGCCACGATCCAGCCGGGCGCAGCGACGGCACGCCTCGACGATCCGGGGTTGGTTGCGCTGGAAATCGCCGATGCGCAGGCACGCCGGCCGAATCTGCTGGTCAGCCTGTCCGACGACGAACTGTCGCCGGCCGGCCTGGCGGCCCGCGTCGTGCTTGCCGATGTCGCCCGCGCGCTGGTAGCTGGCGGAAAATGGCCGGGCGCCACTCTTTACGAACCGTAAACACCTCTTGCTGAAAGCCCGCTGGCGGCGCGGCGGGAGGCGCCCTAAAGTCATCGTCATTCGATGGAGCTTGTGACGATGCATGATGTCTTGGTGATCGGCGGCGGAAATGCCGCCCTGTGTGCCGCATTGACCGCGCGTGAGGCCGGCGCGTCCGTGTTGCTGCTGGAATCGTCCCCGCGCGAATGGCGTGGCGGCAATTCGCAGCACACGCGCAACCTGCGCTGCATGCACGACGCCCCGCAGGACGTGCTGGTCGACGCGTACCCGGAAGACGAATACTGGCGCGATCTGCTCGGCGTGACCGGCGGGCTGACCGACGAGGCGCTGGCCCGGTTGGTCATCCGCAGTACCGCCTCCTGCCGCGACTGGATGCGCCGCCACGGCGTGCATTTCCAACCCTCGCTCTCCGGCGCGCTGCACACCGCACGCACCAACGCCTTCTTCATGGGCGGCGGCAAAGCGCTGGTCAATGCCTATTACCGCAGCGCGGTCCGCCTCGGCGTCGAGATCCGCTACGACGCGCCGGTCGATGCGCTGGAGTTGCTAGATGGCGAATTCGTTGCGGCGCGCATCGGCGACGAACGCATTGCCGCGCATTCCTGCGTTGTTGCCGCCGGCGGCTTTGAGTCCGACCGCGCGTGGTTGCGCGAGGCCTGGGGCCGGAACGAACACGGCGAATGGCCGGCCGACAACTTCCTGATCCGCGGCACGCGCTTCAACCGCGGCGTGCTGCTCAAGCACCTGATCGAGTCCGGGGCAGACGCCATCGGCGACCCGTCGCAGTCGCACTGCGTGGCCATCGACGCACGTGCGCCGCTCTACGACGGTGGCATTTGCACCCGGGTCGACTGCGTGTCGCTGGGCATCATGCTCAACCGCAACGCCGAGCGTTTCTACGACGAAGGCGAGGACTTCTGGCCCAAGCGCTACGCCATCTGGGGGCGGCTGGTCGCCCGCCAGCCGGGGCAGATCGGCTACGCGATCATCGACTCCAAAGCCATCGGCCGCTTCATGCCGCCAGTATTCCCTGGCGTCCGGGGTGAAACGCTGGACGATCTGGCGCGCCAGCTCGGCCTGGACGAAGCGCGCTTCATGCGTACCGTAACCGACTACAACGCCGCCTGCCGCGTTGGCCGCTTCGACCACACGGTACTCGACGACTGCCACACGGAAAACCTCACGCCGGCCAAGACGCACTGGGCGCTGCCGCTCGATACGCCGCCGTACTACGGTTACGCCCTGCGTCCGGGCATCACTTTCACTTACCTCGGTCTGAAAGTGAATGAGCACGCGGCGGTACACTTTGGCGGTCGACCGAGCCGCAATCTTTTCGCCGCCGGGGAAATGATGGCTGGCAACGTGCTCGGCAAGGGCTATTTGGCCGGCATCGGCATGTCCATTGGCACCACCTTCGGACGCATTGCCGGCACGCAGGCGGCGCGCGCTGTCCGGGAAACAAACGCGAAGGAATGTCATGCAAGCGTGTGATCAAGTCATGGATCAAGGCGCGTCCGAAAACGCGGAGGGCGCGGAGGCCGAAGTGGGGCGCGTCATGCAGATCTGCAATGCCTGCCGCTACTGCGAAGGATTCTGCGCCGTCTTTCCGGCCATGACCCGGCGCATCGAGTTCGGCAAGGCCGACGCGCATTA
>CAZCJW010000082.1:0-8260 GCA_964499185.1 uncultured Propionivibrio sp. | reverse complement strand
CTCGCCCTCGGTGTCGGGGTCAGTCGTTTCTGGCGCGATGTCTCGCCGGGGGCGCCGAATGCCGCCGCGGCGACCGAGGCGACGCACGCGATCCTGACGCTCAGGTATCTCGACGGCGGCCACGGCGAAGGCTGCAACAATGAAGACGACGCCTTCTCGTTGTGGCGGCGGAACTTCCACCACCTCACCTTCTACGGTTTCCTGCTCTGCTTCGCGGCCACGCTGGCGGCCACGTTCTATCACTATATCCTCGGCATCCACGCACCGTACTCCCTGACCAGCCTGCCGGTCGTGCTCGGCACGGTGGGCGGCATCGGGCTGGTGATCGGCCCGGCGGGCCTGCTGTGGTGCAACGTGCGACGCCATCCGCTGCACGGCGATACGGCACAACGCCCTCTCGATCGCGGGTTCATGCTCTTGTTGCTGCTCACCAGCGCCAGCGGCCTGGCCTTGCTGGCCTGGCGCGATACGCCGGCGATGGGCGTGTTGCTGGTCATGCATCTCGGCACGGTGATGGCCTTCTTCCTGACCCTTCCGTATGGCAAGTTCGCTCATGGGATCTATCGTTCGGCGGCACTACTCAAATGGGCGATTGAAAAGCGGCAGCCGAGTCGGTTGAAACTGGGTGGCGACTAGGCGGTCTATCCAGCACTCGTCAATTCAGGACAACCCTCCCGATGCGCTTCCATCTCGCCTTTGCCATTTTCTGCCTATTGCCTCTCGGGGCTCAGGCCAGTGGAGAATCACCCTTTGCACCCATCCCGCCGCTGCTCGCCGTGCCTTCGCTCAATGCGGAACGCTACATGGGAACATGGTACGAAATCGCCAAGTACCCCAATCGTTTCCAGAAACACTGCGTAGGGGACACCCGCGCCGAATACACGCTTATGCCGGACAACCGGGTACAGGTCGTCAATCGATGCCGTCTGGAAAACGGGGAGTTTGAAGTGGCAAACGGTATCGCCCGTCAGGTCGGTGGAACGAACTCGCCGAAGCTGGAGGTGCGGTTTGCCCCGGCCTGGCTCTCCTTCATCCCCGCGGTGTGGGGCGATTACTGGGTTATCGATATCGACGACGGCTATCAACTGGTGGCCGTCAGCGAACCCAAGCGCAACTATCTATGGGTACTTTCGCGTACTCCCACGGTCGATACGGCGAGCTATGCTGCTCTGCTCTCCCGCCTTGGCGCCCATGGATTCGACCTCAACAGGCTCGAAGTCTCTTCGCACGGAACGAATAAAAACTCCTTGCGTTGAACGACCATGCCAATCGCAAATTTCCATTACAAATCGTCACAGAACCACGCAGCAATGCCCACAGACACCCCCGTCGCCGGCCGGTATTCTGCAACCGTTGCTTCAGCGTCCCCCGCTGACAATGTTTGACCCTCCCTGACCCATCGCAACGATGGGACTTTCAATCCCGTGCCACACCGGCGCGGGATTTTTTTTGGCATGCCCGGCATAGGCGTATTCTCGCGTCTGCAAGCCCTGCAGGAAGATGATCACCGCCGGAAGAACGGCAGTTCATGACGTCGAGGATATCGAGATGCATCAATGCTACGCCGACACATTCGCGTATATCACCAAGGACGGATCTGAAATCCGGGAACTCATGCACCCCGCGCTTCACGGCAACCGCAACCAGAGTCTGGCTGAAGCCACCGTGCCGGCAGGAACACGGACGCTATTGCATCGGCACGCGATAACAGAAGAGCTTTATCACTTTACCGCCGGTAACGGCCGGATGACACTCGGCCCGGACCAATTCGAGGTCGCGGCAGGCGATACTGTTTGCATTCCACCGGGAACGCCGCACTGCGTCGAAGCGTCCGCGACATCGCCGTTGATACTGCTATGCTGCTGTTCGCCCGCCTATTCGCATGCAGACACCGAGATTCTTGACCCCGACAAGCAGGAGGCATGATGAGACAAACCATCAGCTTTATCACCTTGGGCGTCTCTGATCTGGCACGCAGCCGTGCCTTTTATGCGGCACTCGGCTGGCGCGAATCGGCTAGCAGCCAGGACACGGTGGCCTTCTATTCTGCCGGAACAGTCGCCTTTGCGCTTTTTCAGCGCGAGGCATTGGCCGGCGATGCTTGCGTTCCCCCCAGCGGCTCGGGCTTTCCCGGTTTTACGTTGTCCCACAACGTTGCTTCCGTAGCAGAAGTCGAAACGACGATCAGCGACGCGGTGGCTGCCGGAGGAATTCTGGTGCGAACAGCCGAAACGGCGCCATGGGGCGGTTTCCGGGGTTATTTTGCCGACCCCGACAGCTTCTTGTGGGAAGTCTGCTGGAATCCGTTCTTCCCTCTGGACGAGAACGGTTACGTTCATTTGCCAGCATAGCGCTGGCAACGCTCCTTGCGAGACTATGGCTGGGTTCCATTCTTTGCAAGCCATATACGGTTGTCGACAATCAGCAGGAATTCATACTGCTTGACACTGTAAAATCGGGCGTATGCGGGAGACTTTCCGGGAGTACGCCCGCCCAGATAACAAGCCTACGAACTGAAACACTACATTGCGAAGATTGGGAGAGTCAGCATGGATTTGTGGGAGTGTCCAGCCCTGGTCACTGGAGCGGCATCGGGATTAGGTGCGGAGACGGCGCGTCACCTCGCGGAGGCCGGAGCCAAAGTGACGGTGATCGACATTGACGCGGAAGGCGTGCAGCGAGTCGGGAGTGAGATTGGCGCGTTTGCCATTCACTGCGATGTAGCCGACTCCGACTCGGCCGAAAAGGCGGTTGCGGAGGCACGAGCAAGGAACGGGGCCGCCCGCGTACTGGTGCACTGCGTTGGACGTGGTCATTTCGAACCGATCGTTGGTGACAACGGACCGATGCGCCTGGAGGACTTTCGCAGGCTGGTCGACGTCAATCTGATTTCAACATTCAACATGATGCGCCTGGTAGCGGCCGACATGGCGCACCTGCCGCCTATGGCCAACGGCGAGCGAGGCGTCATTCTGCTGACCGGCTCAGTCTCCGCGTATGAAGGCCAGATTGGAGAAGCCGCATACGCCGCATCCAAGGGCGGCGTCGTCAGCCTGATTCTTCCTGCCGCTCGCGAACTCGGCCCGCTGGGTATCCGCGTCGTCGGAATTGCCCCCGGTCTGTTCGGTACACAGACGCTGTTCGATATCGAAAAAAACCTGGACTCCCGCCTGGCCCGCCAGATCCCGTTCCCCCACCGCTTCGGCGACCCGGCCGAGTTCGCGATGCTGGCTATCCACGTCCTACATAACGTCATGATCAACGGGAGCGTGCTGCGCCTGGACGGCGGTTATCACCGCTGAGACCTCATCGGGCCATTAAAGAGGAGGCTCCTTGAAAAAAATCATTGTAATGAACCTCGTCTCACACGCCTCGGGGGAAATGATAGAAATGCTGGCGCGCAACGCCGTCATGCAACTCGAAGGGGTCGAAGTGAAACGGCGCTTGTGGAAGATGGTGCGCCGTATGGATCAACTTCCCGAGATTCTCAGCGAGATCGGTAACGCGCCCGGGTTCGTCCTGCACAGCATCAGTCACAGCGACGTGCGTGAAGCCCTCGAAGAGGGTTGCCGTCAACTGAACCTGCCGTACCAGTTTGCGCTTGAACCGTTGGTCAGCCAGCTCTCCGACTATTCTTGTGCCGCGATTCACTACCACAACAGTTCCGGCGATGCGCTCGACGAGGATTACTACCGCCGTGTTGAAGCCATGAAATACACGTTGGCGCACGATGACGGCATCGGAAGCAGCGATCTTGAGGCGGCCGATGTCGTTGTCGTTGGCGTTTCGCGTGCAACCAAGACTCCCACCTGCATGTACCTCGCCTCTCGCGGCATCAAGGCCGCCAACGTGCCTTTGGTCCCCGGTTCTCCGCCACCCGCCAGCCTGCTTCGCGCAAAAGGGCCGCTGATCGTTGGCCTGACGGTCAATCCGGCCCGACTTGCGGTGATTCGCGCGGCACGCCTGAAAAGCCTCAACAACGATGAGAACGCCAGCTACGCGGATCAGGAGAATCTGCGCCGGGAAGTCACCGAAGCGAAGCGTCTCTTTCTCCGCTGCGGCTGGCCGATCATCGATGCCAGCAATCGCTCGATCGAACAGACCGCATCCATGATTATCGAGATGCTGCGTAAACGCACTGGCAATGGCTCTACCCCTGACGCAGAGGCCTGAAGCCGTCTCCCCATGACCGAGTCCAGAAACCTGTGAGAAAGCCTTGTCTCGCCCCCGTTTATGTCCGCCCATGGCATGTCATAACAACGACTTTAGGTGAAACCTATGAGCTTGCTTAAATTTATTGAAGCCGTCGGCGTTTTTGCGTTTGCGTTTTCAGGCTTGGTCGAAGCCAGGCGGCGCGATATGGATCTGGTCGGGCTGTTTGTTGTTGCCCTGGTCACAGCATTTGGTGGGGGCACATTGCGCGACTTGCTGCTTGATCGCACCCCGTTATTCTGGATCGAGCACGACGGCTATGCCATGGCAATCCTGGGGCTGTCGACGGTTTTTGCCCTTTTCCCTGTCACCGGACGATTCCCGCCAATCGTGTTGCTGGTTGCGGACGCCCTTGGCCTTGGCTTGTTCAGCGTGGCGGGTGCCGGATTTGCGTTGGAAGCCGGGTCATCTTTATTCATTGCCGCACTCATGGGGACAATCACCGGAACCTTTGGCGGGGTCATCCGAGACATTCTGTGCAACGAATTGCCCTCGCTATTCCAGCAAACACCGCTTTACGCGACGTGCGCCTTTGCCGGGTGCTACTTCTATTTTCTCCTTACCCACCTGTCGCTTCCCGGCGATCTGGCCGTATGGATAACGACATTCGGCATCACGGCATTCCGCCTGGCGGCGGTGCGCTGGAACTGGGTTCTGCCTGTCTCACGGCATTAGCAGCCTGAGTGATTGATTCCGGGATTCAACTCATTGTTTTGACGCAACCCCCACCGGCAGCAACACCCACATCTTCCCGGCCTGTTTCATCCGCCCCGCCTGAGCGCCTGCGTCAGCGCCGAATCCCCAGAAGAAATCAGCGCGCACCACGCCGCGTATGGCGCCACCTGTATCTTGTGCGAGCACCAAACGGGACAGCGGCACGACCGAGTCGGGCTGCGTCGTCGACAGAAACACCGGCGCGCCCAGCGGCACGTGCCGTGGATCGACGGCAATGCTGCGACCTGGCGTCAGCGGGACTCCCAGCGCACCCTGCGGCCCTTCATCGCCATTGCCCTTAACCGGCCGCTCGCGGAAGAACACGTAGCTGGGATTGCTGTTGAGAATTTCGTCGAGACGGTCCGGGTTTGCCCTGGCCCACGTCTGGATGCTCTGCATGGAAACCTGCTCGATGGGAATTTCGCCGCGATCGGCGAGAACCCGCCCGATGGCCTTGTAGGGATGGCCGTTCTGGTCTGCATAGCCAAGGCGCACCATGCTTCCGTCCGTCAACCTGACACGCCCCGAGCCCTGGATCTGCAGGAAGAAGAGTTCGATCGCGTCATCGACCCACAGCAGCACACGCTCCGGGAAGTTCTTTTCCACGCCCTTGCCGGTGATCTCGGCGCGCGAATAGTAAGGGACCACCTTGTTACCCTGCAGACGCCCGCGCAGACGCATGTTCTTCAGATCCGGCAGCACCTCTGACAGGTCGATGGTCAGCAGATCCGGCGGCACGCCGAGGACAGGCTGGCTATATTTCGCCGTACGCGTGCGCGCGCCGCGCAGAAGCGGCTCGTAATACCCCGTAACCATGCCACTGGTCGCCCCGTCGGGATTGGTCAGCAGATACGGTTCCAGCCGGGTTTCCAGGAATTGTCGGATCGCCCCGCCATCCTTGACCGGCAGCAAACGCGCTTCTTCACAGACGGAACTCCACTGCGGCCAGTACGGCCTTCCGGCCATGCCCCGGCAGGATTGCAGGAAAGCCGGCCAAGCGTCGACCGGGTCATCCTCGCCCCATCCGGGCAAGTCGCTCCATTGGGCAGGCTGCAGTGGCTTTGCCGGAGGCGGGGACTCAACGACGGTTGGTACAACGCATTGCGGACAGGGCGGACATACCGCCGACGGTGCTTCTGTGACGGTAGCGCAGGCACTGAGCAGGGCGCTGAAGGCCGCTGCTAGCATCAGCGGATTATTTGTAGTTTGACGCAAGGTCGTTTGGCTTTTGATCATGGTTTGGCTAAAGTGCGGTCTTTCCGGATCGACCGAGTATACCGCCCCATGAGCGACACCCCCCTGCAACTTGCCACTTTCCTGGCACGCGCCGAACGGCTGCTCGCACGTATCGAGCCGCTGCTGCCCCCGGCTTCCGCGGAGCCCGACTGGAACGCCGCCATCGCTTTCCGCTGGCGCAAGCACGGCTCCGCCCGTTATCTGCAGCCGGTTCGACGCCCGTCGGCCATTCGGCTGGAGGACTTGCAGGACATCGACGAGCAGAAGTCACGCATCGACGCCAATACGCGGCAGTTCGTCGCCGGCCGACCGGCCAACAACGTCCTGCTGACGGGGGCGCGCGGATCGGGCAAATCATCGCTGATCAAGGCGCTGCTCAACGAACATGCGCAGAATGGCCTGCGCGTCATCGAGGTCGAAAAACACGATCTCGTCGACCTGCCGGATATCGTTGATATCGTCGAACAGCGGCCGGAGCGTTTTATCATCTTCTGCGACGATCTTTCGTTCGATGCCGGCGATGCCACATTCAAGGCGCTCAAGGTTGTCCTCGACGGTTCGATCGCCGCCGCGCCGGACAATGTGCTGATCTACGCGACTTCGAACCGCCGGCACCTGATGCCCGAATACTTCGAGGAAAACCTGGAAACCCACCGTGTCGGCGAGGAAATTCATCCCGGCGAAGCCATCGAGGAGAAGATCTCCCTGTCGGAACGCTTCGGCCTGTGGTTGTCCTTCTACCCGTTCGACCAGGACGCCTACCTCAACATCGTCGCGCACTGGCTGCGCTCGTTCGGCTGCAAGAACGCGGACATCGCCCGTGCCGAACGCGATGCGCTCAACTGGGCGTTGCTGCGCGGCTCGCGCAGCGGGCGCGTGGCCTGGCAGTTCGCCAAGGACTGGGCAGGCACGCGCAGGAATGCGCGGACCAAGCGCGGCAAATGAGCCGTCTCGTCGAGGTATCGGCAGCCATACTGCTGCGCGAAACAGAGAACGGTCGCGAATACCTGCTGGCGCAACGCCCCCCAGGCAAGGTCTACGCCGGATATTGGGAATTTCCAGGCGGCAAGCTCGAGAAGGGCGAGTCGTTCCACGATGCCCTGATCCGCGAACTGCATGAAGAACTGGGCATAGAGATCGAGCAGGCCGTGCCGTGGCTGTGCCGGGAGTTCACCTATCCGCACGCCCGGGTGCGCCTCAAGTTCTTTCGGGTCGCTGCATGGAGGGGGGATATCCATCCCCACGAGCACACCGGTATCGAGTGGACGCGCTTCGGCGACACGCCTGCCGTCTCTCCCGTGCTCCCTGCCAACGGGCCGATCCTGCGCGCATTGGTTTTGCCGGAAATCTATGCCATCACCAATGCGCTCGATAATGGTATCGATACCGAACTGGAGCGTATTGCGCGGGGTTTACACAACGGAATCAGGTTGTTGCAGATTCGCGACAAGAACCTGCCGCCCGGCGAGCGGAAACGTTTCGCGCAAGACGTCATGGCGCTTGCCGCCTCGTTCCCGGACGCCTGCGTCCTGGTCAACGACGACGAGCAATTGGCGCGAGCCATCGGCGCCAGCGGACTCCACCTCTCCTCCGCAAGACTTCACGCACTCGAGACCCGCCCCGAGTTCGACCGCGTCGCCGCATCCTGTCACACATCCGCCGATATCGAACGCGCCGCTGCCCTGGGTATCGATTTCGTCGTACTCAGCCCGGTCCTGCCGACCGCCAGCCACCCGGAAGCAGCAGGCATGGGGTGGGAGGCATTCGGACAATTCGTCGAGCGTCTGACGATCCCGGTCTACTCACTGGGAGGCATGAAGCAGGGAATGCTGGGGACAGCCCAGGCGCACGGGGCGCACGGAATCGCTCTGATGCGCGGCTGGTAAAGGCTGGCTATTCGGTCTTGGGCGGGTCGGCGAGCGGATCGATCGTTTCTTCCTGCACCGGAACCCGGTAGGACTCCGAAGCCCAGGCGCCGAGATCGATTAGCTTGCAGCGCTCTGAACAGAACGGGCGGAACTTGTTCTCGGCACTCCACAACGACTCGCCGCCGCACTGCGGACAGCGCACCATGGTTTTTCTTAGCGGCATTACAGAT
>CAZCJW010000081.1:9734-12452 GCA_964499185.1 uncultured Propionivibrio sp. | reverse complement strand
AGGCTTCGAATATTGGACGTGCTTGATTATTTCGACCACGCTGAAAAAACCCGCCTTTGGCGGGTTTTTTTTCGGGCGTATTCCCTGAAACAAACCGAAACAGCATGATTGCCGCGCCTCCGATATCATAGTCACCCGTTTCCTGTACCTGTCAGGCCGTGATGAAATCCCTGGTTTTCTCCGCGCGGACAAGACGCTGCGCCGCGTTTGTTGCTATCGCCATGATGTCCGTCGCGGGCGGTTCCGCTGCCAGCGAGTTGCCTGATCTCGGGGAGTCCTCGCGCGCCGAGTTGTCACCCCAGCTCGAACGCAGGATCGGCCAAAGCATCATGAACCAGATCCGGCTCCGCGAACCCAGCTATGTCGACGATCCGGAGATCAACGACTACTTGGCCCGTCTCGGTCGCCGCTTGGTGGAGGCCAGTGATAACCCGACCGGGGAATTCCATTTCTTCGCGATTCGCGACACCACCGTTAACGCGTTCGCCATGTTCGGCGGATTCATCGGGATAAATACCGGAACGATCCTGACGGCTCAGAGCGAGTCCGAACTCGCTGGCGTAGTCGCCCATGAAATCGCTCATGTGACGCAGAATCACCTCGCGCGGCAGATCGCCAAGGAGAAGCAGAACACCATTCCCAGCCTGGTCGCCATGGCCATCGGGATTCTGGCGGCGCGCTCGAATACCTCGGTGGCTGCGGGGGCGATAACCTCGGTGCAGGCAGGGCTGATTCAGTCACAACTGGCCTACACCCGGGATTTTGAGCGCGAGGCTGATCGCATGGGATATCAGTCCCTGGAAAAAGCAGGGTTCGACGTGCGCGGGATGGGAGAATTTTTCGAAAGGCTGCAGAAGGCAGGTCGTCTTTACGAAAATAATGCGCCAGTCTATTTGCGTTCTCATCCCCTTACAGTCGAGCGTCTCTCGGATATGCAGAACCGGGCGCAGGAATCGCCCTATCGCCAGGTTGTCAGCAGTCTCGACTTTCATCTGATTCGTGCCAAGTTGCGTGCGCAGTCGGGAACACCGAAGGAGGCTGTGACCGAGTTTGAACAACTGCTGCAGGAAAGAAAATATGTTTCTCAGGTGGCGGTGCAGTACGGTTTGTCCTACGCACTGATGCGTGCCAGAGATGTCGAGGGCGCGCGGCGTGCCAGTGAGAATCTGCGCGCACTCCGGGACTCGTCTGCTGTCCTGGCAGGGCTCGCGGCCGAGATCAGTGCTGCGTCCGGGAACATGGAGGAAGCGCATGGCATCTATCGCGAGGCGCTGCAGCGTTTCCCGCAGGCCAAATCGCTGATCTATGCCTACGCCGATTCGCTATACGCAGCGGGCGCGTACACTCAGGCCCTGAGTTTCCTGGAGGCGCAACTGCAGAAGGACTCCGAGGATTACCGTTTGCATGGCCTGCAGGCCAGAACGTTCGCGGCCGTCGGCAAGCGCCTGCAACAGCATCGGGCGCAGGCGGAGTACTATTTTTTGCAAGGCCAGCTTGGGCAAGCGGTTGAGCAACTCCAGTTTGCGCAGAAGGAGTCAGACGGAAATTTCTACGAACAGTCGGCTGTCGATGCACGTCTGCGCGAATTGCGCAAACTGCAAATGGAGGAAGACAAGAGAAAGCGGGACGGCGGTTAGAATGTCGCACTTCTGACGACTTGGATTATGACCATGCAGATTGATCGAGAACTGGATGTGAAGGGACTCAACTGTCCTTTACCAATTTTGCGCACCAAGAAGGCGCTGTCAGAAATGACCTCGGGTCAGGTGTTGCGCGTGCTTGCCACAGATGCCCATGCTGTCAAGGATTTTCAGGCTTTTGCCAGACAGACCGGCAACGAGTTGATGTCAACTGTCGAACTTGATCAAGTATTCGAGTTTTTGTTCAAACGTAAATAGGGGCGGGTCGGGCCGGGTGCCGTTTTATGATGCACGAGGTTAGCCCGTTTGGGCCGTTTGCTCTTCTTGACGGTGATGACGGGGCCGGATTGCTGCTCACCGGATATTGCCGATCGGTGTCTCTTGATGCCGGTGTGTATGATGAAGAAGAACTTCTCGCCGTGTTTTCGGCCATTGAAGGCGCTGCGGCGGAGGGGCAATGGGTTGCACTGGCGTGCGACTATGAACTTGGTGCGTGCTTCGAGCCCAAGGCACCGCGTCTCGAAAATAACCGGTCCCTGCTGCGCGGCTGGGTGTTTAGCCGTGCGCAACGGCTTGGTCCGGAAGAAGTTGACGCTTTCCTGTCCGGGTGTCTGGCCAACCTTGCGCAACATGAACGTGTTGCGGGTGTCGCGGAAATCAGCCCCGAGCTGGATCAGTGCGACTATGCGTTGAAGGTTGAGCGGGTCAGGCGCTGGATTGCCGAGGGCGATTGTTATCAGATCAACCTGACGTTTCCTTTGCGATTTCGCTATTTTGGGCATCCCGTGGCGCTGTATGCGGCGTTGCGCCGGCGCCAGCCCGTGCGCTATGGCGCGTGCATAGTCGTGCCCGGCGAGACTGTGCTTTCCTTCTCGCCGGAACTGTTTTTCGAGCGTACCGCCGGGCGGGTGGTCGTGCGGCCGATGAAGGGAACGGCACCGCGTGGATCTACTCCCGCGGACGATCAGTTGTGCAGGCAGATGCTGTTGTCTTCAGCCAAGGAGCGCGCCGAGAACATCATGATCGTCGACCTGTTGCGCAATGATCTTGGGCGTTTGGCAAAAGCGGGAGCCGTGCG
>CAZCJW010000081.1:0-9634 GCA_964499185.1 uncultured Propionivibrio sp. | reverse complement strand
TCGTCGACCTGTTGCGCAATGATCTTGGGCGTTTGGCAAAAGCGGGAGCCGTGCGTGTCGATGCGCTTTGCGAGGCGGAGGCGTATCCGACCCTGTGGCAGGTCGTATCGACCGTTTCGGCGGATTTGCCGGATGCCAGGCTGGTGGATATCTTTCGCGCGTTGTTTCCGTGTGGGTCGATCACTGGCGCGCCGAAAATCCGTGCCATGCAGTGCATTGCAGACCTGGAGGGTGCGCCGCGCGGGTTATATACCGGGACTGTGGGGTGGCTGGCGCCAGGCGGCGATTGCCGGTTCAATGTGGCAATTCGCACCCTGGAAATTGACGACAAGGGATATGGCAGGCTGGGCGTAGGCAGTGGCATCGTGATTGATTCGAAGCCTGAGCTCGAGTACGCGGAATGTCTGTTGAAGGGCCGCTTCCTGACGGGTTTGGATCCGGGGTTCGAGTTGATCGAAACGCTTAGGCTGGAGCAGGGCGGTTATCCGCTGCTGTACCAGCATTTGCAGCGACTGGGTGCTTCGGCGAAGAGTCTGGGTTTTAGGTGCCCGCTGACCGAGATTCGTGACGTACTGCACGCACACGCCGCGCAAAACAAAAAAGGAGTGCATCGTGTGCGCCTGACGCTGACGCATGCGGGGATATGGCAGATCTCGTCGTCAGAACTGACGGATGATTCCTCGGCCAAGTCGGCGATCATTTCCGACGAGGTTCTGGATCCTGACGACTATCTGCTGCGCCACAAGACAACGGCACGAGGCTGTTACGACCGCGCGTTGCAGCGGCTCGCCAATTGCCCGGGCGTATTCGATGCGATTTTTCTCAATTCACGGGGAGAGGTCTGCGAAGGGGCGCGCAGCAATGTTTTTGTCGAACGCGATGGCGTGTTGCTCACACCTCCTCAGGATTGCGGTCTGTTGCCGGGAGTCATGCGCCGCAATCTTCTTGATTCCGGCCGTGCCGTAGAGCAGATGCTTGTCCTCGAAGATCTGCTTGGAGATGCTCAGGTGTATCTGGGGAATGCGTTGCGCGGCCTCGTGCCGGTGCGGGTCTACAATGACCGTTTATCCCTATTGCATGAAAATGCCGGGCTGGCGCGAAAATACCCCTGAAGCAAACTGGCCGTAGCCTGATTCGGCATTTCAGGTGGCGTTTCTCGGTATTACATTCTGAAACGGAACTAAATGGTTCTTATTTGTCGTTTGCGTGCCCGCGTGAACGAGATTAAGAATACGCCATTCTTCGCATGACAACATGCTCATAGGTTCAGCTTCGGGAAATTTCTTGCGCCACGATTGAACTTGTTCGGGAATCCGGATTTACAGCATCAAGACTGTTCGGATATCCGACTAATATCAAGATTGCAGTGGGTTTTTGTTGATCGGTCATTATTCGCGAAGTTCTCGTCGAAGCTGAATTGGGTCGATGGAATTTCGTGATTGTGAGAAGTCTCCGAGTCGTCAAATAAAAAACGGCGAGGTGATTGCTTCATTTTTTTCGACAATCGATTCATCATAAAAGGGGTGTCAAGAATGAAGAAATGTTCCATAACTGCATTAACTCTGGCGATGGGTGTGGCGCTCTCAAGCCCCGTTGCCACGGCGCAGCAGAAATTCGTGACCATCGGTTCGGGCGGCGTGACTGGCGTTTACTATGCGGCGGGCGGCGCCATCTGCCGCCTGATGAACAAGGAGCGCGCCAAGCACGGCATTCGCTGCTCGGTGGAAAGCACGGGCGGTTCGGTTTACAACGTCAATACCATCAAGGGGGGGGAACTCGATTTCGGCGTGGCCCAGTCCGACGTGCAGTACAACGCCGTAAAGGGGTTGGCGCAGTTCAAAGAAGGCGGCGCGCATGTCGACCTGCGCGCCGTGTTCTCGGTTTATCCTGAGCCGCTGACTGTTCTGTCGCGAAAAGAAGCCAACATCAAGAAATTCGAGGACTTCAAGGGCAAACGCTTCAACGTAGGCAACCCCGGATCGGGAACTCGAGCCACGATTGACATACTGATGCCTGCCTTGGGCATGAAGACCAGTGACTTTACCCTGACTTCCGAACTGAAACCGGATGAGCATGGTGCCGCGTTGTGCGACAACAAGATCGATGGTTTTGGTTACGTTGTGGGCAGTCCGGCGGCCAACATCCAGGATCCGACCACGACCTGCGGCGCCAAACTGGTGCCGATTGCCGGTCCGGCGGTGGATAAGCTGATCAATGATTACCCGTACTTCGCTGCGGCGACGATCCCGGGCGGCATGTATCCGGGTAACCCCGATCCGATCAAGACCTTCGGTGTGGTGGCCAGCTTCGTCAGCTCGGCCAAGGTGCCCGACGCGGTGGTGTATGCCATGGTCTCTGCCGTCTTCAACAACTTTGACGAGTTCAAGAAGCTGCACCCGGCGTTCGCCAACTTGGATCCAAAAGAAATGATCAGCAGCGGCATGTCGGCGCCGCTGCATCCGGGCGCCGTCAAATACTACAAAGAAAAAGGCTGGATGTAACAGCCGACGGGTGGACGGCGCCTGAACGGGGCCGTCTTCCTTCCATATGATTTAACCGGGGGGTTACTGTGTCAAACATTGAAGTCAAAGCGTCGGCGCTGACCGACGAGGAACTGCGGCAACTGGTTGCCGAATCGGATACTGGGGGGCGTCGGCCAAGCGGGCTGCCTGCCAGGATTGTCACGTACGTGGCGCTGGCATGGTCGTTATTTCAATTGTGGATCGCCTCGCCGCTACCGTTCTCGCTGGGCTTCTTCGTGCTCAACGACACCCAGTCGCGCTCGATCCACCTGGCGTTTGCCATGTTCCTCGGCTATCTGCTGTTTCCACCGCTGAAGAGTTCGCCGCGCACGCGGATTCCGGTGCAGGACTGGGTGCTGGCCCTGATCGGCGCATTCTGTGCCGCCTATCTCTATCTGTTCTATGCCGAGCTGTCGGCCCGTCCCGGCCAGCCGACGACACTGGATCTTGTCGTCGCCATCACGGGCCTGACCATCCTGCTGGAAGGTACACGGCGCATGGTCGGTTTGCCGATGGCGATTCTGGCGTCGATTTTCCTGGCCTACATTTTTTTGGGGCCCTACATGCCGGACGTGATTGCCCACAAGGGCGCGTCGTTCTCCAAAGGCATGACGCACCAGTGGCTGTCGACCGAAGGCGTTTTTGGCGTTGCGCTCGGCGTCTCATCGGGTTTCGTGTTCCTGTTCGTGCTCTTTGGCGCCTTGCTCGACACCGGCGGGGCGGGCAACTACTTCATCAAGTCGGCGCTGTCCTTCCTCGGCCACCTGCGCGGCGGACCGGCCATGGCCGCGGTCGTCTCGTCGGGAGCGACGGGCATGATCTCCGGCAGTTCGATCGCCAACGTGGTGACCGTGGGCACCTTTACCATACCGCTGATGAAACGCGTCGGTTATAAGCCGCACGTAGCTGCTGCCGTGTCCACGGCGGCCTCGGTCGACGGCCAGATCATGCCCCCGGTGATGGGGGCCGCGGCCTTCCTGATGGTCGAGTACGTCGGGATACCCTACACGCAGGTCATCAAGCACGCGATCCTGCCAGCCGTTCTGTCCTACATTGCGTTGCTTTACATCGTTTATCTGGAAGCCTGCAAATCGGATATTCGCGGCATTCCGCGCGCCGACAATATTCCGCCGCTAAAGAATCGCATGATCAACATGCTGCTGACGGTCAGTGGCGTCATCATCCTGGCCAACGTGGTCTATTACGGCCTGGGCTGGATCAAGGACGTGGCTGGCAGCGCCTCGCTGTTCATCATCGCCGTGTTGATGCTCGGTTCCTATATCGGCCTGCTCAAGTACCAGGCCGGGTACCCCGAGCTACAGCTGGACGACCCCAATTCGCCGGTGCTCAAGTGTCCCGAAACCGGCCCGACGATCAAGAGCGGCTTGCATTTCCTGCTGCCGGTCGTGGTCCTGATCTGGAACCTGATGGTCGAGGAACTCTCGCCGTCGCTCTCCGCCTTCTGGGCCACCATGTTCCTGGTGTTCATCCTGGTCACCCAGCGCCCGCTCAGTGCCTGGTTCCGTGGCACCAGCAACCTGAAGAGTGATCTGGAGCGCGGTTTCGGTGATCTCAAAACGGGGCTGGTGGCCGGCGCGCGCAACATGATCGGCGTGGCCATCGCCACCTCGACGGCCGGCATCATCGTCGGCACGGTGACCCTGACCGGGATCGGCCTGGTCCTGGCCGAGGTCGTTGAGCTCCTGTCGGCGGGCAACCTGCTGGTGATGCTGTTCATGGTCGCCTTCGCCTCGCTGATTCTCGGCATGGGCGTGCCGACGACGGCCAACTACATCATCGTATCCTCGCTGATGGCCCCGGTGGTCGTTGAACTCGGTGCGCAGAGCGGGCTGATCGTGCCGCTCATTGCCGTGCATATGTTCGTCTTCTACTTCGGCATCATGGCCGACGTCACCCCGCCGGTGGGTCTGGCCGCCTACGCCGCGGCGGGCATTGCCAAATCCCCACCATTGCTGACCGGCTTTACCGCGTTCTGGTACAGCATCCGCACGGGCATCCTGCCGTTCATGTTCATCTTCAACACGCAGCTTCTGCTGATCGACGTAGGCAGCGCCTGGGAACTGGCCCTGGTGATCGCTTCGGCGACGGTGGCCAGCCTGGTGTTCGTGGCGGCCTCGCAGAACTGGTTCATCACGCGCAGCAAGTGGTACGAGACCGCCATTCTGCTGCTCATCGCCTTTAGTTTCTTCCGTCCGAACTTCTGGATGGACATGATCTATCCGCCCTACACCAAGATTGCGGCCACCGAGCTGATGCAGATCATTGAGAAGGCGCCGGCCGATCAGCGGCTGCGCGTGTGGATCGAAGGCGAGGACAGGAACGGCAAGCTGGTCAAGAAAGGCAAGCCGATTGCGCTCGGGGCGCCGGGGGAAGCCGCCCGGCGGCTCGACAATTACGGCTTGCGCGTGGTGCCCAACGGCGACAAGTTCGATATTGTTTCCGTCAAGTTCCGCAGCCGAGCCCAACGGATCGGTTATGAACAGGGGCAAGTCATCACCGGTATCGAGATCGAAAACACGCGGCCCGATCCGGCGTGGATGTTCATCCCGACGCTCGGGGCGTTAGGACTGTTGGCCCTTGTTCAGCGACGGAGAGCGAGAGTGTTGGCGCCGAGCCTGCAGCTGGCATGAGCGGATCAATGAAGTTGAACCTGTAGGAGTTCGGGCGACGCTTTGTGAAGGATTCTCCGGCGAAAGAAGTTGTTGTTCGCGTGGAGTCCTTGCAAAGTGCCGCCCACCGTTGTTGTTGAAAGCCGCGTTTGTCGCGCCTGCCTCGTCTGGATTCCTGCATATTCCGCTTGTATGCAGCAGGATGCCGTTTATACTGCCGCACTCAACCATCTGGGCGTCTTTGACGAAGTGGCAGACTGAGTTGCGTCGGCTTCCCAGGCCGCCTTTTGTATGAAAGGCTCACATGAAATCATTGACCATTGCCCATCGCATTATGCTGATGATCGGCATCTCGGTATTGGGATTGCTGGTGGTCGGGTTTGTTGGCTTGTCCGTGGCCAACAACGGGACCGACAGCATCAAAAAAATCAACGATGAACGGCTGGCCAGCATCCAATTGCTCGGAGCGGCGCGGCAAGCCTTCATGGAAGTGCGGGCTGATATCCTGATGCTGTTTTTGACTTCGGATGACAAAGTCCTGGATGCTACGGTGAAGCGCCTGAAATCGCTGGAGCAGGGCATCACCGACAAATTGGGCACTTACCAGAGGCATCTTGCCAATGATGACGACAAGAAGCTGCTTGAAGCCGATCTCGCCGATTTTCAGGCTTATATCGGCTATTTCAATACCCAGCTGCTACCAAAACTGGAGAACTTCGAAACGGCTTTTGCCACGCAGTTGTTGCAATCGCGGGCTGTTCCTCTGGGTGCCAAGACGCTGAAGAGCTTTGATGCGCATATCGAATTCAATACAAAACTCGCTGCTGAAACGGCAGAAGCCGCATTTGCAGGAGCACGGCAAGGCAGAACGACCTCAATGATGGTCATTCTGGCTGGAGTTGGCGCCATTGCTGTTCTTGGGTTTTTCTTACTGGTCAATATCAAGCGCTCGCTGAGCCAGATCCAGTCGATGGTCGGTCGGGTCGAAAGTGATCTGGACTTCACCGTGCGTGCACCTGTCAGCAGCAAGGATGAAATCGGACAGACCACGTCGGCCTTGAACCGGCTTTTGGATAAACTCCAAGTCAACATGGTCTCCATTGCGGCAGACGCCGAAGCGGTGGCGAAGGCGGCGAAGGAGATGGCGAGTACTTCGACACAGGTGGCGGAGGCGTCACGGCAGCAGAGCGATGCGGCGTCGGACATGGCGGCCACGGTGCAGGAAATGACCGTCAGCATCAACCATGTTGGCGATCGCGCGCAGGAAGCTAGCCGTATTTCCGCCGAGTCGGGGCAACTGGCGGCCTCTGGTGAGAAAGTGATCGGCGAAACGGTGAGCGATATTCAGGAAATTTCGGCGAGCGTTAATGACGCAGCCGGATTGATTCGAGGTCTTGAACAACAGAGCGAGAAGATTTCGAGCATTGTCCAGGTGATCAAGGAAGTGGCCGACCAGACCAACCTGCTGGCGCTGAATGCCGCGATCGAGGCGGCACGAGCCGGAGAGCAGGGGCGTGGTTTCGCCGTGGTGGCTGATGAAGTGCGCAAGCTGGCCGAGCGCACGGCCAAGTCGACCGAGGATATTTCGGAAACGATCGGTACGATGCGTGCAAGGGTCGGCGATGCGGTGAGCGGCATGCAGGGCGTGGTGGGCAAGGTCGCAACCGGTGTCGAGCGTGCCCGGGAAGCCAACGCATCGATCAGCAAAATCGGCATAGGAAGCCGTGCTGCCGTTGGCATGGTGGAAGAAATTACCGTCGCCATCCGCGAGCAAGGTTCGGCAACCAACAGCATTGCGGCGCAGGTGGAGCGCATCGCGGTGATGTCGGAAGAGAATAGCGCCGCCGCGGGGAACGGAGCGCAAGCCGCACAGGACCTCGATCAACTGGCGGCCGGCATGCAGAAAGTCATAAGGAGTTATCGGCTCGGCCGAGACTCCTGAGACGGTTTTCGTGCGGTGACCGGCCAGGAGTGTGGTTCAGGCCTTGCCCGTGCTTCCGAACCCGCCGGCGCCGCGCGCGCTGGTGTCGAACTCGTCGACAACGTTGAAAGCCACCTGCAGGACCGGAACGACCACGAGCTGGGCGAGCCGGTCGAGCGGGTTGAGGGTGAAACTCTCCTTGCCGCGGTTCCAGGTCGATACCATGATTTCGCCCTGGTAGTCGGAATCGATCAGCCCGACCAGGTTGCCAAGCACGATCCCGTGCTTGTGGCCGAGGCCGGAGCGCGGCAGGATCATTGCCGCGAGGCTCGGGTCTTCCAGATGAATGGCGATGCCGGTTGGAATCAGCATGGTGTCGCCCGGATGGATCTTGACCGGCCCTTCGATACAGGCACGCAGGTCGAGGCCGGCCGAGCCGGGTGTGGCGTAGTGCGGCGGTGAATCCTTCAGGCGTGGGTCGAGGATGCGGACATCAATGCGGTGCATACGGGTTCTCCAGCAGGGTGGCGATGCGCGCGATCAGTTGGCGCGCGAGTTCGAGTTTTGGTGCCGGGGTCAGCGGTTGCTGGCCGTTGTCGTCGAACAGGATCAGGGTGTTCTCGTCGCCGCCGAATCCGTCCTGTATCAGGTTGCCGACGATCAGCGGGATTTTCTTGGCGCGGCGTTTCTTTTCGGCATATTCGGCAAGGTTCTGGGTTTCGGCGGCAAACCCGACACACAATGGTGGCCGGGGCAGGGCGGCGACCTCGGCCAGAATGTCCGGGTTCTGCACGAGTTCGATCATCGGCGGTGGACTGCCGTCCTTCTTGGTTTTTTGTCCGGAGACGATTTTCGGGCGGTAATCCGCGACGGCAGCGACGCCGATGAACACGTCTTGCGTCGCGGCGCGTTGCAGAACTTCGGCGTGCATCTCCAGCGCGCTGGTGACGTCGATGCGCCTGACGCCGCGCGGTGTCGGCTGTGAAACCGGACCGCAGACGAGAGAGACTTCCGCGCCGGCTTCACGTGCGGCGCGCGCGATGGCAAAGCCCATTTTTCCGCTCGAAAGATTGGTGATGCCGCGTACCGGGTCGATGGCCTCGAAGGTCGGGCCGGCGGTCATCAGGATTTTCTTGTCCTTGAGCAGCTTGGGCTGAAAGTGGGTAATCAGCTCTTCAAGGATTTCCTCAGGCTCGATCATGCGCCCGTCGCCAATTTCTCCACAGGCCTGTTCGCCGCTGGCCGGGCCGAGAATGATGACCTCATCGCCGAGCAGTGTGGCGATGTTGCGCTGAGTCGCCGGATTGGTCCACATCTGGCGGTTCATCGCCGGTGCAACGAGCAAGGGACAATCGCGGGCTAGCGTCAGCGTGGTCAGCAGGTCGTCGGCGATGCCGTTGGCTACCTTGGCCAGGAAGTTGGCGGAAGCCGGAGCGATCAGGAGTACGTCGGCCTCGCGCGAGAAATTGATATGCGCCATGCTGTTGGCAACATGGGTGTCCCACGGATCGATGAAGACACGATTGCCGGAGAGTGCCTGGAAGGTTGTCGGGGTGACGAAATGCGTGGCGGCCTCGGTCATGGCGATTTGCACGGAGGCGCCCTGCTTGACCAGCAGGCGGACCAGTTCGGCCGATTTGTAGGCAGCGATCCCGCCGGTAATGCCGAGCGCGATGCGTTTTCCTGTTAATTCCATTTGAATTACCCGATAGAATGCCGGACGATCATTCTAACCGAGATCACATCATGGCAATTACCGACTGGCCGGAGGAGGAGCGTCCGCGCGAACGCCTGCTGGCGCGAGGCGCCGGCAGCCTTTCGGATGCCGAATTGCTGGCGATATTCCTGCGTGTCGGTGTCAAGGGAAAAAGCGCCGTCGATCTGGCGCGCCAACTGATCCGCCATTTCGGCAGCCTCAACCGCCTGTTTGCGGCGACGGAAGCCGAGTTCTCCGCAATTCCAGGCATGGGGTCGGCGAAGTACGCTCAGTTGCAGGCCGTTCTCGAAATGGCCCGACGGGCGCTGGCAGAAACGATGAGGGAGCGTGACGCGTTTTCCAGTCCGGTGGCGGTGCGCGATTATCTTCGTCTGCATCTTTCCGGGTTGCCGCATGAAGTGTTCTTTGCGCTCTGGCTGGATTCCCAGCATCGCTTGCTGGCTACCGAGGAACTGTTTCGCGGCACACTGTCGCAAACCAGCGTCTACCCACGAGAGGTGGTCAAGAAAGCGCTGGCGCATAACGCGGCGGCTGTTGTATTCGCGCACAATCATCCCTCCGGGGTGGCCGAGCCGTCTTCGGCCGATGAAGTGTTGACCCGCAATCTCAAGCAATCCCTGGCGATGGTCGATGTCCGGGTACTCGACCATTTCATCGTGGCGGGGCAATCCCAGCCCCTGTCATTCGCCGAAAGAGGCCTTTTACCACCTTGATATCAAAAATGTCTTGAAGTCCATAGGGGGTTCGAGATAGAATCCCCGCCTTTCTCCCCGAGACCAACTGGAGTAACGATCATGGCACGTGTCTGCCAAGTGACGGGTAAAGCCCCGATGGTTGGGAACAA
>CAZCJW010000080.1:3845-12577 GCA_964499185.1 uncultured Propionivibrio sp. | reverse complement strand
CATGGCGCAAATGGTCTCTGAGACTGGCTATGCCCGGTTGAAATTGGAGAAGGAAATCGCCGAGCGAATTCGCGCGGAAGTTGCGCGGCAGGACGCCGAGGACCGATTTCGCCTGATGTTCGAGAAGAGCAGCGAAGCCATTGCTTTCGGATGGCCGGATGGTCGTATTGAGGCTGTGAATGAGGCGGCGTGCCGATTGTGTGGGCGCAGTGCTGATGAAATTTGTGCCGGTGGGCGATCGACTATGCTGGATCTCTCGGATCCGCGGCTGCCTGCCGCACTGGAAGAGCGTCGTCGCAAGGGGGTGTTTCGGGGCGAGATGAATTGCCTTCGCAGTGACGGGACTGTTTTCCCCGTCGAAGTCATGACGACGATTTTTCTGGATAGACGTGGCGAATCGCGTACCAGCACGATGTTTCGTGACGTGAGTGATCGCTATGAAAAAGAGCGGCAATTACTCGAAAGCGTCAAGGCGCTCCGATTGCGCGACCAGGCGCTCGGCGCGATTTCACAAGGTGTCTTGATTACTAGCGCGGATCGCCTGATTACCTATGCAAACGAGGCGTTCACGCAGATAACGGGCTATTCGCTCGCCGAAATTTCCGGTTTGCCGTGCAGCATTCTTCAGGGGCCGGAGACCTCGGGCGAGACCGTTAGCCAGATGCGAGTTGCACTCAGCGCCGTGGCACCATTCCATGGAGAGATACTGAATTATCGAAAGGATGGCACGCCGTTCTGGAACGAACTCTCGATCACCCCCGTTTTCGGCGATCTCGGCGAACTGACCCAGTTTGTCGGGGTACAGAAAGACATTACACAACGCAAAGCCGCGGAACTGGCCTTGCGTGAAAGCCGGGCCTTGATTGCGACGTTTTTCGACTCTCTCGACGACATGGTCGCGGTGATCGATGAAAAAGGGACGATTCAGGTGGTCAATCGGGCATGGCGCGAGTTTGCCAGGAACAATGGAGCGTCGCAGGCATTGATTGACGGAGTCGGCGTTGATTATCTCGGTGTCTTTGGAACCGGTCAGACGGCAGAGTGGGATGTTGTCGGCGCCGCGCAGGGCATTCAGTCCGTATTGTCAGGAAAGCTGACGCGCTTCGAATGGGAGTATCCGTGCCATTCTCCCGACGAGCAGCGTTTCTTCAACATGCGGGTCTTTCCGCTGTCAGGCCCGCGGGAGGGCGCATTGATCGTCCATGAGAACATTACCGAGCGAAAGACGATTGAACAGGAACGGGCGCGGGATGCGCACAAGCTGACGACGCTTTCAAGGCGTCTCGTCGCGGTTCAGGAGGAAAACCGCAAGCGCCTGGCTCGCGAACTGCACGACCGCACCAGCCCGAATCTCGCGGCCATCGGGATCAATATGGATGTGGCGGAATTGGCTCTGCAAGAAAAGGACTGGAATGGGGTGGCATTGCGCATGAACGACAATCGCGGCCTCGTCGAGGATACGGTCGCCAGCATTCGCGACATATGTGCCGACCTGCGTCCTCCGGCGCTTGATTATGCGGGGCTGATTCCGGCCATCGAAGGGTATGCCACGCAGTTTTCATGGAGAACCGGCATCATCGTCAAACTCGATTGCCCGGATGCGGAGCGAAGGTTCTCTCCGGAACTCGAGTCGATCCTGTTCCGCATTTTCCAGGAGGCCATGACCAATATTGCAAAGCATGCGGGCGCAACCTCGGTCTCGGTTTCTCTCGGCTTCAAGGGTCAGCACGTGTCGCTGGTCGTGGTCGATAATGGCAGTGGCTTTGACGTGGAGACGCTTGCGCTTTACTCAGGGCAAGGGCTGATCAACATGCGCGAAATGGCCGAGTTTTTCGGCGGAACGCTACACATTCAGTCCGGCCTTGGGAAGGGAACTCGAATCGTTGTAAATATCTAGTAGTCACGCAAATTCAGCTATGTTCGGCACGCCCCGCATCCCCAGACGCGGATACGCGCCTCGGCATCGATGCAAACTTGCGTGACTGACAACAAGGAAACCGGACAATCCATGGCTCTTCGAATTCTGCTCGTCGATGATCATCAGATTTTTCGCGAGGCGTTGCGCAGCCTGCTTGAACGAACACCGAATCTGGAAGTGGTTGGGGAAGCCGGCGATGGGCTGTCTGCATTGAAGCTGGCAGAAGAGATGTCACCGGATATCGTCTGTCTTGATGTGGGCATGCCAGGAGTCAATGGTGTTGAAACGGCACGGATGTTCTCGCAGCGGTTTCCGAATACCAAGATCATCGCGCTGTCGACGTATTCTGAGCGCGTATACGTCATGGACATGCTCAAGGCCGGCGCTTCGGCCTATGTCACCAAAGCGGAAGGGGGGAAGGAGCTTTTACGCGCTATCGATGCCGTGGCAAACAACAGGCAGTACTTGTGCCCCAGCATCTCCGATGCCACGGTCGGAATCCTGTTGAGCAATAACATGGGCAACACTCCGGCTGTGCTCTCGGACAGGGAACGACAAATATTGCGTCTGGTTGCTTCGGGGAAGAGTTCGCATGAGATAGCAATCGAACTCTCGATTGCATCCGGAACGGTCGATGTTCACCGACGCAATATCATGCGTAAGCTCGATTTGCACAGCGCCGTTGAACTGACCCGTTATGCCATCAATGCCGGCCTGGCAGGGTTGCGTTGAATTTCCGGATAATCCGATAGTTCATGCCTTCAGGGGCTGGACCCTTTCAGCTTCCTGTAAAGATTCCACAGCGGCAACGAGCAGGTGATTACGATCACCAGGCGGGTGACCTGAAAGGACGTGACCAGAGGAACCCCCAGCTTGAGGATCTTGGCCGTGAGGCACATTTCCGCAATTCCGCCGGGGGATGTGGCCAGGATCATCGCCGGAACGGATTCTCCGATCAGCCAGGCGACCAGGATTCCAAGCAGCGTTGATAGAAGCAGGGTGCAGGAGGCGCCGGCCAGGATGCCCTTGACCAGTTGCCGTGACTCCGAACGCAGGCTGGGTTTAAAGCGGGTTCCCAGCGCACAGCCGATGAGAATCTGGGCGGCGACGGAGAGCAGCGACGGAACTGCCGACAGCGTGAAACCGCTGATGGTGGCCCCCATGCTGGCTGCGAGCGAGCCGAGCATCCAGGCGTTCGGCATTCCGGTTTTCATGAACAGCCAACTGGCGATGGCGGCGAGCAGTATCAGTACGGCCAGCCCTTGCGGGACGACCGCGGTTGTCAGGGGAGTATAGGACGAACTGCCGCTGGCTCCGGTCATCGTTACGGCAATCGGAATGATCGAGACGACCAATAGCAGCCGCAGGGAATGACACAAGGCCACCTGGTCGAAGCGCGCGCCTGCGCGTTCGGCCATTACGGCCATTTCGGCCGCACCTCCGGGAACGCTGCCGAAGAAGGCCGTGGCCGCGTCGATGCCAGAGACACGCCGCAGTACCAAGCTTCCCAGGCCACCGGCCATGATCGCCAGGAACGCCGCGAGGATGATGTAAGCACCAAATTCGAGCAACTGGCGGCTGACATCAGGCGTGAAATAAAGTCCCAATGCACAGCCGATGATCAATTGCCCTGCCTGGCGCCCGCCGCGGATGTCGCTGACCATGATCCCGTTGATGCCGGCCAGACCGACGAAGAACAGCGGGCCGAGCATCCAGGGCAGAGGAATCCTGGCAAGGCTGAAGACGAATCCACCACAGATGCTGAGAGCGAGTGCCGTGGCGATGGAGGTGAGGGATCGCGGAGTTTTTTTCATGACGTCAGGTCAGGGAACGCGCAGACCCGTAATGCGTGGATGCCTGCCTGAGGCTCAGGCAGGCGGATTGAATGCAGTATTTCAAGCCTATCTATTCTGCCTGGCGCTGCGCAGGCGCTCCATGTTCGGGACGGGAAGAGTGCGCCGCAGCACCGTTTCGCCAAGCCATTCGGCCGCGCGCCGTGCACGGTCGGCAATGGTTTCGGCAGGCATTTGAAGGTAGTCGGTATTGTAAACATCGAAGCTGTAATCGCCGAAATAGCCGATTTCCTCGAGCTTCACGATGAATCGGGCAATCGCTTCGCTGTGCGCGCCCTCGCCGGGGAATACCCGGAAATGGGCGGCGGTGGACGCCTGCTCCTCGTTCGAGCGGATTTCCTGCAGCATGAAGTCGGAAAGCTGTACCAGGAATATCTGGTCGGGGAAGATGAGGTCGAGGTCGTCGAGAGGAATGCCGGCGGCGATGACATCGAAAGCATCAACGGCCAATCCGAGGTTCGGGCAATTGGCCAGGGAAATGATCTCGGCGGCGGCCGAAAAGTCGCGGACTGTGCGGCTCCACGACAGCCCTTTGAAGGCAATGCGTATTCCCATCGGCAGGGCCAGGAAGGCCAGTTTGCGCAGATCGCGGGCGATCTTTTCCGGGTCGATGTCGGCATGAATGGACGAAGATGCCTCGGTCAACAGCAGGCGGCCTCCAATCCGGCTGCACAACTGGAGCATCGACTTGGCGACGTCGACCTTGTAGTCGTGCATTTTCCCGGTCAGCCCTTCAAAGTCGCGCAGGGCTTCCATGCCCGTGACGCGCAGACCGCTGTCGCGAATGGCTTGCACCGCGGCGTCGACGCTCGACGGATGGCCGACGATGTCGCTTGCCGAAATCATGGCATGCGTGAATCCAGCCTGGCGCGAGGCGTTCAGCCGGGTTTCCAGCGACCCGGCCATGGAAGCGCTGTCGATTCCAAAATCGTTGAAATTCATCGGCACGGTAATTACTTCCCGTCTTCGGTATGAACGAGCTCGAACATCACGCCGCCCAGCATGGCAGCCGTCAAGGCGCCCCGCTCGGTGGTGTGAACCTTTTCGGTGGCAAGGAAATCGATGCCGCGCTTTTCCAGTTCGCGCGTGGTTCCGATCACATCCGGCGTGCCTAAGCCGATGCGCTGGAAGTGTTCTTCCATGGGGGCGTATTGCGCCGCGCCGTCCGGTTCGATCAGTTGCAGGTAGAACTTCTCGCACGGGCTCTGCAGGAGAAGGCCCTTGGGCATGATGCCGAAGCGCACGGCATCCGGCAGTTGCCGGAAACCGAAAATCTGCGCATAGAACTCGGCCCAGTCCAGCGTCCGGTCAACGCCGACATACTGCACGAGTCCGAAGTAATGCATGTCGTTGATCGCGGGTGGGTTGGGGTCCACACCGGGAATGGCGCGGAAGTCGATGTCGAAGATCGAGAATTCGTCGTAACGGTCGACAAAATAGATCAGGCTTTCACCCACGCCGTGGATGGCCGGTATGTTCAGTTCGACGGCACGCGCATGCGCGGGAATATCCCATGCGCCGAGATCCAGTGCGCGGCGGAAAGCGGCATCCGCATCGCGTACCCGGATGGCCATGGCGCTGATGACAGGACGCTCCACAGGGGTGACGGTGCGTGGGATGTCCGCCGGGTGCGAATTGACGACCAGGTTCATCGCGCCCTGGCGGTAGAGTTCGATTTCCCGCGAGCGGTGCCGGGCGACCAGCCGGAACCCCATTCGTTCCAGTATCCCGCCGAGGGCCTGCGGTTTCGATGTGGCAAATTCAATGTATTCGATGCCGTCCATCCCGATCGGATTATTCGGTTCTGGAACCGATTCTCGATCTGTCTCGTTGTTCATCTTGGCTCCTGGATTGTTATGTCAGCGATGGCGCACTGGCTATTATGTACCTTCCGAGGCTGTTTGCTATTGCTTCGGCTCGATGAAATAGAACGTTCCGGTCATGCCGGCGAAGGCCGGCATCCAGTGTCGGAGAGCAATCGCCGACTGGACCCCCGGCCTTCGCCGGGGTGACGGGTTCAAACATCATCGTGCCGCATCAATAAGATCGTGGAAAGAATCGTTTGGCGGAACGATCAGTGTCTGAAGGGGCTTCCCTGATTACTGGAGGATTCTAAAGGCTGGTCTGAGCAATAGGCAATCCCTTCGGCGCCCTGCGTCAACTTGCCTTGAACGCAATATCGACGTTGATCCGGAAGATCGCGTGGTTCGTCCATGTGGCTGCTAAAATCGCTCCTTTTTTTACCCGCAAGAGGAGCGATGCAGAGGCATCTCCGGAGTCCCTGCGTTTGGCTTCGCTAAACTGTAACGTGTTCAAACAGGGGCAACCTGTCCCCATTTCTTCGAGGAACTTCAATGGCTGAAACAGCATTTATCCTGATTGCTCATGGCGCGCGCGAACCGGCGTGGGCCTTGCCCTTGCGCCGTGTGGCCGACACCGTCGTTGCCCAGGCGCCCGATATGCGGGTGGAACTCGCCTTCATGGAACTGATGCCGCCGGACCTCGGCGAATGTGCTGAAAAGCTGGTGGCGGAGGGGTTCCGGCGCATACTGGTGGTCCCCCTGTTCATCGCCCGCGGCGGCCACCTGACGCGCGATATTCCGCAGCAACTCGACGCGCTGCATCAACAACACCCGCAGGTGACGTTCGAGCTGGCGCCTCCCGTCGGAGAAGCCGATGCCGTGGTACAGGCCATGGCCGGCCACGTGCTCGACATGGCGCGGCAAGGTCGCTAAAAAAACAGACGATTTCTGGCCAGACAGCCTTCGTCACGGAGGCGGTGTATCGTCGCGGTCAGATTCAGCCCGGTCTCCTCGCGAATCTTTTCGGACCTGGCCATGAGTTCGTCGAATGTGACGTCTATCGGATCGTCACCCCGGGCAAAGGCGATAGCGTTGCCGCTATCGCAGGAGGGGAAGACCAGGGCCCGGTCGTCGAAAGCTGCCGCAATGCGATTCTTGCTGGCGATGAATCCGCGACTGCGGCCGAGGAGGTTGACCGACAGGAGTCCGCGTGTCGTCAATCGTGCCCGACAGGCCTGGTAGAACGGTTCCGTATCGAGTACGCCGGCGCGGCCGTTCTTGTCGAAGCCATCAACCAGAATGTAGTCGAAAGCCTGGTCGTCCTTGAGCATGTAGCGCGCGCCGTCGCCGATGATTACGCGCAGGCGGAGCGGGTCATCGGGCAGCTTGAAATGCAGGCGGGCGATGATTTCCACCTGCGGATCAATTTCCACGACCGTGATTTTCGTCTCGGGCAGCTTGTGATAGATGAACTTCGCCAGCGATCCGGCTCCGAGGCCGACCAGGAGAACGTCCTTGGGCCAGGGCGCTTCGCGCAGCAGCAGTCCGGCCATCATTTCGCGTGTGTAGGCCAGTTCGAGGGCGTTCGGACGCTGGATGCGCATGGCCCCCTGGATCCATTCGGCGCTGAAGTGCAGGTAGCGCACGCCGGCCTGTTCGCTGATGTCGATTGAATTGCTGCTCATCGGAAATGCTTTGCGGTTAATCGGGAGCGGGGAATCTTACCGCGCACGCGTCAGTAAAACCAAGCATTCCGGTGTATGCTGAAACGGTTTGGCTCATGTCCTTATGGTGGAGATTTACATGCGTACTGCCGGTTTCGGCGCGACGCCCTTTTCAACGCTGACTCCCGATCTGCTGCTCGATGCGCTGGACAGCATCGGTTTGCGGCCCGACGGGCGACTGCTGGCGCTCAACAGCTACGAGAACCGGGTTTACCAGATGTTCATGGAAGAGGGCGCTCCGCTGGTGGTGAAGTTTTACCGCGCCGGACGCTGGTCGGATGCGGCGATTCTCGAGGAACATGCGTTCTCCACCGAATTAGCCGCGCGCGAAGTTCCGGTGATCGCCCCTCTATCGATCGATGGGAGGACCCTGCATCACTACAGCGACCTGCGTTTCGCCGTTTTTCCCCGCCAGGGCGGCCGGGCTCCGGAATTCGAACGGAGCGAAACCCTCGAATGGATGGGGCGCTTCATCGGGCGCATCCATGCGGTCGGGGAATTGCATGCATTCGAAGAGCGCGGCGAAATCAGCATCCACAGTTTTGGCGAAGAACCGCGTGACTTTCTCAAACATGGCCGGTTCCTGCCGCCTGATCTGGCCAGCGTTTACTTCGGCGTCGTCGATCAGGCGCTCGACGGTACGCGACGCTGTTTCGAGCGTGCCGGCGACGTCGCCAACCTGCGGCTTCACGGTGACTGCCACTGCGGCAACGTGCTGTGGGTCGAGGGGGAGGGCGGCGGGCCGTGGTTCGTCGATTTCGACGATTCGCGCATGGGGCCGGCTGTCCAGGACCTGTGGATGCTGCTGTCCGGCGAACGCGGCGACCAGTCGCGGCAACTGGCCGATGTCCTGGCAGGTTACGAGGACTTCCGTGAGTTCGATACGCGCGAACTGCATCTCGTCGAAGCGCTGCGCACCCTGCGACTGATCCACTACGCCGGTTGGCTGGCGCGGCGCTGGGACGATCCGGCGTTTCCGGCGGCGTTCCCGTGGTTCAATACGCAACGGTACTGGCAGGACCGCATTCTTGAATTGCGCGAGCAGATTGCCCTGATGCAGGAGCCGCCGCTGTGGTCGTAAGCGTGCTAACGAGACAATAGAGGTAGCAACATGCTGAAACGTATTCCGGCATTCATGGATGCTGAACTGTTATGGGTCTTGGCGGCCATGGGACATGGCGACGAACTGGCGGTGGTCGACCGTAATTTCCCGGCACGTTCGGTGGCCAATGACACCGTGACCGGAAAGCTGATCACGCTCGGCGGTATGGATGCGCCGACGGCGATTGCCGGAATCCTTGAACTGATGCCATTGGACAGTTTCGTCGACGCCCCTGTGTCGTGGATGGACCCTTCCGTTCAACCCGGTGCAATACTTTCCGTCCATTCCGATGTGCTGGAGGTGTGCCGGCAAGCGGAAGGCCGCGATATCGGG
>CAZCJW010000080.1:0-3745 GCA_964499185.1 uncultured Propionivibrio sp. | reverse complement strand
ACCAGGCTGACGCCGAATCCGGCGGCGACGAGGCTGATCAGCGTGGCGATTTCAGAAACCTTCTGGGTGATTCGAGGTTCGAATCCTGCCTTCCGGCATTCATCGAGAAGCGCTTGTCCCATGCCAACGCCCGAGGGGTCTGTGAATGCCAAGAAGGCATCTTTTTCGAGATCGATGAGTTTTACGGTGGGGCGGGCTGAAAGCGGGTGTTCATCGGGCAAGGCCACAACGAGTCGCTGTGTAGACAATACGAAGTGCTCGACGTCGGCGAGCGCGACCTCCGGAATGGGGTCACGGATGATGGCGATATCGAGGTGTTGGGAGCGGATGGCATCGATTTGCGTGAGGATGGGCATCTCATGCAACGCTATCCGGACTCCGGGGTGCTCCTTGCTGTAGGCCTTCAGTTGGTGCGTGAAGCGCGATTCGTACATCACGGAACCGACCAGACCGATGTCGACCTGCCCCGCCTCGCCTCGTGCCATGTTTCGCGCTACCCGCGCGGCTTTCTCTGCCTGCGCGAGGGTGGCTTGTGCTTCCTGCAGGAACGCCGTGCCGGTTTCCGTGAGTTCCACCCGGCGCTTGGCGCGCAGGAACAGCCGCGTGCCCAACTGCTCCTCCAGAGCCTTGATTTGCTGGCTGAGTGCAGGTTGCGCGATCCCCAGTTTCTCGGCCGCACGCGCAAAATGCAGTTCTTCGGCCGCAGTGACGAAATAGCGGAATTGTCTAAAATCCATGAAGCGTGACTTTTAATAAGAAAAAATTATCAATTCAATTGTATCAATACAATTGATCGATTCAATCAGGCGTGGATAATGACTTCCAGCAGAAACCCGGTTTCTGCGGCGTATCAAGGAGCTCCAACCCGTGGCTCGATACGCCTTTTTTTTTGGAGCGGCGGGTCGTTGGTTCTTGATACATGACAACTCGGGCCCTAGATTTTCACCCTTTCTTTTCGAACCGCAGGAGTGTCGTTCTGCTGGCAACGCTTTGTTGCCTGTTGTGGGGCAGTTCGTATCCGGCGATCAAGAACGGTTTCATCATGTTCGCAATACAGCCGGGCGATATGGCCGGAAAGCTGGTATTCGCTGGGTGGCGCTCCATGCTTGCCGGGATGGTTCTGCTCTGCGTTGCCGTTCTGTCGAAGAAAAACATCGTGGTGCTGAGCAGGAAAAACTGGCTTGAGGTCGGGGCGTTGGGGTTGCTCCAGACTTCGATCATGTTCGTGTTCTTTTACCTGGGGCTGGCTTATACCACCGGGGTCAAGAGCTCGGTACTCAACGGTACGGTCTCGTTCTTCGGTGTCCTGCTTGCGCATTTCATCTATCACAACGACCGCCTGACGTGGGTCAAGAGCGTGGGGTGCCTGATCGGCTTTGGCGGCGTGCTGGTGGTGAATTTAAACCAAGACCTGCTGGATTTCAGTTTTACGCTGATCGGCGAGGGCAGCATGATCCTTTCCGCCTTTTTCATGGCTGCCGGGATGATCTACGGCAAGCGCGTCTCACGCAATATGGACTCGAGCCTGATGACCGGCTATCAACTGGCTTTCGGCGGTGCGGTACTGCTGGCCGTCGGTTATGCGATGGGCGGCGAGTTGGCGCACGTGACGCTCAAGTCGTCGCTGATCCTGGGCTACCTGGTCCTGAATTCCTCCGTGGCCTATACGTTGTGGAGCGTACTGCTCAAATACAATCGCGTCGGGATGGTTAGCGTGTTCAACTTTCTGGTGCCGATCTTCGGCGCAATCCTCTCCGCCATCTTCCTCGGAGAGGTGTTCCTCGAATGGAAGAATTTAGCCGCCCTGTTGCTGGTATGCAGCGGCATCTGGCTGGTAACACTCGAAAAAACAAGGTAATCATCGTTTCCCATGAATCAGCATCCCTTCTTTTCCGATCGTCGCGTTGTCGTACTGTTGGCATCCTTCTGCTGCCTGTTGTGGGGTAGTGCCTATCCGGCCATTAAGAACGGTTACGCGATGTTCGGGATCGCTGCCAACGATATTCCGTCAAAAATGCTATTCGCCGGCTACCGCTTCGTGTTCGCCGGATTGCTGCTGCTGGCCCTGGCCCTGCTGACGCGCCGGAATGTTTTCATCATGAATCTCCGGAACTTCCTCTCCACCAGCCTGCTGGGCCTGACTCAAACCTCGGTACAGTACGTTTTTTTCTACATCGGACTGGCCTATACGACGGGCGTGAAGAGCTCGATCATGAACGCCACGGGTACCTTCTTCAGCGTGCTTCTGGCGCACTTCATCTATCGTTACGATCGCCTGAACATGAACAAGGTAACGGGTTGCCTGATCGGTTTTGCCGGAGTCATGGTAGTGAATTTCAGCCCGGACCTGCTGGATTTCAACTTCACTTTGCTGGGTGAAGGCTTCGTGGTCATCGCCGCATTCATTCTCTCCGCGGCGACAATTTATGGAAAGAAACTGTCGCAAACCATGGATTCGGTGGTCTTGACCGGGTACCAGTTGAGTATCGGCGGACTGGCTCTTGTACTGGCGGGGTATGGCACCGGCGGGACGCTGACTGGTTTTACGCTGCAATCCACGGCGCTGATGGCTTACATGGTGCTGCTGTCATCCGCATCGTTCGCCTTGTGGACCGTCCTGCTCAAATACAACCGGGTCGGTCTGGTGACGGTGTTCAACTTCCTGATCCCGGTGTTTGGCGCCGTGCTCTCGGCTGTTTTTCTCGGGGAAAGCATCCTTGAGTGGAAAAATGTCCTGGCGTTGTTCCTGGTGTGCGGGGGAATTTGGCTGGTGACGCGGGAGCGCTGAGTTCCGCATGAGAGGGCTTCGGCGGAGCCCAGGTGGCCTCCTCGACAGGAATCGAACCTGTATCTCACGCTTAGGAGGCGCGTGCACTATCCATTATGCTACGAGGAGGTCAGGGCGCGTATTCTAGCATCACCCGGAGCGCTTTTTCCGGCGAATCCGACGATCCTGCGCTGTCCTGCCGTATCATTCGCCTCTTCGTTTTTCGACGGTCCTGTCTTCGATGCCTCACCTGATTCTCTCCGACGCTTCGCTCGCCTACGGCCATGTGCCTTTGTTGGATCACGCCGATTTACAACTGGATCCCGGCGAACGGGTGGCGTTGATCGGGCGTAATGGTTGCGGCAAGTCCTCCCTGTTGCGGGCGTTGGCCGGGCAGGGGGCATTGGACGATGGTTCGGTGTGGCGCCAGCCGGGTATCCGCATGGGGTATGTGCCGCAGGAGCCACCTTTCGATCCGTCGCTTAATGTCTTTGAGGCCGTGGTGGCAGGCATGGGCGAGGTGGCAGCGCTGTTGTCCGAGTACCACGCCGTGTCGCACGCTATGGCCGAATCGTCGGATGACCACGAAGCATTGCTGGAACGTCTGCATACCTTGCAAGGGGAACTGGAGGCGCGCAATGCCTGGTCGTTCGAGATGCAGGCGGAGCGTGTGATTCAGCGCTTTTCGCTGGACCCGGATGCTTCCGTCGGAACGCTTTCGGGGGGGCAGAAGAAGCGTCTGGCACTGGCTCAGGCGCTGGCGGTGACACCGGAGCTTTTACTGCTGGACGAGCCGACCAACCATCTGGATATCGCGGCCATCGAGTGGCTGGAGGAGTTGCTGCGGTCGTCGGGCGTGTCGATGGTGTTCATTACCCACGACCGGCGATTCCTGGACCGCGTGGCGACGCGCATCGTTGAACTCGATCGCGGCCATCTGCAATCGTTTCCCGGCAATTTCTCAGAGTATCAGGCGCG
>CAZCJW010000079.1:0-12634 GCA_964499185.1 uncultured Propionivibrio sp. | reverse complement strand
TGAATCTGATAGCGCAACTTGAGCAAGAAGAAATCGCCCGTCTGGGCAAAACCATTCCCGAGTTTTCTCCCGGTGATACCGTTGTTGTCCAGGTCAAGGTCAAGGAAGGCACGCGCGAGCGTCTCCAGGCCTACGAAGGCGTGGTGATTGCCAAGCGTAACCGTGGACTCAACTCGAGCTTCATCGTGCGGAAGATTTCCTCCGGCGAAGGCGTCGAGCGTACGTTCCAGACCTATTCCCCGTTGGTCGCTGCCATCGAGGTCAAGCGTCGCGGTGATGTGCGTCGCGCCAAGCTGTACTACCTGCGCGAGCGTTCCGGAAAGTCCGCACGGATCAAGGAAAAGCTGTCGCACAAGAACAAGACAAGCGCCGCATAAAACGTTTTCTTGCGAGAAAAAAAGCGGGGCAGGATCGCAAGATCCTGCCCCGCTTGCTTTTCGTTCAGCCGTGTCCGTCAAGCTTGCGCTTGGTGTTCTCGATCAAGGCATAGGCCGAATGGTTGTGTATCGATTCGAAGTTTTCGGATTCGACGATGAAGGAGTGAATCCGGTTTTCGGCGTTGAGCCGGGCAGCTACATCGCGCACCATGTCTTCGACAAACTTCGGGTTGTCGTAGGCGCGTTCGGTGACGAATTTTTCGTCCGGACGCTTGAGGAGGCCGTAAAGTTCGCACGAGGCTTGCGATTCTACCAATTGCACGATCTCCTCGATCCATACGTGCTGGAGAATTTTGGCCGTGACCGTGACATGCGAGCGCTGGTTATGCGCGCCCCGTTCCGAAATCTTCTTTGAGCACGGGCACAGACTGGTGACCGGAACGACGACCTTGATCGTCGAGGCGATCTCGCCGTGGCAGATCTCGCCGATCAGCGTGACGTCGTAATCGATCAGGCTCTGTACCCCGGAAACGGGTGCCGACTTGTTGATGAAGTACGGGAAGTTCATCTCGATGTGCCCGGTCTCAGCCTCGAGTTTGCGAACCATTTCGCGGAGCATTACCGGAAAATTCTCCACCGAGATTTCACGTTCGTGGCTATTGAGAATTTCCACGAAACGCGACATGTGCGTGCCCTTGAAGTTGTGCGGCAGGCTGACGTACATGTTGAATACGGCGATAGTGTGCTGAATTCCGCCCGTCCGGTCGAGAATCTTGACCGGATGGCGGATCGATTTGATGCCGACCCGGTTGATGGCAATCCTTCGGGTGTCTTCCAGTCCTTGCACATCCACCATCGCGGCGGTGTTGTGTCGATCATTCATTGTTTATCCTGGTATGTTTGCGCGGTGCGAATGATACCGGCTTTGTCGAGCCCGACTTCCGCGAGCAGGCGGTTTTGGTCTCCGTGGTCGATGAAATGGTCGGGGAGGCCCAATCTCGTGAAATGCACCGGACTGCCGATTTCATCCAGAATCCGGGCGACCTCTGATCCCGCACCACCGATCAGTACGTTCTCTTCGATGCTTATCAGTAGCGAATGTTCCCGCGCCAATTCGGCAATCAACTCACGGTCGATCGGCTTAACGAAGCGCATGTTGGCGACAGTCGCGTCAAGTTCCTCGGCGGCTTGCAGGGCGGGCGCCAACATGCTGCCAAAGGCGAGCAGGGCGATACTTTTGCCGCGGCGGCGTATTTCTCCCTTGCCCACCGGTAATCCACCGAGTGCTTTTTCGGTGGGGGCGCCGGGGCCCGTTCCGCGCGGATAGCGCACGGCACATGGTCCGTTGAAGTGAATCGCAGTTGTAAGCATCTTTCGGCATTCTTCTTCGTCTCCGGGCGTCATGACTACCATGTTCGGGATGCAAGTCAGAAAGGAAAGATCGAAGCAACCGTGATGCGTCGGCCCGTCGGCGCCGACAAGTCCACCTCGGTCGAGCGCGAAGACAACCGGCAGGTTCTGCAGGGCGACATCATGCAGTAGCTGGTCGTAGCCGCGCTGCAGGAAGGTCGAGTAGATCGCGACTACCGGTCGCATTCCTTCGCAGGCTAGTCCGGCAGCAAAAGTGATGGCGTGTTGTTCGGCGATTCCGACATCGAAATACCGCTCGGGAAAACGTTCGGCAAATTCCATCATTCCGGAGCCCTCTCCCATGGCAGGGGTGATGGCGACCAGTCTGGGTTCGGTTTCGGCCATATCGCAGAGCCATTGGCCAAAAATCTTGGTGTAGGTAGGTTTGCCTCCCGGTTTTCCGTCTTCGATACCGATATCCGGCTGGAATTTGGAAACACCGTGATAGAGCACCGGATCGGCTTCGGCCAGCTTGTAGCCTTGCCCCTTTCGGGTGATGACATGGAGGAACTGCGGCCCCTTCAGTTTTTGCAGGTTCTGCAGAGTCGGGATGAGGGAGTCCAGGTCGTGTCCGTCGATCGGCCCAATATAGTTGAATCCAAGTTCTTCAAAAAGGGTTCCTGGAGTCAGCATTCCCTTGACGTGTTCTTCCACCCGATTGGCGAATTCGAGCAAGGACGGGGAGACGCCGAGGACTTTTTCTCCGGCACGCCGTGCGGCGTTGAAAGCACTTCCGGAGAGGACGCGTGCCAGGTACTTGTTGAGAGCGCCGACCGGAGGCGAAATCGACATGTCGTTGTCGTTGAGGATGACGAGCATGTCGGCATCGGCCACGCCGGCGTTGTTCAGCGCCTCGAAAGCCTGGCCGGCGGACATCGCTCCATCACCGATGATGGCTACTGTTTTGCGCTCATCCCCCGTCAGCTTCGTAGCCATGGCCATACCGAGGGCCGCCGAAATGGACGTCGACGAGTGGCCGACGCCAAATGTGTCGTATGGGCTTTCAGTGCGCTTGGGGAAGCCCGAGACACCGCCGTGTGTGCGCAATCTCGCCATGCCGGCGCGACGTCCGGTGAGTACTTTGTGTGCGTAGGTCTGGTGGCCGACATCCCAGACAAGTCGATCGCCAGGTGTGTCGAAAACGTAGTGCAGTGCAATCGTCAGTTCGACAGTGCCGAGATTGGACGAAAGATGGCCTCCTGTGCGGGAAACCGATTCGACCAGAAAATCGCGCAGTTCCTCGGCCAGTTGCGGTAGCTGCTTACGGTCCAGATCTCGAAGTTGTGCCGGTTCGCTGATGGTGTCGAGCAGAGGATAGATTGTCATGGTATGTGTCATGGTCCTGCGTGAATGCCGAACGCGCCGGAAAATCCGGCACCGGTTGGCTTAGAACTTGCGCTGGGTGATGAAATTGGTCAATTCGATCAGCCGTTTCGCGCATTCGCCGAAGACCGCGAGCGAGTCCAGGGCTTGACCCCTGAGGTCTTCGGCGAACTCGCGTGCGCGCCCCAGTCCCATCAGCCCGACGTAGGTTGGCTTGTCGGCGGCCGAATCCTTGCCGGCCGTCTTGCCGAGCGTTGCCGTGCTCGCCGTACAGTCGAGTATGTCATCGACTACCTGGAAAAGCAGTCCGGCGCGCCTGGAAAAGCGGTCGAGTGCGGCGTGTGCCTCATTCGTCAGCGGGGTTCCGCAAAGGCCTCCAAGCAGGACGGCGGCACGGATCAAGGCCCCTGTCTTCAAGGCGTGCATGAGTTCCAGCTCCGGCAGGTCGAGTGTGCGGCCAACCGATTCGAGATCAATGGCCTGCCCGCCTGCCATGCCAAGCGATCCGCTGGCATGGGTGAGGATACGCAACATTTCAAGCTGGATCGCGGCATCGCCCAGATCCTCGCGGGCAAGCAGTTCGAAAGCCAAGGTCTGCAGACTATCTCCGACGAGCAGCGCCGTCGCCTCACCGTATTCTACATGGCAGGTCGGGCGGCCTCGGCGCAGCACATCGTTGTCCATACAGGGCAGATCGTCGTGAACCAGCGAGTACGCGTGAATCATTTCCACGGCACAGGAGACCGCTTCCAGCTTGCGTGGGTCCGCCTGGCAGAGTTCTCCCGCGGCGAACGCGAGCAACGGCCGAATACGCTTCCCGCCGTTCAGGCAGGAATAGCGCATGGCCTGGTGCAATCGGGCCGGAATGGCTTCGTCCGGGGGTAGGCGACGAGAAAGCGCAGCCTCAATATGCTCCTGAACGGCGACCATCCATTCGGGAAAGGGGGTGTGGCAATTCGCGGGAAGGAAATCAGCGCTCATCAGGATTCCCCTCGGGAAGGATCGAAATCCCGCAATGCGCCATTTTCGAGCAGGCGGATCTTTTGTTCCGCCTCGCCAAGTTGTTTCTGGCAGTGCTTGAGCAACTCGCTACCGCGCTGATATGCCGAGATCGATTCCTCAAGGGAGAGGCTTCCACCTTCCATTTTCTGGACGATTTGCTCGAGTTCGGCAAGCGCCGTCTCGAATTTTGCATCCGGTGGATTTTCTGGGTTGGATGGCGTTGCGCTGCCCCCAATCATTTCGTCTGCGTTTGATCGGACCATGACCTGAAAACAACTAAAACGTTGAAAAATAGCTCAAGGATAACATTACGGTCAATTGGAAGGAGGTGCTTGGCGATAGAATGTGCCGTTTCCCGTCAGGTTGACTCGACCGCGACCGTTTGGGCAATTTCGTCACCACTTCCAACCCGGAATGCCATGCAGTCCTTATGGATGATCGCCGCGAGTTTTTTCTTTGCCTGCATGGGGGCCTGCGTGAAGCTGGCGTCTACCCAGTACTCGGCGGCGGAGATCGTTTTCTATCGGTCATTCATTAACCTGTTCTTCGTGCTGGTATTGGTAATTACGCGCGGGATTCCTGTGAGAACGCCTTTGTGGAGGCTCCATGTTCAGCGCAGTGGCAGTGGGTGCATTTCCTTGATGCTTTACTTCTACGCAATAACCATGCTCCCGCTCGCATCGGCCGCGACACTATCCTATACATCCCCCCTGTTTCTCGCCGTATATCTGGTCCTGCTCGGCAAGGCGCGTCTGCGCGGCGGGATGATATTTGCTCTGGTGATTGGCTTTCTCGGCGTCATACTGCTACTGCGCCCTTCTTTTCAAGCTGACCAGCTGTTTGGCGGGGTGATCGGTCTGGCGAGCGGAATGGTGGCCGGGTTGGCCTACTTCAACGTAAAGGAACTCGGTGCGCGCGGCGAGGCGGAAGAACGGATCGTGTTCTATTTCGCTCTCGTTACCACTGTCGTCAGCGCGGTGTGGATGACATTCTTCGAGTTTCATCCGGTTGATTGGCGCGGCGGATGGTTGCTTCTTGGCGTTGGCTCGTTTGGAACACTCGCGCAGCTGGTGATGACTCGGGCCTACAAGCGGGGTAATACGCTGGTATCAGCGAGCCTGGCCTATTCCACGGTAATCTTTGCCAGTCTCTTCGGTATGCTGTTCTGGAAAGAAACGTTGACCGCTGGCGCCTGGTCGGCGATTGCACTGATCGTGTCCAGCGGTGTTTTTTCAACCTGGTTTTCCCGGGCGAATCCTGCAGATCAGGACTGATGTTAAACTCGGAACGCCAAAGGAGGAGTTGCCATGATTGTCATTCAGCATCAGAACAGCCGCGTCTCGGTCAATGTTTACGGAGAGTTCACTCTGGCGGACTTCAAGGAGTTCGAGGAGATGGTGAATTACAAGGTCAAGTTCCAAGGGCCGGTAGACCTGTTCCTGGATCTTCGCGAAATGGCTGATTTCACTCTGGATGTGGCGTGGGAAGACATCGTTTTTGCTCGCGCACATCCCAACGACTTCAAGCGGATCGCCGTCGTTACGCAAAGCCAGTGGGTCGCCTGGAGCGCCTGGCTGTCGCACATTTTTGTCAGCGCCGAGATGCGGGTGTTTGAAGACAGCATTGAAGCGGCCGCCTGGCTTGATTCCGGGGAGGCTGGGGAGTGACGTCCAACACGCTGGTTTCCTGCGATGAACTGGCGCGGCATCTGGATGATCCGGAATGGCGAATTTTCGATTGCCGTCACCTGTTGTCCGATGTCGGTTACGGAGAAAAAGCCTACGCTGAAGGGCATCTGCCGGGCGCCGTGTTCATGCATCTCGATCGAGATCTGTCGGGTCCTATGACTGGTCACAACGGACGGCATCCACTCCCGGATCCGCAGCTCCTGGCCGGAAAAATGGGTGCCGCGGGAGTTGGCCGGAAGACCCAGGTCGTTGTCTATGACGACGATGGCGGCATGTATGCCGTGCGCTTGTGGTGGCTGCTGCGCTGGATGGGGCACGATCGCGTGGCCGTCCTCGACGGGAGCATTCGCCAGTGGATCAGCCAGGGGCGGCCATTGACGACCGATGTGCCGCGATGCGCTCCGGTGGTCTTCGAGTTGGCACTGCGGGATTGGGTGGTTACGTCCGAGCAGATTGAGGCCAATCTGAATGCGAACGATTTTTGCCTGATCGACGCGCGTGGTCCGGATCGTTTTCGTGGTGAAAATGAAACTATGGATCCGGTTGGCGGGCGTATTCCGGGCGCCCGAAACCGGTTCTTCCGGGACAATCTTGACGCCGGGTCTTTCCGACCCGCCGCAGAGCTACGCCAGGAATATCTTGGTGTTCTGGCAGGTGTCGAGCCTTCTCAGGCTGTGATGTACTGCGGTTCGGGGGTGACGGCGTGCCACGATCTCCTCGCTATGGAAATTGCGGGTTTGCCCGGGGCGAGGTTGTATGCAGGCTCGTGGAGCGAGTGGTGCGCTGATCCGCGGCGCCCCGTTGCTCGTTAGGGGGGCTCGTCCGGTAGGGCCGAAGACCCGGTCTCTGCCGTAGGCAGAGGTGCTACGCCGCGTTGATTGATTCCAGTGCGCCATTCAGGGCTCGTTCAAATATGGCGTCTTCCCGGACGATGGCAGCCTTGCCGTCGCGGATTTGACGAGCCAGAGCGTCGGGCGCAATCGAGATGGCCTTGGCTGAACGGTGGTTGCTGAACAACAGGATGCCGCGTTGCGGGCTGATCCAATTGAGGCGTTCGCGGTTGGCATTCCCGTCGTCATCAATAAACTCCACCCAGTCGCCCCGACGTAACTCATTCACCTGCTGGAAAATATCGCGATCGCCGGGTCGCCATACCGGGCTGGCGCCGACAAGGATGACCTCCTCGACCTGGACTCCGTTATCGATCGTTCGTGTAACCAGCAGATCCCCTTCCGCAGGAGGGGCGATCGGGGCGAGTTGCTCAACCCGAGGGGCTGTCGGTGGGAGTGCCTGTTCGGTAGCTTCGCCCTTGAGTGCGGCCGAGTGATACTTAACCAGAGCGTCGAAGAAGGCAGTTCGCTGGGCTGGGGCGATTTCGGTCTTGTCCAACCCTTTGTTCAGGCTAGCCAGCACCCGTGGAAGAAGGCCGATCAGTTTGAGCCGATCATCCGATGTCCTCTTCGGCGTAACGCTCCACGCCAGATCCTTCATGACGTCAATGGCTGATTGCCATTCTGCTTGGGCATCAGTGTTGCCCGCGGAAATTTTCTGCAACACGGCGACCCAGTGATCCGTGAAAAAATCATCCAGCAACTTGGGTTGCGGGTTATCTGTCAAGAAAGACCGGATAGCGCGTTGCGAACGTTCCCAGCCCTCGGCCTCGATTTCGTGCTTGATAACGATATTCGCTGCCGCAAGCGCTGTCTCGTCCTCTTCGGCTTCGCGCTCGTCGACAAACGATTCTAGTTCCTCAAGGGCGGTGCCGAAGATTTCCACGTCTTCCTCGAACTCAGCCTGGATGCGGTCAACGAGTTCGGCCATCTTCCCGTAAAAAGGATCGCTTTCGTCGACGGCATTGCCCCAGCGAATGGCTATCCCGGAAATGCTGGACAGGAAGCGGCGCGTCGGGTGTTGCCGGTCGGCAAAGAATCCTGGGTTGAGCATGGCAACTTTCAGGACCGGAATCTGCAGGCGGCTGATCAGCGCCTTGATCGCAAGCGGAATGCGCGCGTCGTCGAATATGAAATCGAAGAGCATGGCGACGATATCCATCGTCACCGACTCCAGACCGCTTGCCTGCTTTGCGTATTCAGAGTCGCGAACCAGTCGCACCTCGTTAATGATGGCTCCTGCCGGTTCGCTTGCCGATGTATGCTGACGTTCGGTCAAGGACGCCAGCAGCAACTGGTTGGTCGTTGTCGCGTCGAAGGATGGAGTCTCTTGATTCGTGATTCTTCCAGCAGTGTTCGAAACTCCGGTGAGCGCGTTTCCAGATCCGGCCATTGCACCGAAGGTGCCGGATTGTCCAGACGGGACGGAGCGAGCCAATGCGATACGTTGAAGAGCTTCGAGGATGTTCTCGTTGCTGATGGGCGAAGAAAAACTGCCTGACGGCTGGTTCGTTGTCGCTGTGAGAGCCGCATCAGCCGGAGTCGATTTTCCGGCTGGAACGTTCCGCTGGTAACTGCGTTTGAGATCAGGAAGTATTCCACGCTCAATCAGGTAAGCGTTGATTTGCCGGTAGATGTCGGGCAGCACCCCGTGAAGGTGGCGTTCGAGGCGACGCAGCAGGATCAGGCGAGACTCGGCGTCTGCACTGATCGTGGCGCACGAGTCTGTCAGTGACCGACAAATCACTGGCGGGGCAAGCGGATTATCCGCTTCGTCGTAATGTTCTGCATACCCAAGCAAGGCCGCAACGCGGCGGTTGAGCGTGTACAGTTCTGTATCGCAGGTTTCCGAGAGTTGAGCAGAAAATTCGCGAATGACGATATGCTCGGAAAGATCTGCATCGTCCATCAATTGCAAGCCCTCGAAGTCCGGGATGTCGAGAGGAATGTCGGACTTCACATCCTGTTGCCATGCGTGATCCTGTGATTTCTCGGACTCCGCAGACAGTTCCCGCCGGAACGTTTCCACAAAGTGGGGCCAGTCCTTTTCAATATCGGCACGCAGATCAAGGTAGCGGGTTTGTTGCAGTCGTTCCCGGGTTGAATCCGCGAGAACAAAGAGTTCCTCCGAGACCGCCGTCGCCACTTCGCGCAGCCAACTGCATAAGCCGCTGACCAGTTGGTCTCGGCATTCAGTGAGGATTCTCTGGCCGGGACTGCGATTGCGTCCCAATTCGTTGAGCGAAACAACCCTCTTCGTGTTCGAGGAAAATTGTGTCATGGCAGTGCCCTCTTGCAGGTGCTTACCAGTATGTGCGTCTTGAAGGTCGGCGACGAAGCAGGGCGACGAGCGGGTAGAAATGACCGAGCGGCGGGTTGAACCCGAACAGCGGTGGGATGCGTCTCGAAAATACGAACCACGATCGACCTCACTTTCTGGTAGTCCCGCTGCCATTGCCGCATTTGGCTTTAGGCCGGTGACTTTGCGTCCCTGTCTTTCGACGGGTTTGCCCTGTTTCAGAGGCAGGCCTCAAAGCCTGGGCCAGCCTGGTGTCTCGCGTTGCACATTGTCGCAATGGCGGTCGAAGATATCTCTGCTGACAACGACAAGGCATGCCTACCAAATATTATCCGAAAACTCCGAAAAATCAAGCGCCTTGGCTGTGCCTCGGGTACACCTTGGATAGTGCCCAGGCGATATGTTCACGCACAAGCGCCGAAGGATGGTCGGCCCGGGCGTTGAGTACTGCGAACGCGGTTTTCGACGGGCCGCCGTTGCCCAGGGCCACGGCGATATTGCGCAACCAGCGTTCGTGCCCGATGCGGCGGATAGGACTGCCGGCCAGACGTTGTTCGAATTCCTGTTCGCTCCATGAGAACAGGTCGGCGAGGAATGGAGCATCCAGCTTGTTCCTCACGGCGAAGTCAGCGTCGCCGATTCGGGCAAAGCGATTCCAGGGGCAGCACGTCTGGCAATCGTCGCATCCGTAGATGCGATTTCCGATCAACGGTCGTAGTGCGGGCGGTATCGGTCCGCGTAATTCAATCGTTAGATAGGAAATGCATAAGCGTGCATCCAACTCGTAGGGCGCGACAATGGCCGAAGTCGGACAGGCCTCGATGCAACGGGTGCAGGTGCCGCAATGCCCTTTGTTCGGGGGGTCCGGAGGAAGATTAAGAGACGTATAGATTTCACCGAGAAAGTGCCACGAACCTTCGCGGGTGAGCGAAAGCGTGTGCTTCCCGCGCCAGGCGATACCGGCTTGCCGGGCGAAATCGACTTCCATGACCGGGGCTGAGTCGGAAAATACGCGGAAGTTGAATGGACGCTCGCTTTCTCCAGCAATAAGTTCGGCACTGATGCGCTCGCCCAGTTGCCTCAGCCGGGTGCGGACGGTCTTGTGATAGTCGCGGCCGAGCGCGTAGCGTGAAACGTAGCCCATTTCATTGTTGGCAAGTACACATCCGCTTTCAATCGCCCGTGGCCAGTAAGGCATCCTGGCTGAAATCACGGTCATTGTGCCGGGCACGAGTTCTGCTGGCTGAGTGCGCAAGCGGGCATGTTTGGCCATATAATCCATTTCGCCGTGGCGGCCGAGTTCCAGCCAGCGCAGAAATCGGAGGCCGGCCTCCGACACATCGGCTCGGGAAATGCCGATCGAAGCGAAGCCGAGTTCCTCTCCCCAGGCTTTGATTTTTTCGACCAGCGCAGCTTGGTCGATTCCACTTTCCACGCTTAATTGAGCGCGGGTGATGCCGGAGTGATTCATTTGCATAGCCCCAATCATAGTTCCTTTCAGGTGCCGACATCGCTAACGCTGGAACTTCCTGATGAGCCGGCGACGATTGCCCTTGGGAATCTGCTTGCACCGATCTTGGTTCCCGGCATGGTTATCTGGCTCGACGGAGATCTTGGTGCGGGTAAAACCACACTGGTTCGCGCCTTGTTGCGGTGCCTCGGGTATGCCGGTCCCGTGAAAAGCCCTACTTATACGCTGGTTGAAGTTTACGTAATTTCGAGCATATACTGGTATCACTTTGATTTTTATCGTTTCAACGATCCTGAAGAGTTTGCCGATGCTGGTTTGGGCGAATATTTCCGCGACGATGCCGTCTGCCTGGTCGAATGGCCGGAGAAGGCCGCGGGGCATGTCCCGCAGGCTGATCTTGCGCTCGTTTTTCGCTTTCCGGAAAACCTGGGCTGTTGCGGGCGACTTCTCGAACTTTCTGGTTATTCCGAGCGAGGGAAAGCATGTCTGAAGACTCTCGCAAACCACATCCAGGGCGACGCGGCCTGATCAAACTGGCAGGGGCTTCGCTTTTCTTGCTGGTGACGCCAGTCGGGCGTGCGGCCATAGCGCGTCAGTCAGGCGTTGTTGCCGTGCGAGTCTGGCCGGCCGCTGATTACACGCGGGTGACCATTGAACTGGGTGCGCCGCTGAAATTCACCTATTTCACGATAAAGAATCCGGAGCGTCTCGTCGTCGACCTTGAGGGAATCGAATTCAACACAGTCCTTGAAGGGTTGTCGAACAAGATTGCCACTGACGATCCGAATATCAGACTTTTGCGCGCGGGTCGTTTCAAGCCGGGAGTGGTGCGGCTGGTGATGGAATTAAAGAACGAGGTCCGGCCGCAAGTATTCGAGTTGCCTCCTGTTGGGAACTATGGGCATCGGCTCGTGCTTGATGTCTATCCATTGGAACCCCCGGATCCGCTGATGCAGTTGCTGGAAAAGAACGAGTTCAACAATGAACCTGAAACCCCTCGGGAAACGTCGGAAATCGCCAGGGCCGAACCTCAGAGACCAAGGCGCCCGATAGTTGATCGTCTGGTAACTATTACGCTCGATCCTGGACACGGTGGTGAGGATCCCGGAGCCATCGGTCGCCGCGGAAGCTACGAGAAAGACGTTACACTGGCCATCGCCAAGAGGCTCAAGGCAAAAATCGACGCAGAACCGAATATGCGGGCCGTTCTTACCCGTAATACCGATTTCTTCGTGCCGCTTCACATGCGGGTTCAGAAGGCTCGCCGCCTTCGCTCTGACCTGTTCGTCTCGATCCATGCCGATGCTTTTACGCGACCGGACGCCAATGGCTCTTCGGTTTTTGCGCTTTCCGAGAACGGCGCCTCCAGTTCGGCTGCGCGTTATCTGGCGCAAAAGGAAAATTCAGCCGATCTGATTGGCGGGGTGAACATCGACGTCAAAGATCCGGTGCTGGCGCGTACGCTGCTTGATCTTTCCCAGACGGCGACAATCAGCGACAGTCTGAAACTCGGCAAAGCGGTTCTGAACGAAATTGGCGGCATAAACCGCCTGCACAAAGCCAGCGTTGAACAGGCCGGCTTTGCTGTGCTCAAAGCGCCTGATATTCCATCTATCCTCATCGAAACTGCGTTCATCTCGAATCCCGAAGAAGAGAAGCGTCTTAACGACGAGGTGTATCAGGACAAAATGGCTGAAGCCATCATTGCCGGGATTCGCAAGTACTTCGCCAACAATCCACCGCTGGCCAAATCGAAGTTGGCCCGCCTGGATTGATGATTCCGGAGGGCGCCTGAGTAGCGTCTAGGAGCGTTCTCGCTGGTATTCCCGATTTCTGCGAAAACCAGGCTGACTGGTTAATAAAGACTAACGTTCTTATAAACAACAAGTTAGCCAATATGTTGCAAAAACGCCTCCATTTTTTGTTGAAAACATGTTGACGCCCTTGTTTGGGGCTGTATAATTCGCATCTTTCGTTGCAAGCGCAACAGGCAAAACGCAACGAAATCAAAGGCTTATGGTGTTTTTTGGTTGCGAAAAGCGATTCAAAAATAAATTCTGAAAAGAGTTGACGGCATCAAAAACCTCTGTATAATGCGCACCTTCGCTGCTGACACAGAGCGACAAAGCAACTAAGTGGTTGTTTTGAATGATCTTTAAAAATTGGACGATTGA
>CAZCJW010000078.1:0-12654 GCA_964499185.1 uncultured Propionivibrio sp. | reverse complement strand
TGATCATGACTTTCGCGTCACCGGTCGTGTCCGGCTTTGCGCTGGAGTTCGGGCCTGTCGAATATTTCGCGCTGGCCATTTTCGGGCTCTCCGTCATTGTCTCGATCTCAGGGCGGTCGCTGATCAAGGGCATGATGGCCGCCTTCTTCGGGTTGCTGATCTCGTCGATCGGCTTCGATCCGATTTCCGGCTTTCCGCGCTTTACCTTCGGCATGATGGAAATGATGGAGGGGCCGCCGTTCATTCCGACGCTGATCGGCCTGTTCGCCGTTTCCGAAGTTTTCAACGAAGTCCAGAAGACCGGACAAATCCAGCAACTCAAGGCCAAACTCGACCGCTTCCTCCCCTCTTGGGCCGACATCAAGTACTGTTTCAAGCACCTCTGCCGGTCCAGCGTGATCGGCTCGTTCATCGGTTCCATCCCGGGGGCCGGCGGCGACATCGCCGCGTTCATCTCCTACGGTCAGGCCAAGCGCACGTCAAAGCATCCGGAGCGCTTCGGTCACGGCGAAATCGAGGGTCTGGCTTCCAGCGAGAGCGCCAACAACGCCTGTTCCGGCGGTGCCATGATTCCGTTGCTTTCCCTTGGCGTGCCTGGCGATGCGGTCACCGCCGTGCTGCTCGGCGCCTTCATCATCCAGGGGCTGCAGCCCGGGCCGATGCTGTACAAGGAGCACATCGACATCGTCTATCAGATCTTTGCCTCGATGATGCTCGCGCAGTTCGCCATGCTCTTCATCGGCATGGCCGGCATTCGGCTCTTTGCCAAGGTCATCCTGGTGGATCGCGCCATTCTCACGCCAGCGATTTTCGTGTTGTCGATGGTCGGCGCTTTCGCCATGCGCAGCAACATCTTCGACGTTTACACTACGTTGGCCTTCGGCATCCTCGGTTACGTGATGATGCGCTACGATTACCCGCTTTCCCCCATTTTGCTGGCGTTGATCCTCGGGCCGATGGCCGAGGCCAACCTGCGTCGGGCGATGGTCATTTCCGCGGGTGACCCCTCCATCCTGTTCAGCCGTCCGATAGCCGTCGCTCTCATGGGGCTGGCCGTCGTTTCGCTGGCGCTCTCAATCAAAGGCCAAAAGAAGATCGAGGCCCGGCTGAGCGAAATGGAAAAGGAATTCGAAAAAGTGGTCAAGGAGTAGCGGCGGCTGCCCTGCTTTAGTGCGCCGCCCGACCCGGGCGACCCCATTGAAGTGCGCCTCTTCCATCGGGGATGGAAGAGGCGCCGTACCATTCAACCCTAGAGACTGCAACACCCGCCCGATAACGGCAGTTCATCCAGAAAAGCCTCCCCGAAGCCACTCTTGGAGCATGGCACGGAGCGTGCTTGGAGAGCATCAGGCCTAGCCTGTGCCCAGCGTGTTCATTGGCACCCGGCAACGATTCAAGGCCACAGAATCGATACCCCGATTGAAATGCCCGATACCGCTCTGGAGGATTACCAAGATGTACACCCCCCGTATTTCCAGCATGACGCTCGCCATCGCCGCCGCCGTTGCTCTGATGGGTTGCAGCCAGAAGGAAGAACCCAAGGCCGCGGCGCCAGCTGCTGCTCCAGCTCCCGCCGCCGCCCCGGCAGCGCCCGCCCCGAAACCCGAAATTACGGTAAAGATCGGCCACGTCGCACCGCTGACCGGGCCGCAGGCCCACCTCGGCAAGGACAACGAAAACGCCGCGCGTATGGCCATCGATGAGCTCAACACCAAGGGCATCGAAATCGGTGGCGCCAAGGTCAAGCTCGAACTTGTTCCCGAAGACGACCAGGCCGATCCGAAGCAGGGCACCATCGTCGCCCAGAAGCTGGTGGACGCCAAGGTTAACGGCGTCGTCGGCCACCTGAACTCGGGCACCACGATTCCCGCGTCGAAACTCTACTTCGACGCCGGTATCCCTCAGATCTCCGGTTCGGCAACCAATCCGAAATACACGCAACAGGGCTTTGCCACCGCTTTCCGCGTAATGGCCAACGACGTCCAGCAGGGCAAGGTTCTCGGCGAGTACGCCGCCAAGCAGATGGCCGGCAAGACCGTGGCCATCATCGATGACCGCACGGCCTACGGCCAGGGTCTCGCCGACGAGTTCGAAAAAGGCGCCATCGCCGCCGGAGCAAAGATTGCCACGCGAGAATTCACCAACGACAAGGCCACCGATTTCGCGGCCATCCTGACCAAGATCAAGTCGAAGAAGGCGGACGTCATCTTTTATGGCGGCATGGACGCCCAGGGCGGCCCGATGACCAAGCAGATGAAGTCGCTGGGCATCAAGGCCAAGTTCCTCACCGGCGACGGCGGCTGCACGCCCGAATACATCAAGCTCGCCGGCGCGGCCAGCGAAGGCCAGTACTGTTCGTTGCCCGGCGTTCCGCTCGAGCAGATGCCCGGCGGCAAGGCGTTCAACGATGCCTTCTCGGCCAAGTACGGGCAGATCCAGCTTTACGCGCCCTACGTTTACGACGCCGTGATGGTCATGGTCGATTCCATGAAGCGCGCAAACTCCGCGGAACCGGCCAAGTATCTGCCAGAGATCGGCAAGACCGACTATCAGGGTGTTACCGCCAAGATCCAGTTCGACGAGAAGGGCGACCTGAAGGGCGGCGCCATTTCGCTGTACCAGGTCAAGGACGGCAAGTGGGAATACCGCGAGACCGTAGCCGGCGCACCCGCGGCTCCGGCAGCGGAAGCTCCGAAGGCCGAAGGCGAGAAGAAGTAACGCCCGACGCCTGACTCCAGGACGGTTCCACAATGGAACCGTCCACCGAATTCCCGCACTTTCTGTTTTGGATACTCCAAGGCGATGGATATTTTCGTCCAGCAAATCATCAACGGCCTGGTCCTCGGCAGCATCTACGCGCTCGTCGCGCTCGGCTACACGATGGTCTACGGCATCATGGGCCTGATCAACTTTGCGCACGGCGAGGTGGTCATGATCGGCGCCATGGTCGCCTTGTTCGTGATCAAGGCACTTCCCGGCCTACCCGCATTCGTGACCATTCCCCTTGCCCTGGCGGCAGCGGCAGGCGTATGCATGGCCGTTGGCTTCACCATCGAGCGCGTCGCCTACCGCCCGCTGCGCCGGGCGCCCAAGCTGGCGCCACTGATCACCGCCATCGGCGTGTCGATCATCCTGCAGAACCTGGCCATGCTCATCTGGGGACGCAACTACCACGCCTTCCCGCCGATCCTGCCAACGTCCGATCACGAGATCTTCGGGGCCACGATCACCAGCCTGCAGGTCGTGATCATCGTCGTCGCCGCGGTGATGATGGCCGGGCTGACGCTGCTCGTCCAGCGTACACGGCTCGGCCGCGCCATGCGCGCCACCTCCGAAAACCCGCCCATCGCGCAGCTGATGGGCGTCAACATCAACCAGATCATCTCGGCCACCTTCGTCATTGGTTCGGCGCTGGCCGCTGTCGCCGGCCTGATGGTCAGCGCCAACTACTCGATCGCACACTACTACATGGGATTCATGCTCGGACTCAAGGCCTTCACCGCCGCCGTCCTGGGGGGCATCGGCAACCTTGCCGGCGCCATGCTCGGCGGCCTCCTGCTCGGCATCATCGAAGCGCTCGGCGCCGGCTACATCGGCGACCTGACCGGCGGCTTCCTCGGCAGCCACTACCAGGACATCTTTGCCTTCTTCGTGCTGATCGGCGTGCTGATCTTCAGGCCGTCCGGGCTGATCGGCGAACGCGTCGCGGAGCGTGCCTGATGACACTCACCTTCGACTCCTTTCGTCAGAACAAGAGTGCGGCAATCGTCGCCGCGGTCGGGATCGGCCTCGTGCTGGCGGTCTTTCCGTTTCTCGTCGGCAGCACGCTCGGCAATTCCTGGCTGCGCATCCTCGACTTTGCGTTGCTTTACATCATGCTGGCACTCGGGCTGAACATCGTGGTCGGTTTCGCCGGCCTGCTGGACATGGGCTATATCGCCTTCTATGCCGTCGGCGCGTATCTTTACGCGCTCCTGGCCAGCCCGCATTTCGGGCTGCACGTACCCGTCTGGATCATCATTCCGGCGGGGGCCGTACTGGCCGGCGTCGCCGGCGCGCTGCTCGGCGCCCCAACCTTGCGCCTGCGCGGCGACTACCTGGCCATCGTCACCCTTGGCTTCGGCGAGATCGTGCGCATCTTCATGAACAACCTGAACGCACCTGTCAACATCACCAACGGCCCGCAAGGCATCTCCAGCATCGATCCGATTAGCCTGGGCGGCATCACGCTGGCCAAGCCCCTGACCGTCATGGGCATCACGATTCCTTCGCTGCATGCCTATTACTACCTGTTCCTGGCGCTGGCCCTGCTGATCGTCTTCGTCTCCATCCGCCTCCAGGATTCGCGCATCGGCCGCGCCTGGGTCGCCATCCGCGAGGACGAGATCGCCGCCAAGGCCTGCGGCATCAACACGCGCAACATCAAGCTGCTGGCCTTCACCATGGGCGCCAGTTTCGGCGGCGTGGCCGGTTGCCTGTTCGCCGGCTTCCAGGGTTTCGTCAGCCCGGAGTCGTTCAACCTGATGGAATCGGTCATGGTGCTGTGCATGGTCGTGCTCGGCGGCATGGGACACATTCCCGGCGTCATTCTCGGCGGCATCATGCTCACCGTCCTGCCCGAGTTCTTCCGGCACAGTGCCGGCCCCGTACAGCAGGCCATTTTCGGCAAGATCCTGCTCGACCCGGAGGCGCTGCGCATGCTGCTCTTCGGTCTGGCGCTGGTTCTGGTGATGCTCTACCGTCCGGCCGGACTGTGGCCTTCGACGATCCGTCGTCGCGAATTCAAGGGTGAATCGACCGATGTACTCAAGGAGGGCGAATGAAGCCGACTCTCCTGATCGCCAACGCGATCTGTAAGCAATTCGGTGGCGTCAAGGCGCTCAGCGACGTGTCGCTGACCATTCGCCAAGGCGAGATCTACGGCCTGATCGGCCCGAACGGCGCCGGCAAGACAACCTTCTTCAACGTACTCACCGGCCTGTACCATCCGAACGGGGGCGAACTCCTGTTCGAAGGTCACAAGCTGCAGGCCAGCGCGCCGCACCTGGCGGCGCAGAGCGGCATCGCGCGCACCTTTCAGAACATCCGACTGTTCGGCAACATGACTGCGCTGGAGAACGTCATGGTCGGGCGGCATGTGCGCACGCACGCCGGCGTCGTCGGCGCCGTGCTGCGCGACCGCAAGACCCGGCGCGAGGAAGCGGGCATCCACCGCGTCGCCGAAGAGCTTCTGCACTACGTAGGGGTTGCCGACCGGGCGCACGATCTGGCCCGGCATCTGTCCTACGGCGACCAGCGGCGTCTGGAGATCGCCCGTGCGCTGGCCACCGAACCGAAGCTGCTGGCGCTCGACGAACCCGCCGCCGGCATGAACGCCAGCGAAACGGCCGAGTTGCGCGTGCTGATCGAAGGCATCCGCAACGACGGCATCACCGTGTTGCTCATCGAACACGACGTCAAGCTGGTCATGGGCCTGTGCGACCGCGTCGCCGTGCTGGACTACGGCGTAAAGATCTGCGAGGACGTCCCGGCGGTCGTGCAAAAGAATCCGAAAGTCATTGAAGCCTATCTGGGAGGCAGCGTTGCTTGAAGTCACCGGACTCCGCGTCGCTTACGGCGGCATCCAGGCCGTGCGCGGCATTACCTTCCATGTGCGGCAGGGCGAGATGGTCGCGCTGATCGGCGCCAACGGGGCGGGCAAGACCAGCACGCTGAAGGCGCTTTCGCGCTTGCTCGACACCGCGGGCGGTAGCGTGCGCTACCGCGGCCAGGAGATCTCCCGGTTGCCGCCGCACCAGCTCATTGCCCAGGGAATTGCCCTGGTCCCGGAAGGCCGCGGCGTCTTTCCGCGCATGAGCATCATCGAAAACCTTAAGATGGGTGCCTACTGCCGGCGCGATGCCGACGGTATCGGCGCGGACATGGAGCACGTCTTCTCGCTCTTTCCGCGCCTCAAGGAACGTGCCCAGCAACTCGCCGGTACCTTGTCCGGAGGCGAGCAGCAAATGCTGGCCATCGGGCGCGCGCTGATGAGCCGGCCGAAGCTGCTGCTGCTCGACGAACCGTCGATGGGCCTTGCCCCGCTGATGGTGCAAAAAATCTTCGAAGTCGTCTGTGCAGTGGCCAAGGACGGCATGACTGTCCTCCTGGTCGAGCAGAACGCGAAACTGGCGCTGGAAGTCAGCCAGCGCGGTTACGTCATGGAGAGCGGCGAAATTACCCTCACCGACGACGCCGACAAGCTGCTCGCCAATCCGAAAGTCCGCGAAGCCTACCTCGGCGAGTAATCCGCGTCGCACGGGCGCCGCAATTCTCCCCGGTATTGCCTTGCCGGTCAGCCGTTGCGCCTCGACATTGGTTGGTCTGCGTGAATCCGGATGCCAACTTGTTCCGGTCCACCGCCCGCGCAAATCTATATCATTGCTGACAGCGCAGTCGGTAGGATGATTCCTGGCCGGCCACTGCATGCCTTAAACACCGGAAACCGCATCTCTTTCATGTATCGGATTGCCGACCAATGAAACGCAGGTTGTTTTTTTGCCTGGCCCTGCTGATTCTGCTTGCTCCCGCGATGCTCGTGCGCGCGGCGCCAGCGGTTGCCCTGTTCTATGGCAGCGATGCGCCTCACGACGAGTTGAAAGCCTTCGACATCGTGGTTCTGGACCCGGATCACAACCCTGACCCCGGTTTTCTGCGCAAACCCTACAGCGAACCCTACGCCTACGTCGCCGTCGGCGAGGCGCATCCGACACGCGCCTATTTCAAGGACATTCCCGAAACCGCCCATCTCACCGTCAATAAGGCATGGGACTCGCTGGTCATCGACTTGAGTCATCCCGGTTGGGCGGAATTCTTCGCGTCTCGTGTCGTCGCCCCGCTGTGGGAAAAGGGGTATCGCGGCTTCTTCCTTGATACGCTCGATTCCTACCGCTTGGCCGAGAAATTCGATGAGGCCGCGCAGCAGGCCGGCCTGGTTTCCGTCATCGAAACCTTGCATCGGCGCTTCCCCGGCATTCGCCTGATCCTCAACCGTGGCTTCGAGATCGTGCCGAAGGTCCGCGACAAGGTGCACATGGTTGCCGCCGAATCCCTCTTCCAGGGATGGGACGCTACCGCCGGTCGCTACATCGAAGTCAAGGAAGCAGACCGTGCCTGGCTGCTTGGAGAGCTGCTCAAGGTACGCGACACCTTCGGGCTGCCAGTGCTAGCCATCGATTACGTGGCGCCGCAGGATCGCGCCCGGACACGCGCCACGGCCGAACGCATCAAGGCGCTGGGCATCGTCCCGTGGGTGTCCGACAGCGCGCTGGGAACACTCGGCGTCGGACAGCGCGAGGTCGTGCCGCGCAAGATACTGATGCTGTACAACGGGCAGGAGGCGGCAACTGTTCACCAGACCCAGATCGCGCGGTTCGCGAGCATGCCACTGCAACACATGGGTTATGCAACCGAGTATCTGGAGGTCACCCAGCCGCTTCCTGAACGCAATCTGGCCGGCGAAGTCGCCGGTATTGTGCTGTGGATCAATGGTCCGGTCGAAAACCATCGCGTATTGGGCGAGTGGATCCGCAAGCAAATGGCCGCCGGCGTCAAGGCAGCGATCTTCGGTCAGTTCCCGACGGCGCTGGCAAGCCATATGGCGACTCTCGGGCTGGAGCGAGGTCCGGCCGTTGCAGCAGCGGGACATCCGACGATCCGCTTGCAGGATCCAATGTTCGGTTTCGAAACGCCGGTGAGAGGCGAACGGCCAGATGCACAACCGATCAGGCTGCGGGCGGGAAGCTCAAGCGCAAGCCGCACGCTGCTTCGGCTGGAAGACGCCCGGGGCGGCATCCACGACGCAGCCGCCGTCACGTCGTGGGGAGGCTACGTGCTTAACCCCTACATCGTCTCGCAGGTGCCCGGGACGGAGCAGACCCGCTGGGTAATCGATCCGTTCGCGTTCCTGCGTGCCGCTCTGGCGCTGCCCGATATTCCGGTACCCGACACCACGACGGAAAACGGGCGGCGTCTGATGTTCATCCATATCGACGGAGACGGTTTCCCCTCCCTGTCGGAACGGGCAGGCTCTCCTACTGCCGGAAAGGTATTGCTGGAGCAGGTTCTCATGCGCTACCGCCTGCCAACCACGATGTCGGTCATCGAGGGCGAGGTCGCGCCGCACGGCATGCATCCGCAATTGTCGAAGGAAATGGAAAATGTGGCCCGGCAGATTTTCGCGTTGCCTTACATCGAAATTGCCAGCCATACGTATTCGCATCCGTTCGACTGGCGGCGGGTATCGCTCGGACAGGAACCGGCCCCTGGCGATGCCGACTATCATCTGCCCATCTCCGGCTACCGGGCCAATCTGGAGCGCGAGATCGTCGGCTCCACGGAATACATCCGGAAGAATCTTGCGCCCCCGGATAAGCCAGTCAGCATCCTGCAATGGAGCGGCGATGCAGAACCCGATGAGAAAGCGCTACGATTGACAGTCCAGGCGGGCCTCCTGAACCTGAACGGCGGCAACACCATCATGACGCGCAGCTATCCCAGCCTGACCGCCGTCTCCGCACTCGGCGTCAGTCTCGGGGGAGTTTTCCAGACGTATGCGCCGATAATGAACGAGAACGTATTCACCAACCTGTGGACGGGTCCGTTCTATGGTTTCGAACGCGTCATCGAAACCTTTCAGATGACCGGCGCGCCCCGCCGGCTCAAACCCATCAATATCTACTATCACAGTTACTCGGCCAGCAAGACGGCCTCGCTCAACGCATTGCACAAGGTATATGCGTGGGCGTTGTCGCAATCCCCCCACGTCGTCTTTGCCTCGGAATTCATCCGCAAGGCGCTTGATTTCAATGCCATGGTAGTGTCCCGCGAGAACGGCGCCTGGCGCATCCGCGGCAACGGCGATTTGCGCACCGTGCGCGCCCCGGAGTCGCTCGGTCGCCCCGATGCGGCGGCGTCACAGGCCGTCGCCGGTTACCGTCCCGGCACCGAAGGGAACTACGCGCATCTGGCTGGCGATGACGCGTTGCTACGTTTCTCGGCCATTCCTTCCATTCCTTCAACTCCCTCCACACCGTACCTGCACGAAGCCAATGCCCGCATCGCCGGCTGGAAGGCAAACGGCGATTCCTTGCGCTTTACCCTGAGCGGCCACCTGCCGCTGGAGTTCTCGCTGGCCGCCAGCCCGCGTTGCACTGTCAGCGCGGACGGCAAACCCATAAAACCCCGCCGCGTTAACGGCGATTTGCTGGAATTCCGGCTTAACGATGCTGCTGCAACGATCGAAACTCGCTGTCGCGACCGTTGAGCGGCCGCGCCTGGCGTCGCCCTGGTCGATTGCCCTGCTCGGGGCGATGCTGCTCGCTTTGCTTGCGGCCATCTACCCGCACCAGACGCTGGTCAGACGGGTTATCGAAGCGCCGACGAACGCGCTTACCGAAGCCTACCTGATCAACCTGTTGCGCACCGATGCGAACAACCCGCAACTGCGCCTGGTATTGGCCCGCAATCAACTGCAGGCCGGATTGTATGACCGCGTGCGTGAAACGCTGGCGCCGGCCCTCGCCGTCAACGATTCGTATACCCGGCAAGAAGCAATCTGGCTGCTGTGGCAGAGCGAAGAGACCCGCTACCGCCGCCTGCCTGCGGATTCGCCACAACGCCCGGAAGTCCTTCGGTCGTTGCGCATCCAGTTGGCCGAGATCGCCAGGCAGGAGTGGAGTGACAGCTTTCTTGCCGAAATCGCCCGCAAGGCGCTGGCGCTTGGCGACACGCGGCTCGGACTGAACATCATGGCGCGCCTGGCCGACCGGGGCGAGGGCCAGGGGGCCCACTGGTATGTCGAAGCCGCACAAGGGGCGCTGGCCGGGGGGGAATACCGCGCGGCGGCCGAGTTCTACCTGGTCGCTGGCGAACGCTCTGTCCACTTCGTCGAGCAACGCCGGAACTTCCTGTTGGCCATGCGCACGATGCAATCCGGCAACCGTATTCCGGAAGCCCTGGAAATGGCCGAACGGCAACTGGCGCGAAACGACGCACTGGCCGACGACGGAGAGATCCTCGAACTGCTGGTGCGCTTCGCGCGTGCGGCCCGCCGGCCGGACCTCGCCGACAAGTACGCACGCCGCTTGTTGCGCCTCTCGCTGATCGAGCAACTGCGCCGGGAACAACGCGCGGCGAGCGGTTTCGATGCTGCACCCCGGCGCGTCGCCCTGAACGGCGATGAAATCAGGAACGTTCCGCCATCCGGTCCGCAGCTACGTTTCGATGACCGCATCTACACGCTCGGCTACGAGGCTTTCCTGGACAACCGCAATCTCGAGGACGCTTGGAAAGTCGCGGCCTCGGCCGTACGGCAGGCACCCGACAACCGGATCTGGCGGGAACGGCTGGCGCAGGTATCGGAATGGATGGGACGTCCGCAGATCGCGCTCGAGCACTGGGAGTATCTCGCCCGCACCACCGGCAGCGCCGAGGCCTGGCAGGCCGTCCTGCGCCTGGCGCCGGGCCTGTTCGACGACAACGCCTTGCGCGCCGCCCTGCGTTACCAACTGGCACGCCAGCCGGACGATGCCCGTTTGCTGCGCGAATTGCTGGCCGTCTACGAGCGCCTCGGCGACCCGCAGGGGGCGATGCGCTTTCTCGAACAGACCTACGCGCGCACCCGTCAGGCCTGGCTGCTTGAACAAATGGCTGAGCTGGCCCAGCGCGTAGGAGACGACGACCTCGCCCTGCGCTACTGGCAGCGCTTCATCGACGAGGCCGGGTTGACGCCGGCGCGGGCCGTGCGCGTCGCCACCCTGTTGCTGTTGCGTGGCCGTACCGATGAAGCTCTGGTCCTGCTTGAGCGCGCGCGTGGGGAAGCCGCACCGACCGACATCGCCTTCTGGCGGCTTACGGCCGAAATCGCTCAGGCCACCCGGAGGGACGCCACGGCCATCGACGCGTATCGTCGCCTGATCGGTCATTCCAGTGACGAGGAGCGCGATTACGAAGCGCTGCGTCAATTGCTGCAGAACGACTTCCCGCTGGAGGCTGCGCAGGTGGCCGCTACTGCCTGGCGGAGGTTCGGTGACCCGGCACAACTCGTTTACGCGCTCGGCCACTACGCCGCCCGCGAGCGCTGGCCGGAGATGGGAATGCTGCTCGGCGAACTTAGTGAAGAACAACGCCAGGCCATGCGCCGGAACCCCGATTTTCTGCAACTCTCGGCACAGTACCACCTGCATGCCGGCCACCCGGAACGCGCCCTTCAGGATATCGAAACGGCCCTGCGCCTTGCGCCGGAAAACCCCGACATCCGCAGCGCCCTGCTCTGGCTGTTGATCGACGGCAACGACAGGGTGGCACTGCGCCATCTCCTCACCACCCGCGAATCAAGCTGGAACGCCGACCCGGCCCTGCATGACGCCCTGGGCGCCGCCTACCTCGCGCTCTCGCTGCCCGATATCGCCCTGCGCCGCTATTACACGCCGCGCCTCGCCGAGCACCGCGGTGATTTCCTGTGGCTGATGAACTACGCCGACACCCTGGAGCAGAACCAGGACAGCGACCGCGCATGGCGGTTGCGGGAACACCTGCTGGCGGACACGCGGCGGCGCAGCGCGGATCAGGGCTCCTTGACCGAAGGAGACCTGATCCGCCTGCGCCGCGCTGCGCTCACCCGGCTGCTCATCGCCCAGCGCCCGGGAGATGCCGGTCTCGGCGCGCTGCGCGACCTCCTGCGCCTCGACCGTGAGTCCGGTCAGGCGGTGCAGGAATTGTCGCCGGCGGCACGCGACATCGCCCTGGCCTGGTTCCAGGAGCGCGCGGAATATACCGCTGCGCGCGGCTGGCTTTGGCAGCGGTATGCCCGCACGGCGAGCCGGCCGCAGTGGGCAGAAATCGCCATCGCTCTGGCCGAGAGGGATCGCGAGGCCGCCGGGCAACTGCTCGAACGGCATGGAGAGAATCTCGCGCCACAGGGTCGTCTATCCCTTGCCAGCGAGATCGGCGACCTGCGCCTGAAGCAAAGCGAGGCCTTCGCCCTGCAAGACCGGCAATCGGCAGACGACCCGCTTCATCAGCAAGTCACCGAGGCCCTGCTGGCCCATTCCGACCATGCCGGGGGCGAACTCTTTCGCCGTGACCTCGACACCCTCGTCGAGCTCGACAAGTCGGCGCGCTGGCATCTCGCCGTGTCGCCGCGCCTCACGCTCGATCTGGCCGTTGGCAGCATGGCCCGTAGCGATCTGGACACGACGGCTGTCGGCGTCGCTCCTGACGAGACCTATCGCAGCGCGCGCCTCGCCTGGCGGTACGCCGAGGGCGAGACACGCCTGACCGCTGAAGACCGCCACAGCCTGTCCGGCTACACGCCCATCCTCCTCGAGCACGATTTCAGGATCGACGACCGCCTCTCGGTCAATCTGCTCTGGGGAACGCAGCAGCCCGCCAATGAATCAATCGCCCTGCGCGTGGGCGGCATGAAGGACCGTGCCGCTGTCAGTTTCAATTATCGGCCCGAACGCAACACCCGCATCAGCGTTGGTTACATGCGCGAGGATTTTTCGACGCAAACCGGCGAGGATGTCGGCGACGGGAGTACCTGGCAGTTCGAGGCCGCCTACGCCGTGCGCAGCGAACCCCGTGACGGTGAAATCAGCGTGTTCTGGTCGG
>CAZCJW010000077.1:0-12718 GCA_964499185.1 uncultured Propionivibrio sp. | reverse complement strand
GAAATCACGGAGGTCATCAGAAATTATGGCGAAGAACGGTTTGCTTTCCAGATTGCAAAGAAGATTGTGGCTGCTCGGAGCGAGCGGTGTATTGCAACCACAGGCGAGCTCGCCGCGCTCGTACGCGAAGCCGTGCGGACCCGCGAGCCCGGCCAGGATCCGGCGACGCGTACCTTTCAGGCTCTACGGATTTACGTCAATCAAGAGCTCGATCAGCTCGCGCTAGCCTTGCCACAGGCCGTGGAAGTGCTCAACAGCGAAGGACGGTTGGTGGTGATCAGCTTTCACTCGCTCGAAGATCGCATCGTCAAGCGTTTCATGCGCGAGCAGGCGAGCAGCGACAATTTGCCCAAGAACCTGCCGCTGCGCTCCGTCGATCTGCCGCAGCCCCGCCTGCGCCTGGTGGGGAAGCCGGTCAAGGCCAGTCATGCGGAGGTGGCCGTCAATCCGCGGGCGCGTAGTGCCGTGATGCGCGTGGCCGAAAGACTGATTGGCGATCCGGAGCGGAGGGCCGCCTGAGATGGTACGCCTCAATATCCTGCTTCTGCTGGCGATCCTCGTTTGTTCGTTGAGCGTGGTCACTTCGCAGCACAAGGCGCGCAGACTCTTTCAAGCCATGGAGGTGGAGCAGGAGCGGGCGCGGCAGTTGGAGATAGAGTTCGGCCAGCTGCAGCTTGAGCTGTCGACCTGGGCGACATCGCCGCGTATCGAAAAAATCGCTCGTGACAAACTGAAGATGCGCACGCCGGAAACGGCAAAGATCGTTACTGTTCCCTCTGGAGCGGGGCGATGATGAACTTCAGCGGCGCGCGAGGGCACAAGTTCGCCGAAAGCCCGGTGCTCAAACTACGCCTGCCTGCGTGGCGGTCGCGCCTGATGGCCCTGTTGATCCTGATGTGTTTTGCCGTATTGATCGGCCGTTCGTTTTATCTGCAGGTCTTGAACAACGATTTTCTTCAGGAGAAGGGCGAATCGCGTTATCGCCGCGATCTGGAGATTTCCGCCTCGCGCGGGCGTATTGCCGACCGGAACGGCGATGTTCTCGCCGTATCCACACCCATGAAATCGGTGTGGGCCATTCCCGGCGATGCCAAGCTGACGGCCGAGCAGGTGAAGCAATTGGCTGGCTTGCTGGAAATAGATACCAAGGAGTTACAGCGCAAGCTGGCCAGCGACAAAACTTTCGTCTTCCTGAAACGGCAGTTGCCGCCGGAGGTGGGTAACAAGGTGGCGGCGCTGAAGTTGCCCGGAATCGGTCAGGACAAGGAATACCGCCGCTTCTACCCGGCCGGGGATATGACTGCGCATATCGTCGGGTTTACGGGGGTCGACGACAAGGGGCTGGAAGGCGTCGAACTGGCCTTCCAGAGCCAGCTTCTCGGGCATCCCGGTAGCCGTAGCGTGATCAAGGACAGGCGCGGTCAAATCGTCGAAGATGTGGGGTCGATCAAGCCGCCGCAGGACGGCAGGGATATTCACCTGTCGCTCGATTCAAAGATCCAGTACCTCGCGTACAGCCATTTGAAGCAGGCAGTTAGCGATTTCAAGGCCAAGGCGGGCGGTGTCGTGGTCCTTGATACCAAGACCGGCGAAATTCTGGCGTTGGCCAATTGGCCGACCTACAACCCGAATAATCGTGAACGGCTGACGGGCGCACAATTGCGCAACCGTGCCTTTACCGATACCTACGAGCCGGGGTCGGTGATGAAGCCGTTTACGGCGGCACTGGCGCTGGAGAAGAGCAAAGTACGTTTCGATACGGTAATCGATTGCGCCCCGGGCCGACTGACCATCGGCTCGGCGACCATCTCTGACACTCATCGGCATGGGCCGTTGACCGTAGCCCAGATTGTTCAGAAATCGTCGAATGTTGGGACGGTAAAGATCGCGGCCATGCTGACGCCGCAGGAAATGTGGAACATGTTCGACGCCATCGGGCTGGGGCAAACGCCGGGCCTGAGTTTTCCCGGCGAAGTCGCCGGGCGTCTGCGACCGTGGAAAACCTGGCGGCCGATCGAACAGGCAACCATGTCCTACGGGCACGGGCTGTCCATGTCGCTGATGCAATTGGCACGTGCCTATACGGTCTTCGCCCGCGAAGGCGACCTGATTCCGCTCACACTCACCAAGGCTGATGCGGTGCCGGTCAGTTCGACCTCGGTGTTTACCCCGCAAACGGCGCGGGAAGTGCGGGCCATGCTGGAAATGGCCGTCCAGCCGGGAGGCACCGCGCCCAAGGCGCAGATTCCGGGGTACCGCGTCGGCGGCAAGACGGGCACGGCCTACAAGATCGAGGGCGGGCAGTATGTCAGGAAGTATGTGGCCTCGTTTGTCGGGCTTGCGCCGGTCTCCGATCCACGCCTGATTGTCGCGGTGATGATCGACGAGCCCAGCAGCGGCGTCCACTACGGCGGGGATGTGGCCGGCCCGGTGTTTGCGCGCGTGATGAGCGGGGCTCTGCGCACACTTGGTATTGCGCCTGACATGCCGGTGGTCCAGGTTGCGCAGAATGCGCCGTTGGCCAAGGAAAAGCTGTGAACGCGCCGATACGCTTTGTCGATCCTGCGGAAGTCCTGCGCCGAATCGCCGCGCTTGGCGTGCAGCCCCGCGGCGTGGCCGATGACAGCCGACGGGTTCGTGTGGGTGATCTGTTCGTCGCCTTTCCGGGCGACTTTGCCGATGGGCGCAGCTACATTCCGGATGCCATCAGCCGAGGGGCCTGTGCTGTGCTCTGGCAGAGCGGAGACGGATTTGCCTGGAATGGCGAGTGGTCTGTTCCGAATCTTGGCGCGTCTGATCTGCGTGCGCTGTGCGGTCCTCTGGCGCATGCACTCCTTGGGCACCCGAGTGAACGTCTGTCGCTGATCGCGATTACCGGGACCAACGGCAAGACCAGCATCAGCCAATGGCTGTCCCGCCTGCATCCGCGCCACTGCGCCGTAATCGGCACTCTCGGCGCCGGTTACGCCGAGCGCATGACCGAAACCGGTTTTACTACCCCTGAAGCGGCAACGCTCGCCGGCTATCTGGCGGGTTTTTCAGCGGACGGGGCGCAGGCCTGTGCGTTGGAGGCCAGTTCGATCGGTATTGAGGAACGTCGTCTCGACGGAGTACGTATCGATGTCGCCGTGTTTACCAACCTCACACGCGACCATCTCGATTACCACGGGTCGATGGAAGACTATGCCGCTGCCAAGGGGAAGCTGTTCAACTGGCCGCGTCTGAGGCTGGCGGTAATCAATCTCGATGACACCTTCGGTCTTGAACTGATGCGGCGGACGAGCGCAAGCCGGGTGCTTGGTTACACGCAAGGCGACGGCTTTGCCGATCAGCAGGGAATCGTGCGCGCGGTGTCCATCGAAGAGGCGGCTCAAGGTTTGTGTTTCCAACTGGTTACGCCGACCGGTCGGGCCAGGGTCGAAACGCGGCTCGTGGGACGCTTCAATGTTTCCAACCTGTTGGCAACAGCCGCCGTGTTGATTGATGCCGGGATGACACCCGCTGAAGTGGCAGCGCGCTTCGCCGATCTGCCGGCGCCGCCGGGACGGCTGGATGCCCTCGGAGGGGAGAGCGAGCCGCTGGTGGTTGTCGACTACGCACACACGCCGGATGCTCTCGAAAACGCAATCACTGCCCTGCGCGGCGTGGCGACGGCGCGCGGAGGCCGGCTGATTGCCGTCTTTGGCTGCGGCGGCGATCGCGACCGCGGCAAGCGGCCGTTGATGGGCGAAGTGGCGAGTCGCCTGGCCGATCGCGTGGTGCTGACCAGCGACAACCCGCGCAGCGAGAACCCTGCCGAGATTCTTCGGGAAATCAGTGTGGCGGCTCCTGGCGCCGAGATTGTCGAGGACCGTGCCGAGGCCATTCGCCGGACGATTGTGCATGCCGACGCCAGCGACGTGGTACTGCTGGCCGGCAAGGGGCATGAACCCTATCAGGAAGTCGCCGGCGTGCGGCGACCTTTCTCGGATATCGACGAGGCAAGGTCCGCATTGGCCGCGCGAGTGGAGGAAAAGCAATGAGTGTGAACATGGACGTTCTGAGTGCGGCCCAAGCCATGTCCGGAAGTTTGGTGGGCGAAAACGTGACGTTCGTCGGCGCGTCTACGGACAGTCGGACGGTGGCGGCCGGAGAGTTGTTCATCGCCCTGCGTGGCGAAAAATTCGACGGGCACGAATTCATCGGAGTCGCCCAGGAGCGCGGTGCGGCGGCTGCCGTCGTGGATGCCGCGGGCGCCAAAACACTGGGCGAGTCAGGTTTGCCGCTGGTCGTGGTGGCTGACACCCGTCTGGCGCTTGGCGAACTGGCGGCGCGCTGGCGGGCGCGGTTCACGCTGCCGGTGATCGGTGTGACCGGCAGCAACGGCAAGACCACCAACAAGGAGATGATCGCCAGCATCATGAAGGCGGCGTTCGGCGACGGAGCCGTCCTGTCGACCCAGGGCAACCTGAACAACGACATCGGCCTGCCGCTCACACTGCTCAAGCTCGATGTCGGGCACCGCGCGGCGGTTGTCGAAATGGGCATGAACCATCCGGGTGAAATCGCTTACCTGGCCAACATCGGGCGCCCGACAGTGGCTTTGGTGACCAACGCGCAGCGCGCGCATCTGGAAGGCATGGGAAGCCTGGAGACGATCGCCGCCGAGAAAGGCAGCATCTTCGCGGGCTTGGACCAGGACGGCGTGGCTGTCTTCAATGCCGGAGATCCCTGGGCCGCGCTCTGGCGCTCGCAGAGCGCGCACTGCCGACACCTTTGCTTCGCGCTCGACGGGCCCGCCGAGGTATCCGGACACTGCAAGACGCGCGGTTTGGAGAATCAGGTGTCCATCTTTTTCGAGGGGCAGCAGATCGAAATCGATCTGGCCCTGCCAGGCGCGCACAACGCCCGCAATGCGCTGGGTGCCGCGGCGGCAGCTCTGGCCGCCGGTGTTTCCCTGGAAACAGTGCGTGCCGGGCTGGCCGCCTTCCGCGGCATCAAGGGGCGCCTGCAACGGCTGGCGGGCCTGAATGGCGCCATGCTGCTCGACGACACCTACAACGCCAATCCGGATTCGGTGCGTGCCGGCATCGATGTGCTGGCGGCCACCATCGGACGGAAGATTCTGGTACTCGGTGATATGGGCGAGATTGGCGAAATGACCGGCCAGTTCCACGATGAGATCGGCGGCTATGCCAAGAGCCAGGGCATCGACCGGCTGCTCGCCGTCGGCGAATCGAGCGCACTGGCAGCGAGGAATTTCGGTGCAGGAGGAGAGCATTTCCGCAAGATCGAAGACCTGATTGCCTCGCTGGCCGGCGAATTGACCCCGGAGACGATCGTGCTGGTCAAGGGTTCGCGCTTCATGCGCATGGAACGGGTGGTCGATGCCATCGCTGCGCCGCAACCGGGGGAGATGAAATCATGCTGCTGATGCTTGCGCAATGGTTGTCGCAGGACGTCCGCGGATTCGGCGTGATCAACTACATCACGCTGCGCACCGTCCTGGCGGCGATGACGGCACTGATCATTTCGTTCATCGCCGGTCCCAGCGTGATTCGCTGGCTGGCGGCCAAGAAGATCGGCCAGGCGGTTCGGCAGGACGGGCCGCAGACGCATCTGGTGAAATCCGGCACGCCGACCATGGGCGGTGTGCTGATTTTGATTTCCATCGGCGTCACAACGCTGCTGTGGGGCGACCTGACCAACCGCTATGTATGGGTGGTGCTGATCGTCACGCTAGGGTACGGAGGTATCGGCTGGTACGACGACTGGAAAAAAGTTGTCTACCGCGATCCGAAAGGACTGGCCAGCCGCTGGAAGTATTTCTGGCAATCGGTGCTTGGACTGGCGGTGGCCGTCTATCTGGCTTTTTCGTCAACGGTTCCGGCGCAGATGCAACTGATCGTGCCGTTTTTCAAGACGGTCGCGTATCCTCTCGGCATTGTCGGCTTTATCGTCCTGACCTACCTGGTGATTGTCGGTACCAGCAACGCTGTTAACCTGACCGACGGCCTGGATGGGCTGGCCATCATGCCGACGGTGATGATCGCCGCGGCGCTAGCCATCTTTGCCTACGTCGCCGGCAGCTCGGTGTTCTCGAGATACCTGCTGCTGCCGTACATCCCCGGAGCGGGAGAGCTCGCTGTGTTCCTCGGGGCGATGGCCGGGGCCGGGCTCGGTTTCCTGTGGTTCAACGCGTATCCGGCGGAAGTGTTCATGGGCGACGTCGGTGCCCTGGCCCTTGGCGCGGCGCTCGGCACCGTGGCGGTGATCGTGCGCCAGGAAATCGTGCTGGCGATCATGGGCGGGGTATTCGTGGCCGAGACCCTGTCGGTGGCAGCGCAGGTGCTCTATTTCCGGCATTCCGGCGGCAAGCGCATTTTCCGCATGGCGCCGCTGCATCACCACTATGAGCTTGGCGGCTGGAAAGAAACGCAGGTCGTCGTCCGCTTCTGGATCATCACCATCATGCTGGTGCTGGTCGGCCTGTCCACGCTGAAGATTCGCTGAGCGCAACGATGGAACTCAAGGGCAAACGCGCACTGGTGATCGGGCTCGGCGAGAGCGGCCTGGCCATGGCCAAATGGCTGGCTCGCCAAGGGGCCGTCGTGCGCGTCGCTGACAGCCGTCAGGCGCCGCCCAACGTCGACGCATTGCGCGCGGCCGTTCCGGGGGCCGAACTCGTTGCCGGCGATTTTGCCGAGGCGACGTTCGCCGATATTGATCTGATCGCTATCTCGCCCGGCGTGCCGTTGCAGACATTACAGGTGCAGGCCGCGTTGGCGCGTGGTGTACCGGTGGTGTCCGAGGTCGAGCTGTTTGCCTGGGGTGTTCGCCAATTCACGCCGCAGGCCCGGGTGCTCGCCATCACCGGAAGCAACGGCAAGACAACGACCACGGCGCTGACCGCGTATCTGCTCAACGCCGTCGGGGTGCCAGCGGTGGCGTGCGGCAACATCTCACCGTCGGCGCTCGATGCCCTGATGGTGGCGCTTGATTCTTCCTCCTGTCCTGATGTTTGGGTCGTCGAACTTTCCAGTTTCCAGCTGGAAACGACGCGTTCTTTGAACGCTGACGCTGCGACCGTGCTTAATATCAGCGAAGATCACCTCGACCGTTACGCCGGCATGGACGACTACGCTGCGGCCAAGGAGCGCGTTTTCCAGGGCGACGGCGCGATGCTGCTCAACCGCGATGATCCGCGCAGCGATGCGTGGCGGCGGAGTGGCCGCCGGACCGTGAGCTTCGGATTGGATCCCGCTCCGACCGCGGAGGATTATGGTTTCGCCGATGGCGCGATCATGCGCGGAAACGAGAAACTGATCGCGTTATCCGAACTCAAGCTGGCCGGCTTGCACAATGCGGCCAATGCCATGGCCGCGATGGCTCTGTGTCAAGCGGTTGGAGTGAAACCGGCTACGCTGGTACCCGCACTGCGCGCGTTCAAGGGATTGGCCCACCGCGTCGAGTTCGTTGCCGAGATCAAGGGCGTTTCCTACTACGACGACTCCAAGGGCACCAACGTAGGTGCCACGCTGGCCGCCGTTCAGGGCATGGGGCGCAAGGTCGCGCTGATTCTCGGCGGCGAAGGCAAGGAACAGGATTTCACGCCGCTCAAGCCGGCGCTGGCTGAACACGGCCGGGCCGTGGCGCTGATCGGGCGTGACGCGCAACTGATCGGCCGCGCTATAGAGGGGTGCAACATCCCCGTTCGCTACTGCAGCGATCTCGAGGACGCCGTGCGCTGGTGCGCGGCCGTGGCGCAATCCGGTGACGCTGTTCTCCTGTCCCCGGCCTGCGCCAGCTTCGACATGTTCCGCAACTACGGTCATCGTGCCGAGGTCTTCGTCGGCCTGGTGCACACGCTGCAGAGTGAGGCGGGCTGATGTTGCCGAGTTTCGATACGTCGCGCCGGATGCCTTCCGAGGTTGATCTTACCTTGCTGTGGAGCGGCCTGATCCTGCTGTTGCTGGGTATGGTCATGGTGTACTCGGCCTCGATCGCCATCGCCGAGGCGGGCAAGTATACCGGTAACCATCCGGCCTATTTTCTGGTTCGCCACGGCGTTTTTCTAGCGATCGGCCTGATCGCAGCGGGGCTAGCCTTCCAGGTGCCGCTGGCAACATGGCAAAAGCTATCCCCATGGTTGTTCGTTGCCGGTTTTGTCCTGCTGGCGCTGGTACTGATCCCCGGCATTGGCCGTGATGTCAACGGCGCTCGCCGTTGGCTGCCCATGGGTATCGCCAACCTGCAGCCTTCCGAACTGATGAAGCTGTTCGCCGTGCTCTACGCCGCCGACTACACGGTACGCAAGATGCCGCACATGCACGACCTGAAGAAAGCGTTCCTGCCGATGGCGGGGGCGATGGTCGCGGTCGGCGTCTTGTTGCTCAAGGAGCCTGATTTCGGCGCCTTCGTGGTGATCATCTCGATCGCTATCGGCATCCTCTTTCTGGGCGGCATGCGCGCTCGGCTGTTTGCCATCCTGATCGTCGTTCTGGTGGCCGCTTTTGCCATCCTGATCGTCGTTTCGCCGTATCGCCGCGACCGCATTTTCGGCTTCATGGATCCGTGGTCGGATGCCTTCGGACGTGGCTACCAGTTATCGCATGCGCTGATCGCTTTCGGGCGCGGGGAGCTGTTCGGGGTCGGGCTGGGAGCAAGCGTCGAAAAGCTGTTCTACCTGCCCGAAGCGCATACCGATTTCTTGCTGGCGGTCATCGCCGAGGAACTTGGATTTGTTGGCGTCGTTTTTGTCGTCGTCCTGTTTGGCTTGCTGGTGCAGCGGGCCTTCGTCATCGGGCGCCAGGCGGTGGCGCTTGACCGTCTTTATTCGGCGTTGGTCGCGCAGGGGGTCGGAATCTGGATCGGAGTGCAGGGTTTCATCAACATGGGGGTGAACATGGGCCTCCTGCCGACCAAGGGGCTGACCTTGCCGCTGATGAGCTTCGGCGGTTCGGGCATTCTGGCCAACTGCGTGGCGCTGGCGGTGTTGCTGCGGGTGGATTGGGAAAACAGGCAGCTCATGCGAGGTGCAAAACTATGAGACGAGTTTTTGCGCTGCCTGTTTCGGCGAAGGCTAACTTGCGCAGCAAGTTAAGCGCATGGCGCGGCCGCAGCCAAAATCGCCAATTGATGCGCGGGGCCACGTGATGAGCAAGACGCTCCTGGTCATGGCCGGCGGTACGGGAGGACATGTTTTCCCGGGCCTGGCCGTTGCCGATATCCTCGCCAGCCGCGGCTGGAAAATCGTGTGGATGGGCAATCCGGACAGCTTCGAGGCGCGCACCGTCCCATCGCGCGGCTACGAAATGGCCTGGGTGCGTTTCGGCGCGCTGCGTGGCAAGGGCCTGTTGCGCAAGCTGTTGCTGCCGGTGGCGTTGCTTTCCGGTTTCTGGCAGGCGCTGCGCGAAATTCGCCGAATAAAGCCGGACGTCGTGCTGGGGATGGGCGGGTATGTCAGCTTTCCGGGCGGCATGATGGCCGTTCTATCGAACCGCCCGCTGGTGATCCATGAACAGAACTCGATCGCCGGGCTGGCCAACCGGGTGCTGTCCAAGGTGGCCGACCGGGTTGTCTGCGGTTTTCCTGAGGCCTTGTCGAAGAGCGAGTGGGTGGGCAATCCGGTACGTCCGGAGATTGCGCAACTCGCCGAACCGGCGGCACGTTTCGCCGGGCGTGACGAAGGGCAAGGGTCGACGCTGCGGCTGCTGGTGCTGGGCGGCAGCCTGGGTGCAGCGGCAATCAACGAGATGGTGCCAAAGGGCCTGGCGCTGATCCCGGAAGCCGAGCGGCCGACAGTCGTGCATCAGGCCGGCGAGAAGCATCTGGCGACGCTGGAGGCCAACTACGCGGCGGCCGGGGTGCATGCCAACTGCGTGGCGTTCATCGAGGACATGGCTGGCGCCTACGAATGGGCCGATCTGGTGCTGTGCCGCTCCGGCGCACTGACCGTGGCCGAACTGGCGGCGACAGGCGTCGCCAGCATCCTGGTGCCGTTCCCGCATGCGGTGGACGACCACCAGACGGCCAACGCCAGGTTCTTATCGTCAGCGGGGGGAGCCTTCCTGCTGCCGCAAAATGAAATGACTCCGGAGTCGGTCAGTCTGGTCCGGAATTACACGCGTGGACAGTTGCTGCAGATGGCCGAGCGCGCCCGCTCGCTGGCCAGGCCGAATGCCGCAGAGGAAGTGGCGCGTGTGTGCGAGGAGGTGTGCAGGAAATGAAACACAAGATAAAGAACATACACTTCGTCGGCGTCGGTGGCGCCGGGATGAGCGGCATTGCCGAGGTCTTGGTCAATCTGGGCTTCGGCATCAGCGGTTCGGACCTTGCGGACAACGCGACCACCCGCCGTCTGGCCGGCCTGGGCGTGCGCATCGCGACCGGCCATGCGGAAGACAATATCGGCAACGCCGACGCGGTGGTGGTGTCCACGGCCGTCAAGGACGACAATCCGGAAGTCGTGGCCGCGCGCGCGCGCAAGATCCCCCTGGTGCCGCGCGCCCAGATGCTGGCTGAGCTGATGCGCCTGAAGCGCGGCATTGCCGTTGCCGGCACGCACGGCAAGACTACGACGACCAGCCTGGTGGCCTCGATCCTGGCCGAAGGCGGCATGGACCCGACATTCGTCATCGGCGGCCGTCTCAATGCCGCCGGCGCCAACGCGCGGCTGGGTTCCGGCGATTTTCTGGTGGCCGAGGCCGACGAGTCGGATGCGTCCTTCCTGTTCCTGTCGCCGATGCTCTCCATCGTTACCAACATCGATGCCGATCACATGGAAACCTACGGCCATGATTTCGGCCGGCTCAAGCAGACCTTTGTCGATTTCCTGCAGCGCCTGCCGTTCTACGGCGTCGCCGTGTTGTGTGCCGATGACCCGAACGTGCGCGAGATCATGCCGCAGGTGTCCAAGCAGATCGTGACGTACGGGGTGAATGAATCGGCCAACGTGCGCGCCGAGAACGTCGTCGCCGAGGACGGCCGCATGAAGTTCGATTGCGTTCGCACCAACGGCAGCGTTACCCGATTCCCGGTTACGCTGAACCTGCCCGGCATGCACAACGTGCTCAACGCGCTGGCGGCAATAGCCGTGGCCACCGAGATTGGGGTTTCCGACGCGGCGATCGTCAAGGCGCTGGCCGAGTTCAAGGGTGTCGGTCGCCGCTTCCAGCGTTATGGCGAGGTGGCTCTGCCGGCTGGCGGAGCTTTTACCCTGGTCGACGACTACGGCCACCACCCGGCTGAAATGCGCGCTACGATCGCCGCGGCGCGCGGCGCCTTCCCGGGGCGGCGCCTGATGCTCGCCTTCCAGCCGCATCGCTACACCCGGACGCGCGACTGCTTCGAGGATTTCGTCAGCGTCCTCGGCTCGGTCGATGCGCTGGTCCTGGCCGAAGTCTATGCCGCGGGCGAATCTCCCATCGTGGCGGCCGACGGACGCGCGCTGGCGCGCACCTTGCGCGTCGCCGGACGGGTCGATCCGGTGTTCGTCGAGAACATCGCTGACGTGCCGCAAACAATTCTCGAGGTCGCCCGAGATGGCGACGTGGTGATCACCATGGGCGCCGGCTCGATCGGCGGCGTGCCCGGCAAACTGGTGCAAGGGTGAAGACGCTTATGACTGATTTCGGAAAGGTGGCCGTCCTGTTCGGCGGCAAGTCGGCCGAGCGCGAGGTGTCGCTGAAGAGCGGTTCGCGCGTGCTGGATTCCCTGCAACGGCAAGGGGTCGATGCGCATGCCTTCGATCCGGCCGAACGCAAACTGGATGAACTGGCCGCGTTCGACCGCGCCTTCATCATGCTGCACGGGCGTTATGGCGAAGATGGAACGATCCAGGGCGCGCTGGAGTTGATGGGTATTCCTTACACCGGTAGCGGTGTCATGGCCTCAGCTGTCGGCATGGACAAGTGGCGGACCAAGCTGCTGTGGCGCTCGGTCGGCTTGCCGGTGCCCGAGTTCGTCATGCTCGAAGCGGGCAGTGACTTCGTCGCCGTCGAGAGGCAATTGGGCTTGCCGCTCTTTGTCAAGCCGGCGTGCGAAGGCTCGTCGATCGGCGTGACCAAGGTGCGGCAGTCCGGCGAACTGAGCCACGCCTACCTGGAGGCGGCCCGGCACGATGCCCTGGTCATCGCCGAGCGTGGCGTGCTGGGTGGGGAATACACCGTGGCGATTGTTGGCGACGACGCCCTGCCGATCATCCGCATCGTTCCGGCGACCGATTTTTACGATTACGAAGCCAAGTACCTGCGGGACGATACGCGTTATCTCTGTCCTTGCGGACTGGCGGAGGCGCGCGAACTGGAGTTGCGTGCGCAGGCGCTGGAAGCGTTTCGCGTGCTCGGCTGTCGTGGCTGGGGTCGGGTGGATTTTTTGATGGACGAACAAGGCAACGCCTTCTTCCTGGAAGTGAATACTTCTCCGGGGATGACCGACCACTCGCTGGTGCCGATGGCGGCGCGAGCGGCCGGCCTGTCCTACGAACAACTGGTTTTGCGCGTGCTGTCACTGGCGACCCTGGGATGATCGATGTGGAACCGACCGCAGTTGATGAAGGACGTTGCCGACCTGCTCTACGTGGCAGGCGGAGCGGCTTTGCTCGTGGCGGTGGCAGTCTGGGTGGCGCGTTTGCCGCTGTTTCCGATCCGGGACGTGGTGGTGACGCACGAGTTGCGCGAAGTGCGGCGCAGCGAGATCGAGCGTTCGCTGGCCGGCAAGATGCGCGGAAACTTCTTCA
>CAZCJW010000076.1:0-12885 GCA_964499185.1 uncultured Propionivibrio sp. | reverse complement strand
ACCACGTTGCCAAACACCATCGCAATCATTGCCGCCAAACACCCTGCCGCAAACAGCTTCAGCAGGTGAAACAACACATCAAGTACTTTGTTCATATCAGACCCTGACCCTTTTTCCTCTTGAAGAAACAAGTGGCACGAACCGGACTGGCTATTTGTGCACCAGTTTCTGCGCCATGTAAGTCCTGGCCGATTCGATACACCGGAAGGCGTGTTCGGCGTAGCCGAATTCCTTCGCACGAGCCAGATGCGGCAATTCGATCGAATAGACCATCTTGGGCAGCTTGTTGAGAATGTCGGCCACGGGCACTCCGCCCTCACCGACATACAGCCGCTCTTCGCGCAAGATGCGCGTCATTTCGGCGCGGTCCGACGGAATCTCGCCCTGTGCGTCGCACAGGTGAGCAAAATGGAACCATTCCTTCGGCAGCCCTTCCAGCGACTCTGGCTTGTCCAGTGCGCGGTGCATGTGATGCACGTCAATCATCAGGCCGGCATTCGGCCGGTTGGCCGTGCGCAGCACATCGATCGCCCCGGCGAGGTTGTTGACGCTGGCGATCGGGACATACTCGAGGTCGACGGTCATGCCGAACTGGCGGGCGAGATCACAGATCTGTCCGAACTTCTCGATGGCGTATTCCCGTTTCGGCGTCCAGATGCTGGACAGTACTGCCTTGGCCCCCAACTCGGCCGCCACTTCCATGGCCGGCAAGTACTTGGTGGGGTGCATGTCGTCATAGACACGCGCCAGTTCGATGTCGTGCACCTTCATCCCGGTGTCGGCCAACGCGCGCTTGGTCGCCCGCAGCATCTCGGGATTGTCGGCCAACGCATAGTTGGGCTCACCCGGCAAGCCCATGTAGATGGGACGAATGCTGACGTAGTCGTATCCTGCTCGTGCCGCAACATAGACCATCTCGGGCGGTGCACAACCAAGCACCGTGAGATGAGCGAGAGAAAATTCCAATGCCATTTATTTATCTCCAGAATTTGTCGTTCCGTATTCCATCGACTTGCCTGAAATCTTCAGCTTCGTCAGGAGGTGCTTTGTTGCGGTCCCGGCTTTCCCCGTGCAGTCACGCCACGAGTTGCCATAAAGCCGGGACCGTCCCCCCAACAAAGAAACCGTTGTCGATGAAATCTCAGTCGTCGGTCGAAACGTGGTGAACCTTCTTGCCCGGCGAGTAGATGTCCATGATGTTCCAGTGCCCGGCCGTCGGCGTCGGGATGTTCTTCATGTACACATCGATCACCACGGGCTTGTTCATGGCGACGGCCTTCTGCAGTGCCGGCAACAGTTCGTCCGCCGCGTTGACGGTGATGCCGTCGATGCCATAGGCACGGGCGATCGCGGCATAATCCGGCGAGTAGGTCTCACCGTCGACTTCGAAGACGGTACCGAACGTAGTGTCGTAGTGCGCCTTCTCCAGGCCGGCGATGGTGCCGAAAGCATGGTTGTTCATGATCACCCAGATCACCGGAATGTTGCTTTCCTTGGCCGTCGCCAGCACCGCCGGGTTCTGACCCCAACCGCCGTCACCGGTCAACGCGACGACAACCTTGTCCTTCAGCGCGATCTTGGCACCCATGGCCGCCGGCGAACCGAAACCCATGGTGGCAAAGCCGCCCGGAGTGAAGATGGAGCCCGGTTCGTATACCGGATATTGCTGGGCCAGCCCGTTCTTGTTCCAGCCCACGTCGGTACAGATGTAGGAGTCGCGCGGCAGTGCCTTGCGCAGATCGGCCAGGATGCGCTGTGGGGCCATCGGGAACATGTCGCTTTCCATCCATTCCTTGTTGCCTTCGACGAAGGCCTGGCGGTTGGCTGCCATTTCGGCAACCATCGCGTCACGCTTGACGCCTTGCGGGCACAGGCGCTTAGCCACGCGGATCAGGACGGTCAGTGCCTGCTTCAGGTCGGCCACGGCGCCGATGGCGGCCGGGTAGTTGCGGCCGATTTCCGCGGGATCAATGTCGATATGGATGAGTTGGGTCGGCCCGAAGTTGAAGGTGTACTCCTCTTCCCAGGAACTGCAGTCGGCTTCGGAGAAGCGGGTACCCAGGCCGAGAATCCAGTCGGCGCCCTTGCACTTGTCGTTGATGAACTTGGTTCCCCAGAAGCCGGTCATGCCGAGGATCAGCGGGTGGTCGTCCGGCAGCGCGCCCTTGCCCATCAGCGTGTGGGCGACCGGCAGTTGCAGATGCTCCGCAAACTGGCGCAGTTCAGTGGTGGCATCGGCGAGCATGATGCCGCCGCCGACGTATAGCAGCGGCGCTTTGGCTTCCAGCAGTTGCTTGACGATCTTCTCGGCGGTCTCGTCATCCATCGACGGTCTGGCCAGCGTGCGCGTGTTCTTCAGCACGCGGTCGAACAGTTCGACATCGATTTCCTTGGAGAAGATGTCCATCGGAACGTCGACGAGGACCGGACCGGGCCGGCCGCTTTCGGCCAGGATGAAGGCCTTTTCCAGAATTTCCGGGATCAGGTGTACGGAGTCGACACGCCAGACGCGCTTGCAGAACGGACGGTAGATTTCGCACTGCGAGGCGTCGGCGTGCAGGTTGACTTCCTGGTGCGGATGCTTGCCGAAGTAATGCGTCGGGACATCACCGGCAATGACTACCATGGGGATGGAATCGAGGGAGGCGTTTGCCACGCCGGTACAGGCATTGGTCAGTCCAGGGCTCAGATGCGACAGGACAACCGAAGCCTTCTTAGTGGCGCGTGCATAACCGTCAGCCATGTGCGCCGCGATCTGCTCGTGACGCGAGTTAATGAAACGGATCTTCTTGCTCTTCTCGAGCGCTGCCAGCACGGCAATGTTGGTATGCCCACACAGACCGAAGATGTGCTCAACGCCCCGTTCTTCGAGATAACGTATCAGTTGGTTAGATACCAGATCTTTCATCAAATACTCCTTCTATTATTGAACACTGACGGCGTTTGCCTCGATCATCGATTCGAGGCACCCTCGACTTCTTCCTTTTGCAAATATTGTGTTTGCGACTTAAGACACTCCACCCTTCGACGCTTGAACACGCTTCAGCCACCCTGCACTGCGTGATGAACGGTTGCCAGCACCGGACGCAATTCCTCAATCGACATCTGCCCGGGCGCCGAACTATTCATGCCCGCCGCAAACGTTACGGCCGAGCCATACATCCAACCAAAGACTCTGGAAAGCGACCCCACACCCCCCATGGACATGCTGACCAGAGGGATGCGGCATTTCCTGCTGGCCTTCAGTGTCGCGTCCAGCAAGGCCAGAACATCCTCGGAGCCATTGGGCATGACGATCACTTTGGCCACATCCGCCCCCAGTCGCTCGGCATCGACGAATTTCTCAGCAATCTCGGCACCGTCAGGGGTGAACTGGTGGTTGTGGTACGACATGATCATGGTGACGCCGGCTTCACGTGATGCCTGTCGAAGCATCGTCACGTTGAACGCGGGGTTGCTCATCTCGTAATCGATGGCGTCGACACAACGGCTTGCGCACGCCGCGACAAAGAGCTTCAGGATGTCCGAATCATTGAGTGGACTAGCCCCGCCCCCCTCATCAAGCATCCGGCAAGCAAAAATGATCGGAATTCTGCCAGCGGCCGCCTTGATTTCTCTGGCGAGATCGATAACCGCAGTAACATCGCCCTTGCTTTCGAAAAAATCCACGCGCCATTCGATCAGGTCGGGCTGTTTCGGCACAACACCAGCCATTTCCTCGAGGACCGCTGCCCGGGTCCTGCCGACAAGCGGCGTACAAAGCAAGGGCCGGTCGCCACGTCCTATGATTTTCCTGCCCACCTGAATTCGTTTCATCCAGCTATTCCCGATTCAGGCCGCAACGCGCAGAGAGTCGACTTCCCGAGCAATACGCGAACACAATCGGATTTTTCCGGTTGAAGTTTGCACGTGGCAACCCGTGAGTGATTTCATTCCCTGCTCCTGATTCCGCGTGAGATGCGCGAGACTTTTTTTGTTGTCTGAATACTAGGCGGTGCAATTGCACGCGTCGATCAGGTAAAAGTTGCTTTCGCGCGATTATCGGACACTACGATACGATAAACGCGCGGTATCCACGGTTTGCCCTACGCGATGCGGAAACCGGGAAATTGGCATGGCCTGGATCGGCTTCAACGACGGAAGCAGTCCTTGCCAGAAGCGTTCAACGGCGCACGAACGAAACCCGTGAGGTATCAGCGGCAAGAACTCAAATGTTCAAGCCGAGCATGAATCGACAATTAATTCAATCAGATAGAGAGAATGAAGAAGCGCGCCGGGGTCAGCGGTAGTTGGTGTTCTCGTCCTTGCTGCCAGAGGTCTCTTGCGCGTTGACCACCCGGCTCAACAGGACTTTGTCGACCCGGTTTTTGTCCATATCGACGACCTCGAAGCGGAACCCCGCCGTCTCGAACGAATCAGGAACGACCGGAATGCGTCCGAGTACATACATGATGAGGCCACCCAGGGTGTTGTAGGCGTTCTCGTCTTCGCCCGGCAAATCATCCTCGATATCGACAGCAGACTTCAGGCGTTCGATGGGAATGCTTCCATCAATCAGCCACGAGCCGTCTTCACGTGGAATGATGTCCTGCTCCTCCGTGGAATCCGATGAGGGAACGTCGCCGACGATCGAGGCAAGCACATCCGTCAACGTTACCAACCCTTGCAGTTCCCCATATTCATCCACAATCAGCGCACATTGCTGACGCGCCTTGCGGAAACTCTCCAGCAGGTGGGTCGTCGTTACGCCTTCCGGGACAAAAAGCGGAGGACGCAAGTACCGCTCAACGTCGAGTTTTTCGCCGGCCAGGGCCAGCTTGAGCAGATCCGCGGTACGCAGAATGCCAACGATGTGGTCAAGGCCGTCACGACAGACAACAATTCTTGTGTAGGGGCTATCGGAGAGGCACGTAAGGATTTCTTCCTCCGGAGCATCAAGATCGAGCACATAGATATCGTTGCGGTGCGTCATGATCGCTCCGATACGCTGCTCGTCAAGGCGCAATACGTTGGAAACGATCGCCTGTTCGCTCTCGTGAAAAATCCCTGCTTCGGCCCCCTGCTCCATCAAAACATTGATCTCGTCGTTGGTTACCGGAGCCTCTGAACTCGCGCGAGCACCAATCACTTTCAGGATCAGGGTAGAGGACGAAGAGAGCAGCCAGACCAACGGGCGTGCGACGCGCGAAAGCAGGGTCATCGGCGATGCGATGATCGCCGCAACGGTTTCCGGCGCCAGCAGGCCCAATCGTTTTGGCACCAGTTCTCCCACGACTACCGAGAAATAGGTCAGGACAACCACAACAAACGACAGCGCCAACCCGCGGGCATAGGGTTCCAGGAAGGGAACGGCGGACAACCATTCGCTCAAGGGATCGGCCAGCGCACTTTCCCCGATGGCGCCGCTCAGAATGCCAACCGTCGTAATACCAACCTGTATCGTGGACAGGAAACCGGAAGGCTCGTTGCTGAGATCAAGCGCCGTTCTGGCTCCTGGAGAGCCGTCGTCCGAGAGTTTCTGCAATCGGGATTTCCTGGAGGAAACGACCGCGATCTCGGACATCGCCAAAACGCCGTTGAGCAATATCAACAATATAAGTAGAACGATATCCATTCGATGATTCCAAGGTTCCCCGAGCGACGCAGGTTAGTCCAGCAACTCATGCTCCATTGATTCATGCAGGCTAACCGGCTTGGCCTGGTTCTTGCGCATATGAAGGTTGAGCATTTCCACGGCCAGGGAAAACGCCATGGCGAAATAGATGTAGCCCTTCGGCACATGGTGTCCCAGACCTTCCGCAGCCAGCGCCATGCCAACGATCAGAAGAAACGAAAGTGCCAGCATCTTGATTGACGGATGCGCAGAAACGAAGTCCCCAATGCCTCGTGCGAAGAGCATCATCAACCCCACTGACGCCACCACGGCAGCGATCATGACCGCAACATCGCGGGCCATGCCCACAGCAGTAATGATGGAATCGAGGGAAAACACCAGATCGATGACCATGATCTGCAGAATGATAGCCACAAAGCTCGCTTTCACTTTGCTTTCTCTATGTTCTTCTTCGCCTTCCAGCAATTGATGGATCTCCTGCGTACTCTTCCAGAGCAGGAAAAGCCCACCTCCCAACAGGATGATGTCGCGGGGAGCAATCGGCCTGCCCAGAACGCTAAAGAGAGGATCGGTCGCACCAACCATCCACGACAGCAGCAGCAAAAGTCCGATACGCATGAACATGGCGAAGAAAAGTCCGATCTTACGCGCTTTCTCGCGAACGTCCCGCGGAAGACGATCGACCAGAATGGAGATGAAAATAATGTTGTCGATGCCCAGCACCAGTTCAAGCGCGGTCAACGTAAAAAAAGCAACCCAAGCCTCCGGACTCAACAACAAAGACAGCAAATCCATATCGTGAAAAAATTCTGAGTAATCGTATCTGTGGAATTATAACGGCCCGGTGCGAGTTGCACCGCAAAAGCCCGCCCCGCGGACCCGATCAGCCCGGAGGCGAAGTACAGGCACACGCCAAGCGGACACTCAAGAGTACTTCAGCGGACGGACTGTCCTGACCCTTCCACGGCGACAATGGCTTTGGCCTGGTTGATATCTTCAGCATATCCCGACGCGAACAGGCAGCAGGCGAGCTGATTCGCAATGGGCGATGGAAGAGCGATTTCTCCGGCCATAACTCTGCGGATCCAATCCGCCGTGGTTTTGGCATCACACGATTCGGGCAGGTTCGGGAGCGCTTTCAGGCTGTCATGCGCCGCCTCGAACAGCATCTCGCAAGCCCCGTCGTGGAGATATTCGATGCGCGGACGCCGCTTGGGGTTTGCGTAGGGCTCACCTTCGGTCCCTCTGAGCAGCAACCCATGCACCCCCAACGCTCCGAGGACCTCACGCATCATCTCCAGATAATCGGGGTGCGTCGCCGCCGCCAGCAACAGCCCCTCCCCCTTGAAAGGGTCAAGCATCTTGACCAGACTGTGTGCGCTGTTCCGCAGCCCGAGCCGGCTGCGCAACTGAAGCAGGTTGTTGAGTCCTGGCGAAATCGCAGAAAGCGGAACAAATGCAAAGCCGCTCTCATCGAGCATCTGCTGTCCTTGAGAAATGCTGCTGCAGGGCATCAGACCGAACTCTCGGAAAACCTGCGCCGATGTGACACGGCCATACCCCTCGATCAGGCCGTGAACCAGCACCGGAATCCCGTAGCGTTTGAGCAGCAGCGCGAGCAACGGAGTCAGGTTGATCCCTCGGCGCGCTCCGTTATAAGAAGGAATGACCGCCGGACGCAAGCGTCCCTGGGGGCGTTGCATCGAATAGTGACGCTCGTTCAGAGCGGTCAGAAAACCGACCATTTCGTCAACGCTCTCGCCCTTCAACCGTAACGCAATCGCTATTGCGCCCAGTTCAAGTTCCGGCACTCCGCCATCAAGCATCGCCGCATAAAGCTGGTGTGCTTCTGCAAGCGAAAGGTCGCGAGCGCCCTCGCTTCCCCGACCCAGTTCCCGAATGTAATGCGCGTAATTCATGCCGTTCCCAAATGATGGTCAGACAATCGCCTCCCAGATCGTCCGTCTGACGATCGCGGGGCATTGCACGAAAAGCTTCGATTGGTTCAGAGCAACAGTTATGCCAGACAGCAACGTTCGTCAAAAACGTGGAATAGGACCGCAAGGACTCGGCCCGTTGCATTATGTTGGTGCGCCTTTTGCAAAAAGGCGCTTCAAGAAGGAGCGATACTACTTGATTCGCTGAAGCTTTGGACGACCGGCCGGCGGTGTCCGCGAGGGATCGGGTTCGTCGTCGGTCCTCGACACCGCAGCGTCCGTCATGCCGCCCGTAGCCGCCCCCTTGCTCTCCGGTTCAAACGCCATTCCGGCACCATTTTCTCGCGCATAAATCGCCGACACGTTTTCGATCGGGAAGTATATGTCCCGCGCCACTCCACCAAAACGCGCCTGAAAACTCACCCCATCGTTGGCTATCTGCAAACCACCGGTCGCTTCATAGCCGACATTGAGCACGATCTGTCCGTCCCGCACAAATTCACGGGGCACGCGCGCCCATTCGTCGACCTTTACAGCAACATAAGGCGTAAATCCGTTATCGGTACACCATTCATGGATGGCCCGGATCAGATAGGGTTTGGTTGAAGGCAGGTTCTCGGTCATTCCATCCCCTGTATCAGCGCAGGTCGGGAAACCCGGCCGGTCAGCCGGGATTTTGCAAATGGTAACAACTCACCGGAAAATCGCGCGCGCCTCAGGCCTCAGCGACGCATGGCCTTTTCCGAAGGGGTCAGGGCATCGATATACCCCTGCCGGCTGAAGATCCGCTCGGCGTACTTCATCAACGGTGCCGCCGATTTAGGCAGTTCGATCCCGTAGTGGTCAAGACGCCAAAGCAGAGGGGCGATGGCTACGTCGAGCATGGAGAAATCCTCACCAAGCATGTGTTTCTGCTTGACGAATACCGGCGCCATTTCGGTCAAGCGGTCACGGATCGTCTGGCGCGCCTTGTCAGCGGTCTTCAGGTTTTTCTCCAGGGCTTCGATGTGCGCGAAGACCTCGCGCTCCATCGTGACCAGAAGCTGACGCGCCCTGGCGCGCATGATCGGGTCGGCGGGCATCAGTTGCGGGTGGGGAAAGCGCTCGTCGATGTATTCGTTGATGATGTTCGGCTCGTAGAGAATCAGATCGCGTTCGACAAGGACCGGCACCCGACCATAGGGATTGACCATGGCGATATCTTCCTGCTTGGCAAAGAGGTCGACATCGATCACCTGGAAATCCATCCCCTTTTCGTAGAGGACGATGCGGCAACGTTGGCTGAACGGGCAGGTCGTACCCGAATAAAGATTCATCATGATCAATACCCCAAAAAAACAAACCGGCACCGTGAAGGCATTTACCATGCCGACGATGCCAAGCCCTAAAACAGGCGGTTACTCAATGCTTCTTGATGTCGCTCCAGTATTCCTTTTTCAGCGCATACGAAACGCCTAAGAGGATTAATAGAAACGCCAGAACCCCAAACCCCAACTGCTTGCGGAACCCCGCTACAGGTTCCCCGGCCCACACCAGAAAACCCACCAGATCGGCAATCTGCTTATCGAACTCAGCCGGCGGCATCTGCCCTGATTGTGCAAGACCAAGTTTTTGCGTTTCATGATTCAGATCCTGCACACCCTGCAGTTCCCACAGCACGTGTGGCATCCCCACGTTGGCGAACACGGTGTTGTTCCACCCCGTCGGACGCTTTTCGTCATGGTAGAAGGAGCGCAAATAGGTATAGAGCCAATCCGCACCGCTACCGTCCGCCGAGGCACGGGCCCGGGCCACCAGGGACAGATCCGGAGGCGTCACGCCGAACCATTGCTTCTGATCCGACGCGCGAGCGGCGACGCGCATCGGTTCGCCGACCTTCTCCGCGGTAAACATCAGGTTGTCCTTGATCTGCTGCTCGGTCAGACCCAACTCGGTCAGGCGGTTGTAGCGGACAAAACTCAGGCCGTGACAGTTAAGGCAATAATTCACAAAAATCCGCGCGCCGTTCTGCAACGCCGCCCGGTCACCCTGAACGTCAGGCGCCTTGTCCAGATGTACCGCAGTTCCGGCAGCCAGGACCGTGAGCGGGATAAACAGGAGCGCCAGCAGGATTCTCTTCATGGTATCCGCCTTCATTTGAACGTCACCCTTTCCGGCTCAGGCTTGCACTTGTCGATCTTCGAATACCACGGCATCAGCAGGAAGAACGAGAAATAAATCAGCGTACAGACTTGAGATACGACCTCGCTGACGGGCGAAGGAGGCTGGGTGCCGAGATAGCCAAGTGTCAGAAACGCGATAACAAACGCGGTCAGGAAGCTCTTGTAGATCGGCCCCCGATAGCGTATCGACTTGACCGGGCTGCGATCCAGCCAAGGCAGAAAGGCAATAACCACCACCGACGCGCCCATGGCGACGACTCCCCAGAACTTGGCGTCCAGTCCGAAGAGTGGCCAAACCATCGAGCGCAAGATCGAATAGGAAGGCGTGAAATACCACACCGGTGCGATGTGTGGCGGCGTCTTCAGCGGATCGGCGGGGAAGAAGTTGTTGTATTCGAGGAAATAGCCGCCGCCTTCCGGCGCAAAGAATACTACCGCGAAGAACAGAATCAGAAACACCACCACACCGACGATATCCTTGACCGTGTAGTACGGATGGAACGGAATGCCATCGAGCGGAATCCCCTTGGCATCGACGTTTTTCTTGATTTCGATACCGTCCGGATTGTTCGATCCGACTTCGTGCAACGCCATGATGTGCGCCGCCACCAACCCAAGCAGAGCCAATGGGACGGCGATGACGTGGAATGAGAAGAACCGGTTGAGCGTCGCGTCGCCGATCACGTAATCGCCACGAATCCAGATCGAAAGCGGTTCTCCGATCAACGGAATGGCGGAAAACAGGTTGACGATGACCTGTGCGCCCCAGAAAGACATCTGACCCCACGGCAACAGATAGCCCATGAAGGCCTCGGCCATCAGCACCAGGTAGATCAGCATGCCGAAGACCCAGATCAGTTCGCGTGGCTTGCGGTACGAACCGTACAGCATGCCACGGAACATGTGCAGGTAGATGACCACGAAAAAGGCAGAAGCACCGGTCGAGTGCATATAGCGGATCAGCCAGCCCCAATTCACGTCGCGCATGATGTACTCGACGCTGGCAAAAGCCACCGGCACACCGTTCGCGTTCAACGATGCATCCGGCTTGTAGAACATCACCAGGAAGATCCCGGTAATGATCTGGATGGCCAGGACGACCATCGCCAGCGAGCCGAAGAAATACCAGAAGTTGAAATTCTTCGGCGCGTAGTACTCCGCAAGATGGCCACGCCACAACGACGTTGCAGGAAAACGCGCGTCAAACCATTCAAGCAGGTTGCCTTTGAGCGAACCGTCGGATTTGTACTTTTCGTAACCGGAATTCGAAGCCATCGCTTAGACCCCTTTCCTGTCTTCGCCAATCAGGATGCGCGTCGCGGAAAGATACGTATGCGGCGGCACCTCCAGGTTGCTCGGAGCTGGCTTGTTGCGGAACACGCGCCCGGCAAAATCGAAGGTTGAGCCATGGCATGGGCAGATGAAGCCGCCCAGCCAGTCGGCCGGCATCCCTTCTTCCACCCCTTTTTTGAACTTGGAGGTTGGAGAGCAGCCAAGGTGAGTGCAGATGCCAACAGCGACAAGCAGGTTGGGCTTGATCGAGCGGGTCGGATTCTTGCAATACTCGGGTTGTTGCTTGCTGTCGGATTTTGGATCGGCGACCGCTTCTTCGAGCTTAGCCAGCGTATCCAGCATTTCCTGGTTGCGATTGAAGATCCAGACCGGCTTTCCGCGCCACTCAACGGTAATCATCTGCCCCGGCGCGAGATTGGAAACATCAACTTCAACGGGGGCTCCGGCCGCCTTGGCGCGTTCGGAAGGAAGCATGCTCGAGACAAAGGGCACGACCGCGACTGCCGCCCCTGCTCCGCCGACAGCGGCAGTCGCGATGATCAACCGACGTCTGCCGCAATCCACTTTGCTTTCTTTGGTCATCGTGCCGATCCCCGATGGTTAGTTTGATTATTCAGAAACAGGCGCGGATTATACGCAAGAATCGTCCTGGAAAAAAGCGCCAGAGAATGCCAAATACTTAATCTGCAAGCGATTTCCGCTCACGCAGGGCCTGCGCCAAGGTTCCGGAATCGACATATTCGAGCTCACCGCCGACCGGAACACCGCGTGCGATTCGCGACACCCGTAGCCCGCGGCTCTTCAACATTTCACTGAGGTAATGCGCGGTAACCTCGCCCTCGTTGGTGAAATTGGTCGCCAGAACCACCTCTCGCACCACCCCATCGGACGCCCTCGCCAAAAGCCTGTCGAGTTGCAGTTCACGCGGGCCAACACCGTCAAGCGGTGAAACACGACCCATCAGAACGTAGTACAGACCGGAATAGGCCTGTGTTTGTTCCATCATGTTCATGTCAACCGGTGTCTCGACAACGCACAGCAGACTTGGGTCGCGCTTGCCCGACTGACACCGCTCGCAGATGTCTGCCTCGGTAAACGTATTGCAGCGTTGACAATGACGCAAAACGTTCAAGGCCTGCTGCAATGCCTCGGCGAGGCGTTGCGCGCCTGGCCGATCCCGCTGCAATAGGTGATAAGCCATGCGCTGCGCAGATTTCGGGCCAACCCCGGGGAGGCAACGCAATGCCTCGATGAGATTCTCGAGACTCGATGGAGCGGACATCAGAAGGGCAGCTTCATCCCGGCCGGCAAGTTCATCCCGGCGGTGAATCCGGCCATACGCTCCTTGGTCACTTCTTCGACGCGACGCATCGCGTCGTTGATGGCCGCGGTCACCAGATCCTCAAGCATTTCCTTGTCGTCCATGACCGAGGCGTCGATTGCCACGCGCCGGACAGCATGCCCGCAGGTCATCGTCACCTTGACCATGCCTGCGCCGGATTGCCCCTCCACTTCGACCTGCGCCAATTGTTCCTGCGCCTTCTTCATGTTTTCCTGCATCATTTGTGCCTGCTTCATCAGGCCGGCGATTCCGCCTTTCATCATGGTGCTTTGCCTCAGTAAGTAATGGTTGTTAAACGGGTTTGATGGAAGATTCAATCAGCGTGGCGTCAAAAATATCGATAACCTCGCGCACAAACTCATCCTGCTCAACGGACGCCACCGCGTGATCCTGACGCTCGCGGCGAAGTCGCTGCGATACAGCCGCCGGAGTATCGCCAACAATTTCCTCCAAGTCGATGGATAACTGAACCGGCCGGCCCAGATAATCCGACAAGGCCTGTTGCAGCTTGTCCTGCGCCGGCTTGATCTGCAAATG
>CAZCJW010000075.1:0-13036 GCA_964499185.1 uncultured Propionivibrio sp. | reverse complement strand
ACCTGGCGCGAGATCGAAAAGGCGGATGTCGTGGTCCTTCTCGTCGATGCACGGAACGGTGTCAGAGCCGAAGACGAAGCCATTCTCGCGCAGTTTCCTCATGGATTGGCACGCATTACCGTGCACAACAAGATCGACCTAGCCGGACGTCTGCCGGAACGCCACCATGAAGGATCGGGTACCGCTATCTCGCTGTCGGCCAAGCAAGGTGTGGGAATTGAACTGCTGAAGCAGGAGTTGTTGCGCATCGCTGGTTGGCACCCCGCCGAAAACGTGTTTATTGCACGCGAACGGCACCTGCGCGCTTTGGCCGAAACGAACGATCGTCTCGCGAGAGCCCGTTCTTGTCTGCCTCAACTCGAACTTTTTGCCGAAGAACTGCGTATTGCTCAAACGTCGCTCGGCGCGATTACCGGCGAGTTCTCGGCTGACGACCTTCTGGGCGAAATTTTCGGGCGTTTCTGCATCGGAAAATGAGAAACGTCTGTTGTCAGTTCGTCGAAGCGCCCTAATCGGGGCGGTTTTCTTTGTGAGATATAGCCTTGAGTATGGACCTTTCCTTGTTGGTGGCGCTGGCATTTGCGTCGTTGTTCGCCGGATTCATCGATTCAGTTGTCGGTGGAGGAGGTTTGATCCAGATTCCTGCTCTGTTCTCCATTCTGCCCAAGGAAATCCCGGCGACGCTGTTCGGAACCAACAAGATTGCCAGCGTGTTGGGCACCGCCAACGCTGCCTGGCGCTACGCCCGCCGCGTTACCATGCCTTGGGGCACGATATTGCCGGCAGCACTAGCGGCATTCGCCTGTTCCTACGTCGGGGCTATGGCCGTGGCCTGGCTGCCCCGGGAAATGTTGCGGCCGATGATTCTGGTCATGTTGGTCGGCGCAGCGGCCTACACCTTCTGGCGCAAGGACTTTGGTTCCATCCACCGGCCGCAGCACGCCGGCGTAAGGGAATTTGCCTACGCTCTGATCGTGGGTGGAGCGCTTGGCTTTTACGACGGATTCTTCGGGCCGGGGACAGGGAGCTTTCTGATCTTCCTGTTCATCAGGTTCTTTGGTTTCGACTTCTTGCATGCATCGGCGGCCTCGAAAGTGGTCAATGTCGCCACCAACCTGGCGGCGATCGCCTATTTCGTGCCGAACGGATTTTTCCTGCCGCTGGCCGCGGTTATCATGGCGGCGGCGAATATCGGTGGTTCGTTCATTGGTACGCATCTGGCTCTGCGCCATGGTAGCGGTTTCGTCCGCAAGGTCTTCCTGGCTGTGGTCTGTGCGTTGATTGTCAAGTTTGCCTGGGACACCTTCTAGAGCCTATTAATCCACCAGCTGGCGTTGGGCAAGGTAGGCATGGATGATCTCCAGACGGGACACCGGGTCGTCCAGTTCAAGCAGCTTTTGTTTGGCCAGCGACTGAACCGGAAGTATTTCGGTCAGTCGGTATCCGACCCAGGCCGCATCGTCGAATGCATACGGTTCCGGCATCTTGTCCGGGCCGAGATCGCTGACGATCTTTCTCAACAGCGGAAGTAGCCCGCGCTGCGCGTTCGGGACGGCGCAACCTGCAGTGTCATCGAGAAGGTCGACCGTCGCATGCAGCAGTCCATCGGATTGAGCTGTACTGGCAACAATGCGGAAACGCCGGTTGCCGCGCACCTTCAACATGAGGATGCCGAGCTTCGGCACCTCGGCATCGCTGATGTGCGCCAACGTCCCTACGGCATGCGGCGTGGCCGGTTCGCCGACCTCCTTGCCGCTGGCGATCAGGCACACTCCGAACGGGGCCTTGCGCCGCAGGCAATCTGCGGCCATATCGAGATAGCGTTGTTCGAACACCTTGAGCGACAAAACGCCTCCCGGTACCAAGACGCTGCCAAGTGGAAAGAGCGGGATATCGATGCGAGTGGTTTCGGAAACTGGTTCTTCGGGGGCGTTTCGCAGGTGGTCGAACCAGTTCAAACGATGTCTCCCCGGGCTTCGCTGCCGGAATCACCCCAGCGCGGCATCAAGGCATGCTCAACGCCGATCTGGTCAAGCAGACGTGCGACGACGAAATCGACAAGGTCACCGATATTCTGTGGGTGATGATAGAACCCCGGGTTCGGCGGCAGGATGACCGCGCCGGCGCGCGACAGGCGCAGCATGTTTTCCAGGTGGATCGCCGAAAAAGGCGTTTCACGTGGAACCAGGATCAGTTTGCGCCCCTCCTTGAGGACGACGTCGGCGGCGCGTTCGATCAGATTGCTGGCCAGCCCCTGCGCGATCGCTGCCAGCGTACCCATGGTGCATGGACAGACGATCATGGCCTCTGGCGGGTTGGACCCGCTGGCCACCGGCGCGAACCACTCTTCACGGCCGTAGACGGCCAGGGTTCCCGGCTGGTCGGCGAAGCGGTTCCGGAAAAACGTCTGCGCCTCGGCCGCGCGGCCGGGAAGCTCCAAGTCCATCTCTTGCCGGGCGACGATCTGCGCCACCTGCGAATAGAGGAGCTGCACGCGACAATCGGCCGCAAGCAAACACTCCAGCAGTCGAATGCCGTACGGCATGCCGGAGGCGCCGGTGAAAGCGAGGCAGACGGTTTTAGGCATGATGCGCTCCGGTGTTCATGAAGGTTGGGCTGGCCAGCAAGCGTGCGGCGATCAGACCGTTGATGATACCGAAAGCCAGCGCAGCGACGGCGAAAATCGGGACCATATAAAACAGGCCATTGTGCGGAATCAACCACAACCTAGCCAGCAGGAGCTGGCCACCGATATGGGCGAACGCGGCCAGAATGCTCCAACTGACCGGCCCGAACCAGCGGCGGGGGAGGTGAGCTGCGCCACCCAGCACAAGCAGGCTGAACAGGGCACCGGTCAAGCTCATGAAGAAACCGGGTGATAGCAGCTGACCAAGGAGGATGCCACCGGCGATGACGCGCAGCACGCAGACCCAGGCCGCCGTTCCCCAGCCGTAACGGGCCAGAACGATCAGCGTGACGATGTTCGATAGCCCAGGCTTGACACCCGGCAAGGGCAGGGGAATCGCCGCGTCGATGAGGGCCAGGCCGATGGCTGCCGCGGCGAGTCGGGCGATACGATGGTCCTCCGGCGTGGTGACCAGTCTAGTAACTGAGCGAGTCATACGTTTCCTTGCCGCCGACGATCTGCACGCTGATTTCGTTCGGTGCGCAAATGGCAATTTCTCCGGCGCGCTCGAGCCAGCCTTGTCTGACGCAGTACTGGTGCGGCCCCGGGTCGGAGACCACGCGGACGCGTCGCCGGTCCACGGCGATGATGGTCATGCCAAGCGGGCCGGGCACCTCGATGCGGCGGTTTCTGGATAGGTCGAGTTCAGCGAAAACCTCGCCACCGCGCTTCACGACCGCTTTTTCGGCGTTGCCCCCCTGCCACGCGAGGGGGAAGGATGCAGCACACAGCAACGTTCCGAGACCGGCTACCAGCCAGTCTCCGGGGCGCAGCAGGGAAATCCATGGCATCAGGATTGGCCGTTCGGTTCCGGCGACAATTCGCGGTGGCGGACGATGACCCGGGCTTTATCGCGGAAATGGTGGCCAAGCCATTCGGCGAAGTACACCGAGCGATGTTGTCCTCCCGTACAGCCGATCCCCACCGTCAGGTAGCTGCGGTTGTCGCGCTGATAGCAGGGCAGCCAGGTGGTGATGAAACGAGCGATGTCGTCGCGCATGCGCAGAACTTCGGGTTCCGCTTCCAGATAATCGATCACCGGCACATTGCGACCGTTCAGCGCGCGAAGTGAGATCTCGTAGTAAGGATTGGGCAGGCAGCGTACGTCGAAGACCAATTCTGCGTCGAGCGGGACACCGTGCTTGAAGCCGAAGGATTCGAACAGCAAGGTCAGTCCGCGACGGGAATCCGGAACGATGAACTGGCGTATCCAGTCGCGCAGGGCGTTGGGTTTCAGATCGCTGGTATCGATGTGATGGCCAAGTTCGGCAAGACGTTCCAGGCGCCGCCGTTCCTCGGCGATTGACTCAGTCAGTGTGCGCTGTTCGTCCGCCAGCGGATGCCGGCGACGCGTCTCGAAATAGCGTTTGAGCAGCGTGTCTGTCTTGGCGTCGAGAAACAGGAATTCCAGTTCGACATCCCGGGCGCGTAATTCAGCTAATTGTTGCGGTAGCATGGCGATACTGTCGCCGCCACGCATGTCGATGGCTACGGCTACCTTGTCGTAGCCGCGCTGGCCGAGATGGTCCACCAACTGTTGCAACATTTGCGATGGCAAGTTGTCGACACAATAATACGATGCATCCTCAAGAATATTGAGGGCAATGGATTTGCCGGAGCCGGAAAGCCCGCTGATGATCACGACGCGCATAGGCACGAGCATAGCGGAATGTGTCGAACACGGGCAAGCCGGGCTGGCTTACACTAACACTATTACGTATCGCTGTGGTTTGCCATGAAGCTCCTGACCATTCCATTTCTTGATGAAATCGTTGCCATTCGGCGGGATATCCATGCCCATCCCGAACTGGCTTTCCAGGAAAAACGTACCTCGGACATTGTCGCGCAAGCGTTGGAGGGCGTTGGCGTGGAAGTCTATCGTGGCTTGGCCGGAACGGGGGTTGTCGGTGTTCTGCGAAAAGGTCATGGCCGGAAAGCGATCGGCTTGCGTGCCGACATGGATGCGTTGCCGGTCCTGGAAAAGAATGATTTCGCGCATCGCTCCAAGCATGGTGGGCGAATGCACGCTTGTGGCCATGACGGTCATACAACGATGCTGCTCGGCGCAGCACGCTACTTGGCGGAAAATATCGATTCGGTCGATTTTGACGGGACGGTGTACTTCATTTTCCAGCCGGCCGAGGAGTCCGAGGGTGGGGCCGAGGTGATGATCAAGGAGGGGCTGTTCTGCCAGTTTCCCATGGACGCCGTTTTTGGCCTGCACAACTGGCCGGGTATTCCGGTCGGTGAAGTGGCCGTGGTGGCAGGGCCGGTGATGGCCGGAACCTGTTCGTTCGAAATAAACGTGCGTGGACACGGTTGCCATGCAGCGATGCCGCATCAGGGCGTCGATACGCTGGTTGCTGCCAGCCATCTGGTATTGGCCTTGCAGACGGTGGTCTCGCGCAACGTCAACCCGTGCGAAGCGGCGGTGGTGAGCGTTACCCAGATTCACGGCGGCGCGGCACTGAACGTCATTCCGGATGACGCTGTTTTGCGCGGCACGATCCGCAGTTTCCGGCCGGAGATTCAGGCGCTGGTAGAACAATCGATCAGGCGCGTTTGCGCCGGGATCGAGAGCACATTCGGCGTGAGTATCGGCATCGTTTTCGATCAGCGCTACCCCCCTACCGTTAATAGCGAAGCCGAAACGGGAATCTGCCAGGAGGTGGCGACACGCGTTGTCGGGGAACAACGGGTGCGCATGAACGAGCTGCCCTCTATGGGCGCCGAGGACTTCGCCTTCATGCTGCAGGAGAAACCGGGATGCTACATCTGGTTGGGGAATGGTTCAGGGACGGGCGGTTGCTCCCTGCATAACCCGCATTACGACTTCAACGACGGGATCATGCCGATTGGCATCACTTACTGGGTGCGGCTCGTTGAACGATTCTTGCAGCCTGGATAGACCGCTTTCCATCCTTGAATCCAAATTAATGTAAATTGTATAAGGTTGTGCGACACAACCTGCTGTTTTTGAATTACATTATCCCGGTTGTGTATTTCCTGAACTGGGGCACGCATTTGATATGAATAAGAAAGCGTTTCAGGACAAACCGGGTGATGGGAGCCGGCGCAGGATTCTGGTGATTGACGGGTCGCGCGTGGTTAGGGCAACGCTGGCCAAGCGGCTCGGCGATCGTTTCGACATCATCCAGGAAGCCAATGGCGAGTCAGCCTGGCAACGCCTGATGCTCGATGGCAACATCGTCGCGGTCATTTCCGGCATCCATCCCCCAAGGCTCGACGCGCGCGATCTTCTCGCACGACTGAGAGCCAGTGCCATGCGCCGGTTGCGCGAGATTCCATTCATTCTGATCGTATCGGATGTCGAGAATCAGGCGGCGCCTGAATCCGGCGGCTGGAGCGACGTTACGGGATTCATCACCAAATCGATGAGTACCGAGGCGATGACTGCGTCGCTGGATCAATGGGTGGGTTGCCAAGATACCGGGAGCTGCAACGGCGTTGAACAAGAAAGAGATAACCTCCCTGGTTCCGTATCAACGTCCGCAAATGAAAGACTTTTGGGGCACCCCGAGTTTGCTTTGCGTGTCTCATCGCTTTCCCTTGCTGGCGCGGATCAGACTTCCGTTGGTGTGCTTGTCTTTGGTATCGACCGTCTCGACGAGTTGATTGCCTGCTTCGGTCAGGATGTTCCGGAAGTGCTTACTTCGCGCTTGGCACGTCTGCTGGTTGCAAAGCTAGGCCAGCACGACCAGCTCGGTCTTTACGGGAAGGAACGGCTGGCTATTCTTTCCCATGGCGTTGATCTGCGGCAGGGAGTGCGATTCGGCAAGCGCGTTTGCAAAAGTCTGGCGTCAGGGCAGATAACGATTCGCGGACAGAAGGTGCGGTTGACGGTCAGCGTCGGGGTCGCCAGTACCTCGGATGACAAGGTGGCCAGTGGGCAGGAACTGCTTGCGCTGGCCGACCAGCGGTTGCAGCAGGCGTTAGTCTGCGGGGGCAATACGGTGAGCATCGAGCATCGCCCCGAATGCCCGATGCACTGCCACGACAAGGGTCTGACGACGCTCATTGAGGTACTCAAAGGAGTTGACGACGATCTTCTGTCTGAACAAAAACGCTCACTTGGCCTGGCCGTACTTCCGTTGTTACAGAGGCTGGAGTCAAGGTTGTCGCTGGGTTTGCCCTTGGCCGACATCAAACATCGACTAGTGCGACAGGCCCGAGCCGATGGGGCGGGACCGTAGTAAACCTACCCGCCCCACATCGGCTTGCGCTTTTCCACGAGCGCCAGCATGCCCTCCCGGCCCTCGGTACTCGACTGGATGACGGTTGCGCTCTGCAATGTCTCCTCGATGGTTGTTTCGTCAAGGGGCTGTCCGGCGACGACGCGCAATAAGGTCTTGCACGCGTTTAAGGCATTGGGGCTGTTCTTCATCAGGGTATCGATGGTTTCCCCGATGGCCTCGTCAAGCTGTTCCTCGCTGGGAACCATTTCATGCACCAGTCCGATGCGATACGCTTCGGTCCCGGAAAAGCGTTCAGCGGTGAGCATGTAATAACGGCAGTGGCGTTCTCCGATGGCGGCAATGAGATAGGGACAAGCCAGCGCTGGCAGGAGTCCGTACTTCACCTCGTTCACTGCAAACGACGCGTCGTACGTGGCGAAAACAATATCGCAAGCCGCGATCAAACCCACCCCGATGCCGTGGACAGACCCCTGTACCCGCGCAATGGTTGGTTTGCTCAGCCCGGACAGTGTTGCCAGAAGACGCGCGATCGTACGGTTGTCCTGCAGGTTTTCCTCCGGAGTGTCATGAATCGTTTCACGTACCCAGGCCGGATCGGTTCCGGCGCAGAAGCTGCGTCCCGTGGACGACAGGACGACGACGCGGACGCGCGGGTCGGCTTCGAGTTCGAGCAACGCCGCCGTCATTTCCGCGACCAGCGTCCTGTCCAAGGCGTTATGCCGCTCGGACCGGTTCAGGGTCAGGATGCCTACGCCGTCATCAACTTCGGTGATTATCGACTGATACATGAATACTCCGGTTCCGGATGCCGGGAAAGCCAGAGTTTAAGCGACCCCACGGGGCGTATCAATCGATCAGGCTGCTTTTCGGTTGGCTCGATGGGTGATTAGCACACCCACAATGACCGTAACTCCGCCGGCCAACACGCCGACACCCAAACGCTCATCGAGCAGAAGGGCGCCGAGCAGCACGGCAAAGACCGGTACCAGATTGATGAAAGCGGCCGCCCGGGTACTGCCGATCTGGCCGATGGCCTCCGAGTACCACGTAAAGGCGATGGCCGTGCCGAACAGGCCGAGAAAGGCGATCCCTGTCGTCGCCCGCCAAGTGGTTGCCGAGAAATTGAACAGCGACCCTTCCGCCACGGCACAGGCCGTCAGCATCAACCAGCCGGCCAGGCAGCCGCCGAAGGTCATGGCCAGCGGCGAGAAGCGGGCCGTGATCTTGCGATTGATCAGGGTGTAGGCCGTCCAGGAGAGTGCCGTTCCCAGCAGAAGCCATTCCCCGAATCCGATTTCTCCCTTGAGCAGTCGCGCGGGTTGGCCCTGCGTGACGACCAGCAGGCACCCGAACATGGCCAGAGCGACCCCCGTTGCCTTGAGTGGTGACATCGGCAGGCGGAACACCAGCCAATCGGCCAGGGCGATGATGGCGGGAATGAAGGCGACGACCAATGCGCCACGACCGGCCTCGACATGCTGTAATCCATAGAGGAAGAAAACGTTGTAGAAAAATACGCCGGTCAGCCCGAGGCTTCCGAGAATCAGGCAATCTCGCCACGACCAGCGCGGACAGCCTTCCCGGCGATGAAGCAGCAGCCCGAGAACCAAGGTTGCGAGAAGGAAACGCCAACTGGCTACGGCGAACGGGGACATTTCCCGGACCGCGGTGCGGGCAGCAATCCACGTTCCACCCCAGAAAAAAGCCGTCAGGATCAGTTTGAGAAAAATGGCCGGGTGGGTCTTTGGCATGACTGTAGTGTGCGGGTGATGTCGCAAATCGCGATTATCACACGGGCGATCGACTGCCTTACAATCAACGGGAAACCTGACGCAAGGAGAAAGAATGTCCATCGATGACGCGAAGCGAGCACACACTGACCGGATGATCGCGCAGACGCTGCGTAATCGACAGCAGCGAGAACAGGGGTACCGCGAACAGGCGCTGAAAATCTACCCGTGGATCTGCGGACGTTGTGCGCGGGAATTCACCCGCGACAATGTGCACCAGTTGACCGTGCATCACCGAGACCACAACCACGACAACAATCCCAAGGATGGCAGCAACTGGGAGCTGCTTTGCCTGTATTGCCACGACAACGAGCACGCGCGCGAGCTTGATGCCGAGGCGGCGCGCAACGCAGGAGTCGTTGACGGGAAGAGCTCGGGTTCGCGGGCGAGTTCGCAGCCTTTCGCCAATCTGAAAGAGCTGCTCAAGAAGAGTGGGGGCTAACTTCTGTCGTGTTTGACGATCAGTGCCGGAACGCTGGTAGCCCCGAAAATTTCGGCCATTCCATGGCATCGAGCATGTTCTTGACGATCAGCCCGAGCTCCGTATCGCCTTCGATCGACAGCGTGCGGTTGAAGAACAATGTGTCCGGGTCCTCCTGACGCGCGGCCAGTTGCAGGAACGCCGACAGGTTGGCGCGGAATGCCAGGTCGGGCGTGTCGGGAATGGCAAACAGCGGACGGAACAGGCCGTTGCGGAAGGTGAAGGCGGCGCGGCCGCCGGTATCGAGCACGTCGATCAGGAAGCGGCGGCCTTCGAGCATTTCCAGGCTGTCTTCCGGCAGCAGCTTCATCTTGACCACGGCGTTGAGGCCGGCGCTCAGTGCCACGGCGTGCGGCCACTGCGGCAGCCTGCTGCCGACGCTGGCGACGAAGGACGGCAGCGTGAAGGTGGGGATGGTGAGCGATTTGAAGAAACCGTCAGACATGATCAGACTCCTTGCAATTCGTTGAGTGCGGCTTGATGCCGAGCCACGATTCCGGCATCGCCGAACCAGTAGCCGTTAACCATGCCTTCGGGGGCCCATTCAGGCGTGGGTGATGGTGGATTGCCACCCCGGCGTGCGACATCGAAGGCGGCGATGATTTCCGCCATGTGGCGTGGCTGTGGGCTCACGCGCACGATGTCGATGCCCATAGACTGCATATCGGGAATCTCGGCCAGCAGGTTGTAGGTCTGCGCGGACATCGTCTGGATGCCGTTGATGGCCAGGAACGGTTGCCCCTCGCGGGTTTTCAGCGTGATGGCCTCCGGGTGCTCCATACACTTGAACTGGCAATCATCCTTGTTCAGGTTGTAATGCCGGGCCGTGAAGCAGCGCGCCGAAAACGCCAGCGGCAGCTTGCCGAAAGCGAAGACTTCTGTTTCGACCCCTTCCGGGCGGGTCCGGTGCAGCGTCTCGATCAGCGTGCGCGTGCCTTCGAGCGGTGGCACCCAGCGCTGCAGGCCATAGCGGCAGAAGGTGGCCAGCGTCGTGGCGTTGTAGATGTTGAGGTGCGGGCCGGCGACGAACGGCCGTCCGGCGGCAACATTGACCGCACCGAGGTCGTTGGCCTCGACCTTGCAACCCGCTTCGTCCATCAGCCGGCGCAACGCCTTGAGGTCGCTTTCCGACTCGAGCAGGGCCTGTGCCGAAACGACGACCTCCTTGCCGGCATCGGTCAGTTTCCTTGCCAGATCGATCCAGTCGGTGACGCGCAATTGCTGCCGGCGCGAACAGACGACCTCGCCGACGTGGATGATGTCGAGTGCGGCGATCTGCGCCATCTCGGCGTAGAAATCGAGGACTTTTTCCTTCGGCCAGAAGTAGAGCAGGGGTCCGAGCGAGAGTTTCATCGGCTTATCTCCACGGACGGTTGTAGGCACCGAGGGTGACTTGGGTGCCTTCGGCCACTTTGCCCAACTCGGCCATCCAGGCTGGTTTGACCTTGAACTGGTCCGGGCTTTTGCCGAGTTCGTCGAGTGCAGCGCGCAGCGTGCGAGTGACTTGCGCGACGTAGGCCGGGCTGCGCTGGCGGCCTTCGACCTTGATCGCCGAAACACCGATACGGGCGATTTCTGGCAGCAGTTCCAGCACGTTCAGGCTGGTCGGCTCCTCAAGCGCGTAGTAGGTGGCACCGTTGACCTCGAAACGGCCCTTGCACAGGGTCGGGTAACCGGCGGGCTCGTTGTCGCCGTAGCGGTCGATCAGGATGCCGTTGAGGCGCGTCGACATCTGCCCGGGCGCTTTTTCCCATTTGACGAACTTGGCCGGCGAACAGGCACCAACGGTGTTTGGCGATTCCCCGGTGGCGTAGGAGGACAGCCAGCAACGGCCCTCGTTCATCACGCACAGGCTGCCGAAACCGAATACCTCGATCTCGATCGGGGTGTTCCTGATGACCATCTCGACCTGTGCCAATGTCAGCACGCGCGGCAGCACGGCGCGCTGTATGCCGAATTCGCGATGGGCGAAATTGACCGCTTCGTAGCTAGTTGCCGATCCCTGCACCGAGAGATGCAGGCGCAGGTTGGGGTGACGTTTGCTGGCGTAATCGAGCAGCCCGATATCGGCCAGGATGACCGCATCGACGCCGAGATCGGCGGCGCCATCGACGGCGGCGTGCCAGTCGGCTTCGCGTCCCGGCTGCGGGAAAGTGTTGATGGCCATCAGCACGTGCCGGTTGCGCGCGTGAGCGTAGGCGATCCCTTCGACCATGGCCTTGCGGTCGAAATTTAGCCCGGCGAAATTGCGCGCGTTGGTGTCGTTCTTGTAGCCGAAATAGACGGTATCGGCACCGTTATCGACAGCCGCCTTGAGCGCCGGCAGGCTGCCGGCTGGGCAGACCAGTTCGGGAATTTTGCGTTGCGACATGGTGAGTCTCGAAAAACGAAGCGGGAAGTATACCGGCCGGAGCACCAAACTGCATGATTTTTATCAGATTTCGCGAGGTTTTCGAATGGCCAGTTCTTCGATGACAAGGCGTTCGAAGGCCCGGACGACGGCAATATCGTGGTCCCCCAGCGGAGCGGAATTGCGAATCCGGGTGCGGCGAGCCTGACGTGCCGCTGGATCAGCCGACTCGTACGCCAGGTGCGTGGCGATGGAGACATAGTCTTCGGCGCTTGCGGCGATCAGGTCGGTTTGTCCGACCTTGCGCAGCAGACCGGCAGCAAGGCGCTGCCGAAGAAACTCGCCTTCCAGCGTGACCATCGGCAGGCCGGCGTGAAGTGCCTGCCAAGCGGTGGTGTAACCGGAGAAGGCCGGGCAATCGAGGAAGACATCACAAACGTTGAGCAGACTGAGGAATTTTCCTGCCGATAACCAGGAAACTTCGACGAGGTGGCGGGCCGGATCGAGCCCGCGCCGGCGAAAGACTGTCTCCAGTCGCTTGCGAACGACCGCGGTGGCCCACGGATAGACCGGATCCTTGAGCAGGATTAAGGTGCACTCGCGGGTGGCAGCGGCGATTTCGGCGTATAGCGCATCGTGCGCTGGGTCGGCCTTGAAGGCGCGCTGGGCAATCATGAAGCGCGGGCCGGCTCGGCCACTAAGGAGAGTCTCAATTTCCGCGACCGGCTCGGCAGAAATGGCCAGCGGAGCTGTGCAGCAGCCGGTTCCCGGTAGGCGCACCAGCTTCTCCCGGTAGTGCTCATCGGCCCGATCGGCTTCCAGCAACTCGCCCGACAGGAAAAGATCGATAGTCGGTAGGCCCGTCGTGATCGGGTGTCCCCAGCTAGCCATTTGCAGGGGTGCCATCCGGTGTGTGGCAAGCCGAAAAGAGTGGGGATCCATCCCTATTTCCGGGTATAGGATAGTATCAGGCGCATCCGCGCGGACGGCGTCGAACAAGTCCTCGAACTGCGATAACTGCCGGCGGTCGCGCCAGATATCGACCATTGAGCGCGCGGCAGCGGTCTCCTCGTCCTCGCTGCTCCCCGTGTGGTAGAGAACGACTTCGAAACGTGTTCGGTCAAGATGCGCTAGCAGCCCGCGCAGCACGACATCCCAGACCGAATGACGCCGCACTTGGCTTGATACGACCGCCAGACGTATCCTCTCGCGAACCTGGTACCGTAGTGCCGTGGCCGGAATGCAGGAGGTGATGAGATCGCCATAGCGGCTGAGCCGTTGGACGTGGTTGCCTGACCGGTAGGCTAAGTGAAAAGGTTGCTGCGATCCGACGACCTTGCCCAGTGCCGCGGGATGTGCCGGATCGCTGTCGAGCCAGTCGGCGAGTTCTTCGAGCGCCTGTCCAAAGCGCTCTGCGGCGCTTTCGGTTTCGGCCGGGCCTGGCGAGGCGATGGGCAATTCGACAATTGCTCGCCCCAGCCGCGGCTCGGCGGCATGCGTATCGAGCTGCTG
>CAZCJW010000074.1:4496-13247 GCA_964499185.1 uncultured Propionivibrio sp. | reverse complement strand
GGATATGGCGATACTATCCGGCGGTCCGGTAACGTTGCGCTTGATTCCCCTGTCGACACGATAATCCGCACCTGCGCTGACAACAGCACATGAAATCGAAGCGCTCCGCGTATGTTGCCTTCACCCATTTCGATCGACAGATCCGGATCCAACAACTCGCTCGCTGTAGTGTGACCTGACCAAAATCCAAACCCAGGCAACCTGGAATATCTGCGTAAACTCACAAGTCATATTTTTCAAACAGAAGGAAAAGATCATGAAGAAAAGCGTCACCGTCCTGTTGGCCAGCTCCGTCCTTGCTTTCTCACTTCCCGCCTTTGCACAAAACCAGCCGCAGGGCGTGGTCGTCGTCGAAAAGGCGCCGGGCGCAGGAGCTATAAGCGAAGCCGTGCAATTGCAGGGCAAGGTCAAGTCCATCGACAAGAAAGCTCGGCAGGTCGTTGTCGTCGGCCCGAACGGGAACGAGGTAGTGTTCACGCTCGGAGAAGACGCCCGGAATTTCAACCAGATCAAGGTTGGCAACCTCGTCACTCTGACCTACACCCAGGCACTTGCCCTGGAATTGCGGAAAACGGCTCCTGAGGGAGTGAAGCGCGTCGACAGCGAGCAGGCCGCGCGCACCAAGGCCGGTGAGAAGCCGGGCGTAGCTGTCGAAAGAACGGTCAACGTCATGGCCAGCGTGGTTGCGGTGAACCCGAAGGCACAGACGGTTACACTACGGGGACCGAAACGTACCGTCGAACTCTACATCAACGATCCGGCACAATTGCAGAACATCAATGTCGGCGATTTTGTCGAAGCAACCTACGTCGAAGCGATTGCCTTGACCGTTACGGCTAATAAGAAAAAATAACCGGCGACACGGAACCCCGTTCCCGGCCTGACGACTTACTTGTGGCCGGGAGCGTTGAGAACACCGCACTTTCGACATCGCGTTGTTCGAATCGGCTCGTCGGACACTGCCGGCTCATGAGATTCGGGGCGGCAACAAGTAAAGTGTAATGGCGAAGATCGCGTACACCCAGATCAGCAAAATTCCGACGAACCAGGCCGACCGACCGCTGTTTGTGAGGAGCGAAGCCGTCAGGGTGGCAAACAGCATCATCACCACCGCGCCCGGCCAGAGGCGCAGATCCATCGGCGACGGACCGATCACGTAGCTCAGCAACACCAGCACCGGCGCGACGAACAGCGCGATCTGGGACGCGCTCCCCAGCGCAATGCCCACGCTCAGGTCCAGCCGGTTCTTGCGCGCGCCGGAAATCGCCGCCCCCATCTCCGCCGCACCGCCCACCAGCGCCACGACGATGAAGCCCACGAACGCCGGTGTCATTCCGAAAGCCTCCGCGGCCTTCTGGACCGACTCGACAAAAATCTCGCTCACCAGCGCCACCAGCAAGGTGACACCGGCCAGGATCGCCAGCGCCAGCCGTATGGGCCACGGCGCTTCGCCGTCCTCGGCATGTTCTTCGCTGACAAACAACTCGCGGTGCGTCCTGAGAGAGAACAGCATGCCCAGTCCGTAGGCCGCAATGAGTAGAATTGCCAGCCCGACACTCAGCTTCCGGGTAAACGCCGTCGCTGCCACAGAATCAGCCTGGGCGACCGCCGAAGGAATCAATAACGCAATCGTGGCCAGGAATAGCAGTCCGGCCTGAAGACGCGCACTGACCCGGTTGTACTCCTGCACATGGTGCTTGAGTCCGCCGAGAAAGAAAGAAATCCCCAGCACGAACAGTGTATTGGTAACAATGGCGCCGGCGATGGACGCCTTTACCAGGGCATATTCTCCCGCGCGCAGGGCGGCAAGAGCGATGACCAGTTCCGTGAGGTTCCCCAGTGTGGCATTGAGCAGCCCGCCCGCCGCATCACCCGTCTTGGCGGCAACAGATTCGGTGGCATGACTCAGCAACCCCGCCAGAGGGATGATCGCCAAAACGGAGAACCCGAAGAGCAACGTGTGCGCATCAGGCGTGAACTTCTGCGCAATGAACACCAGAGGCACGAACACCAGCAACCAGAGAAGCGGGTTGTGACGGATTTCCCTGAATAGCTCTATCATCCTGAAAACCTCTTTCAACCACGACGGTCACGAATAACACGAATAAAATCAAATGGTTGAACATGTCGCATAACCCACCCTTCGGGTGAGAAGCCGGTTTTCCCGCGTATTTTGTTTTTCTTCGTAGACTTCGTGGTCTCCGCTATTCAACTGTTTTTCTAGGATAAAGAAATCAGCATTAGGGGAAAAGCTTCTTCTCCAGGGCAACCTACCCGTCACCGCCTCGCAGCGACAGAAGATCGTCCCGGCGTCGGACGAAACTACCGGCAAAGGATATCCATCAAACGATGGCTATCGGCCGGTTTGGACATCGGCGCACGCACGGTGGTCGGGCCATCCAAGGAAAACGAGTTCGACATCGCCGACGACGCCTTGCTGCCTCTCAATGAAACAGCTCCGGCATCAATACGGTTAATTCATTTTTCGGGAGGCACGTATCCCTGCACCTGGTCGGCGCCCTCACCGAAGAAATGTTTTTCGACCTGCTCGGCGAGATATTTGCGATGCCCTGCATCCGCAAGATTAAGACGGTTTTCGTTGATGATCATTGTCTGCATGCGAATCCACTGCTGCCACGCTTCCTTGGAAACGTTCTCGAATATCCGTTTGCCCAAAGCGCCGGGATAAGGGGGAAAATCCAGCGCTTCCGCTTCGCGACCCAGCTTGATGCAATTAACCATTCGTGCCATAAAAAACTCCAGACAGATAAACAGGTTCAGACGAATAAATCGCAACTACAACGTTTTGGTAAATATCTTCGAACGGCGCTGCAGGTTATAAACCAACCGTTTTTCTTCCGGAAGCTCAGCCAGTGTCTGTTCGACGAAACCACGCTCCCGGAACCAGTGTGCCGTCACCGTGGTAAGGATGAACAGGCGTTTGATGCCAACCGCACGCGCACGTGTCTCGATGCGCTTGAGCAGTTTTTCGCCATAACCCCAGCGGCGGTAATTCGGATGCACCGCCACACAGGCCAGCTCCGCCTGGTCGCCACCATAGGGATACAGCGCCGCGCAGCCAACGATCAACCCATCGTGTTCCACCACCGAGAAGCGCGTGATTTCACGTTCAAGCAATTCGCGGGAACGACGCACCAGCGTGCCGTTCTCTTCCAGCGGTTCGATCAGCGCCACCAGTCCGCTAATGTCGTCCGGACGCGCATCGCGCAGGATTTCCAAGGACTCGCGGGTAATGATCGTTCCGACGCCGTCGCGCGAGAAAAGTTCGAGCAACAGGGTGCCGTCCTCGTTGAAGCCGATCAGGTGCACCCGGCCGACGCCGGCCCGGCTGGCGCGCACGGCGCAGGGCAGGTAGCGTTTGAGGTCCGGCGAAAGCCAGTTGCCTTCGGAGATGAGCCGTTCGGCGGTATCCGCCGTCATCTCGTCGAGAAGTTTTCCCTGGCTGTCGGTCACGCCCTGGCTGTCGGTCAGGAAAATGAGCTTGTCGGCGCCGATGGCCGTGGCTGTGGCCTCCGCGACTTCCTCCATGGCCAGATTGAAGATTTCGCCGGTCGGGCTGGCGCCGAGGCAGGAGAGAATCACGATATTGCCGATGCCCAGTTGAGCCCGTATTCCCTCGGCGTCGATCTTGCGCACCATGCCGGCGTACTGCATGTCGACGCCGTCGATCACGCCGACCGGCTTGGCGGTAATGAAATTGCCGGCAACCACGCGAATCGTGCTGTTGGCCATTGGCGTATCGGGCAGCCCCTGCGACAACAAGGCATCGATCTCCAGATACACGCTGCCGACGGCATCGATGACGCAATCGAGCGTGGCCGCATCCGTCACCCGGTAGCCGGCATGCGTCTTCGATTCCAGCCCTTTCTCGCGCAGTTCCTCTTCAATTTGCGGCCGCGCCCCGTGGACCAGCACCAGGCGAACACCCAACGCTGCCAGCAGATTCGCGTCATAGGCCAGCGTCCGGGCAAAAGGCCCCGATATTGCCTTACCGCCAAAGGCGATGACAAAGGTCTTGCCGCGAAAGAGATTGATGTACGGAGCGACCGACCGGAACAGCGAGACAAATTGTGAAGCGCTCAAGGCATCGAACATGGCGGTATCAATCCTTTCTTTTGTTTTTTGGTTTTTCGCTGCCAAGCGCCTGCTCCAGGCGTTCGCAGATGGTGCGCAGAATCTTCACGCGGGCATAGGATTTGTCGTTGGCCTCGACCAATGTCCAGGGCGCCATTCCCGAACTCGTCCGGTCCACCATGTCACATACGGCGGCATGGTAGGCCCCACTCTTGTCCCGGTTGCGCCAGTCTTCCTCGGTGATTTTGAAACGCTTGAATGCAATCTTCTCACGCTCCTTGAAGCGCCTCAATTGTTCCTTGTCGCTGATTTGCAGCCAGAACTTGATGATGATCGCTCCGTCCTCACGCAATTCATGCTCGAAGTCATTGATCTCGGCGTAGGCCCGCAGCCAATCCGCCTCGGAACAGTACCCCTCGACGCGCTCGACCAACACCCGACCGTACCAGGTACGATCGAAGATGGCCACGCGCCCGTTGCGCGGAATATGCCGCCAGAAACGCCACAGGTAAGGCTGCGCGCGCTCTTCTTCGGTCGGCGCGGCTACCGGGACAATCTGGTATTGCCGCGCGTCGAGAGCGGCCGTCACGCGCCGGATGCTGCCACCCTTGCCGGCGGCATCGGAGCCTTCGAAGGCCAGGATCAGCGAGTGGTTCCTGAACTCGGGATGGCGGGCAAGCTCGGACAACCGCCCCTGCCATTTGGCCAGTTGCGCCTCATAGTCTTTTTTCTCCAGCTTCAACGTCAGGTCGAGGGCTGTCAGCACATCGAGGCTGTCGATCTTCGGTGCGATCGGCGGAGCCACCGGAAAATTCTGGTCGCGCGTATCCGCGAGACGCTTCTGCAGGGCGTCGAGCACGACCTTGCCCACGGTCAGGGAGCGGTAGCGGTCGTCCGTTCCCTCGACCACGATCCACGGCGCCCACGGCGTATTGGTCATGCGCAGCACATGACCGGCCGCTTCCTGCAACTTGCCGTAGGTTTTCAGCCGCGCCCAGCTTTCCTTGGTCACCCGCCAGGCTGTGCGCGGATCCTTCTCCAGCGCCTTGAGCCGCTGCCGCTGACCGTCGTAGGACAGGTGGAACCAGAACTTCAGGACCAACGCGCCCTCGTTTACCAGCATGGCCTCGAAACGGTTGATCTGGTCCATGCGCTGGTCGAGGTCGCCTTTCGAGAGGTTTCCGGCGATCCGTTCTGCTATTGGAGTTGAATACCATGACCCTGCAAAAATCCCGATGCGCCCCTTGGGCGGAAGGGCGCGCCAGAACCGCCACATATAGGGACGTTCCCGCTCTTCATCCGATGGCTCGGAAAATGCCAGCGTCGAGAGGAAGCGCGGATCCATCCACTCGTAAAGCACGTTGATGGTCTCGCTCTTGCCAGCACCATCCACCCCGCTAATCAAAATGACGACCGGAAACTTGCCGTTCTCGCGCAAATCGAATTGGGCGTCGAGCAATCCCTCCCTCAGCCTGGGCACCTCCGCCCGGAAGGTCTCCTTGTCAATCTTGTGACCGAGTTCCGCCGATTCAAACATGACCCGCTTCTCCCCTGAAATCCCCCCACAAACACTGGATCGCCGCCAACGCCGCGAGTCCGGCCGTTTCGGTGCGCAGGACACGCGGCCCCAGGCGCACCCCGGCAAAACCCGCCTGGAACGCCTGATCCATTTCCTCCGGAGACAACCCCCCTTCGGCGCCGATCAGCAATTCGATGCGGGTATCCGCCGTCGGACAGGGCAGGCGGTCCAGCGTGTTTGTCGATCGCGGGTCAAGCAGAAGGCGGATGACCGTTTCCCCGCATGCGGGTTGGGCCAGCCACTGGCGCAAGCTTTGCAACTCGCTGACCTCCGGCACACGATTGCGCCCGCACTGCTCGCACGCCGACGCCGCCACGGCCCGCCAGTGTGCAACGCGCCGCTCGGCCCGTTCACCTTCCAGACGAACAACGCTGCGTCGGGACGTCACCGGCACGATGCGCCGGACACCGAGTTCGACGGCTTTCTGCACCGTCAGATCCATCTTTTCGCCGGATTGCAGCGCCTGAACCAGTGTGATATCAATCGGCGACTCACACTCGACGTCGTTCCATTCCATCACCTCAACCGCCACAGTGTCGCGGCCGACACGGACGATGCGGGCCGCAGATTCGCCGCCGGCGCCGTCGAACAACGTCAGCGAATCCCCTTCCCTCATCCGCAAAACCCGGGCAGCATGCCTGGCCGCGCTTTCCGAAAGATCAACGCACGCGCCGGCGGACAAGGGCTGGGGACTGAAAAATCGCGGGGTGTTCATGGCTGGTATTATAGGGTTTGTTCCTTCTCAGCGCTGGCAAAGGAGTGCCATGGCAGTCAGTCCCCCGGTATGCAACTTCGGCTGGAAAGCCCCAATGTTTGAATTACCCGACACCGACGGGAAACACTGGGATCTTTCTTCGTTGCAGGGCCCCAACGGCTTGTTGCTGATGTTCATCTGCAACCATTGCCCCTACGTCATGACGGTCATCGACCGCCTGTGCCGGGACGTGGCGGAAGTGCAACAACTCGGCATTGGCGTAGCGGCGATCATGAGCAACGACACCGTCGCTTATCAGGACGATTCATACGACAACATGCAGCGCGTCGCCGGGCAATACGGTTTCACGTTTCCCTACCTGTTTGACGCAACGCAGGAGGTGGCCCGAGCTTACGGTGCAGCCTGCACACCGGATTTCTTCGGTTTCAACAGCAAAGGGGAATTGCAGTATCGCGGTCGCCTTGACTCCAGCGGCCGTTCGCCCGCAACGCCCGAAACGAAGCGGGAACTGGTCGAGGCCATGCGATTGATCGCATCAACCGGCAAGGGACCCGAGCATCAGGTCGCCAGCATCGGTTGTTCGATCAAGTGGAAATCCGCGGGATGAGCACGTATTGCATTCTCCGAATTCGTTTCAGGAATCCTGAAGAATGCTCAACTCGTTGTTCGTATGGCGCAGGCGAATCGCCAGCATGCGCGCCAGCTTGGCCAGCAGGACCAGGGCGATGCGTTTGTGTTGCTCGGCCAGGTAGTTGAATTTTTCCATCGACAGCACATACATGTCGCAGTCGGTCATGGCGATGGCGTCATTACCGCGCGGACGGTGGTCGAGGAAGGCCAGCCCGCCCACGAAATCCCCGCGACCGTAAGTGGCGATGTGTTTCAACGCAGAACTCCGGCCGATGCACGCCATAACCTTGACTTCCCCCTTGCGGATCAAAAAAAGATCGTCACTGGGCTCGCCACGCGCGAAGATCGTCTCACCGGCCTTCCATGAACGCTTTTCCAGGCAGGCTTCAAGATCTGTCAGCGTGTCTGGCTTGCTGCCCTTGAACAGTTCGATCTCGTGAAGTTCCAGCGGTGGCAAATCCTCTTTCACCGGCGCCGTGTCTTCGCCAAGAATGCGCGCCTCCACCCATTCGATGGCCGCATGCAGGGTGGGAAGGTAAATGACCGTTTCGCCATCGTCCTCCAGGCCCGACAGTTCCAGAAATTCGCGCAAGTTACGTCCGTTCGGCATGCGCTCGCGCACCGTCGACAGAATCAGCGGGACCTTGCGTTCGGCCAGCGCATCGCGGACCAGATTCAGGGTGTGTGCTGCAGTCACATCGACCGACTGCACACGCTGCAGATCCAGTATCAGGTAGCTGGTTGTTTGCAGTTCCGGTTCCAGCAGCCGGTAGAGTTGCTGAGCCGTGCCGAAGAACAGGCTGCCCTGCAGCTCGAATATAACAGCGGACTGTCCCTTGGCTTCGAGAATGCGCATTTCGTGCTCGGGCCGATACCAGGTCGAAGTACGCTCGCTGACTGAACTCTTGCGCCGCAACACGACGCCGCCCACCTGCTCGCGCAGGAAAAGCACTACCGACAGCACGACGCCCACGGCGGAGGCGGCAATCAACCCGACCGTCAGCGCGACCCCGACCACGACGAGCACCACCGAAAAATCGATCACCGTAGAGGTCGACTCGAGGAAACGCAACGGATCCGTGTCGATCATGCGGAGTCCGACGACGATCAGGACACCGCTCAATGCCGCCACCGGAATCCACGCGATGAAGATCCCCAATGCCATCACCGCGACGACCGTCAGCACTCCCTCGACGACACCTGAAACGCGGGTTTGGGCACCACTCGCCAGGTTGACCATACTCGCTCCCATGGTCCCGGCCCCGGGCATCCCACCAATGCCGGAAGAAACCACGTTGGCCAGCCCCTGGGCTGCCAGCTCGCGATCGGAGTCGTGTCGGCTGCGCGTCAGCTGATCGAGGACCACGCAGGTCTTCAAGGTATCGATCGAGAGCAGCGCCGCCAGCGTCAACGCGCTGCCGACGAGGCCGGCGACCTGTGACAGTTGAAGTGTCCCAATCTGGTTCCAGCGATCGGTAATCAAGCCGACATAACCGTCTCCGGAGGCGCGCAGAGCCCCGATGACCAGCGGATTGGCTTCCAATTCGAACAATACCGGATCGCCCGCGGCGATTCCGGCGAATGCCAGCGCTCCCACGGCAAGGCCGACGATGGTTGGCGGTACTGCCTTGATGAATCGTGACGAGACCAGCATGCCCACCACTGTCACCCCGCCGATGAGCAACCCGCGCCAGTCCCAGTGGTGCGGCGTCATCAGGACCTCGATCCAGGC
>CAZCJW010000074.1:0-4396 GCA_964499185.1 uncultured Propionivibrio sp. | reverse complement strand
CCGATGCCGAGAAATCCGATCATGACCTGCAGCAACCCGGTCAAAATACCCAACACGGTCATCATGAGAACGATGCTGGCCGGTTCCACCCCCTGATGCGTGAGCTCTATGGCGAACGCCGAAAGCACGGCGGCCGCTGGCGCGCACGGCGCGCTGATCAGGCGGTCGGTCCCCCCGAACGTCGGCGCTATGAGGCCCAACGCCATGGCGCCGAGAACGCCGGTCAACGCTCCGAACGCCGCGTATTGGGGGGAAATGGCTGAATAGACCGTCACACCGAAAGCGATCGCCGCCGGCAGGGCCACCAGCATCGCCGCCAGTCCGCCCCAGAAATCGCCGGAGTGACGCATCCAGGTCCCAGAAAAATGGCGCATGATTCTCCACTGCTGATCGTCTGAAAGCATCCCAATGCACCAGCATAAGCCTAACGCCATGCCATGGAAAGCCGCTTATAATGGGACCCGCAGGCCGAACAGGGCATCCGCTGCAGCTGCATGATGCGTTCTTTGGTTGAGCTGTTTTTGATAGCCGAATGGGTAATAGAAACTTTTCTTCAATCCTTCATTCATACCTGTGCCGCCCCGCAGCGCTCCCGCACTGCCCGCCCGGGTCCAAACCGATACACCACAGGAGAACCTGACCGATGTCTGACACAAGCAAGAAAAGCGTCGATGGCACTGCGTTTCGTGCCGAAATTGACAAAAAACTGCTCCACGCAGTCGCCGCCGAACCGGTCACGGCAAACACGAAGGAAATCTACAAGGCGCTGGCATTCGTCGCGCGCGAGCAACTGGCCAACCGATGGGTGCAAACACAGGTCGAGGACCGGAAAAGCAAGGCCCGCCGCATCTACTACATGTCCATGGAATTCCTGATCGGCCGCACGCTGGACAATGCGATCTCCGCGCTCGGCCTGCGTGAAAATGCGGAGGCGGCGTTTTCCGCAGCCGGAGGACCGAGCCTGAGCGAGGTCATCGAATGCGAGCCGGACGCGGCACTCGGCAACGGGGGCCTCGGACGGCTGGCGGCTTGTTTCCTGGATTCGATGGCCACTCTCGAACTTCCTTCCTGGGGCTACGGCATGCGTTATGAGTACGGCATGTTCGCCCAGTCGATCATCAATGGTGGGCAGGTGGAGCACCCGGACTCCTGGCTGGTCGACGGAACGCCGTGGGAATTCCCACGCCCGGGCACCGTCTTCCCCGTACGTTTCTGTGGCACGGCAGAGCACCACGGGGAATGGGCCGAGTGGAATGCCGCCGAGGCGGTCGAGGCCCGTGCCTACGATTACGTCATTCCTGGTCACGGCACCGAACGGGTCAGTACCCTCCGCCTATGGAAAGCCGGCGCGCCGGCCCAGATCGACCTCAACGCGTTCAATTCCGGCGACTACGCGCGCGCTGCCGAGTTCAAGAACCGTTTCGAGAACATCTCCTGGGTACTCTACCCCAACGACAGCACACCTGCCGGCCGCGAATTGCGCTTGCGTCAGGAGTACTTCTTCGTATCGGCGTCGCTGCAGGACATTCTCTTCCACCATCTGGAAGAGCATGGACATCTCAACAATCTCGCCGACCAGATCGCGATCCATCTCAACGATACGCACCCGGCGATCGCGGTGGCCGAGTTGATGCGCCTGCTGTGCGACGAATACGGCATGCTGTGGGGCGCTGCCTGGAGCCAGTGCAAGCGCATCTTCTCCTATACCAATCACACCTTGATGCCCGAGGCGCTGGAGACTTGGCCGGTCACGCTGATCCAGTACCTGCTGCCACGACACATGCGCATCATTTACCGCATCAATCAGGATTTTCTCGCCGAGGTCGAGCAACGCTTCCCTGGCGACATCGATCTGGTTCGCCGGGTTTCGCTGATTGATGAAGGGAATGGCAGCGATGATAGCAAGCGCGTGCGCATGGCGCATCTGTGCATCGTCGGCAGCCATCGCATCAATGGCGTCTCGCAGTTGCACTCCGACCTGATGGTCAAGACGATCTTTGCCGGATTCGCCAAGTTGTTTCCCGAGCGATTCCACAACAAGACTAATGGGGTGACTCCGCGCCGCTGGCTCGCGCAGTCGAACCCGAGTCTTTCGTCACTGCTTGACGAGCGTATCGGCCGGAACTGGCGCCTCAACCTGGACAAGCTTCAGGAACTCCGCTCGCTGGCCAACGATGAGAGTTTCCGCTCCGCATTTGCGGCGGCCAAGCGCAGCAACAAGATGAGGTTGGCCGACTACATCCGGCGCGAAACAGGGATCGTACTCAACCCTGACAGCCTTTTCGACGTGCAAGTCAAACGTATTCACGAATACAAGCGGCAGTTGCTCAACGTGTTGCACGTCATCACGCACTACAACGCGATCCTCCACGGCCTGTCCGACGACTTCGCCCCACGCTGCGTGATTTTTGCGGGCAAGGCGGCATCGTCGTACCACATGGCCAAGCAGATCATCCGCTTGATCAACGATGTAGCTAGCGTCATCAACAACGATCCGCGTGTCCATGACAAGCTCAAAGTGGTTTTCGTGCCAAATTATGGCGTCTCTGTCGCCGAACTGATCATGCCGGCCGCCGACCTATCGGAACAGATATCCACGGCCGGTACGGAAGCCTCGGGCACCGGCAACATGAAGTTCTCGCTGAATGGAGCGTTGACCATCGGCACGGAAGACGGCGCCAACATCGAAATCCGTGACAACGTCGGGGCGGAAAATATCTTCATATTCGGCAACAATGCCCAGCAGGTGGAAGCACTTCGGCGCTCCGGTTACGACCCCCGGGCCATTTACCAGAACAACCCGATGCTCAACGAGACGCTGAACAAGATCGACGGGGGCTTCTTCTCGCCGCAGGAGCGTCGGCGTTACCACGACATATTCAACAGCCTGGTCAACTATGGCGACCATTACCTGTTGCTCGCCGATTATGCGGATTACGTGGAAACGCAGAAACGCGTCGACACTCTCTACAAGACACCCGGCGAATGGCAGCGCAAGGCCATTCTGAATGTTGCCGGGATGGGGCAGTTCTCATCTGACCGAACGATCCGGGAATACGCCATGGATACCTGGAACCTCGGTCCATCACTCAAGAAAGTCTGACATGCTCAGAAAAGCCGAAGTCCTGGCACTGTGCCGCGGAGAGCATGGCGATCCGTTCGCCGTGCTCGGAATGCACACCGACAGCAAGGGGCGCCTGTGGTTGCGCACCATGCAGCCCGGCGCATCAGCGGTAACTGTCATCGATGTGGAGAGTGGCAGCGAAGTGCTGGAATTGTCGCAGCGCAAGATCGATGCACTCGAGGGACCTTCGGGCTTTTTCGAAGGGTCGTTGCTGGGACGCAGCAAGCCCTTCAAGTACCGGCTGAGGATCGTTTGGCCGGGCGGCGTGCAGGAAACCGAAGACGCCTACCGCTTTGCGACGATCATCGGCGACCTCGATGCCTGGCTGCTGGCCGAAGGATCCCATCTCAGGCCGTTCGAGCGCCTGGGAGCCCACCTGCGTGAAATCGACGGGGTCAAGGGCGCGACGTTTGCCGTCTGGGCCCCTGATGCTCAGCGCGTCAGCGTCATTGGCGACTTCAACACGTGGGATGGCCGCCGCCATCCCATGCGCCTGCGTCGCGAATGCGGCGTCTGGGAGCTGTTCATTCCAGGCGTCGAGGCCGGCGCCCGTTACAAATACGAGATTCGCGCCAAGGATGGACGACTCCTCCCGTTAAAAGCGGACCCCTACGGCTTTGCCGCTGAACTCCGACCATCCACCGCTTCCGTTGTCCATGGTCTGCCGACGGTGGGAAAAAGGAAGAACATTGGCGCCGGCAGTCGTCTGGACGCCCCTGTTTCGATCTATGAAGTCCATCTGGGATCATGGCGCCGTACCGACGACGGACGCTTTCTCGACTGGCAGCGTCTCGCTGAGACATTGATTCCCTATGTTGTCGATCTCGGCTTCACGCACCTGGAACTGCTCCCCATCTCGGAACATCCGTTCGACGGTTCCTGGGGCTACCAGCCTTTGGGCCTCTACGCGCCCACAGCACGCTTCGGCCCGCCTGACGGTTTCCGGGAATTCGTGGCCGCTTGTCACAAGGCGGGTCTGGAGGTCATTGTCGACTGGGTGCCGGCGCACTTCCCGACCGACGAGCACGGCCTCGCCCGCTTCGACGGCCAGGCCCTATATGAGCATGCTGACCCGCGCGAAGGCATGCATCAGGACTGGGGGACGCTGATCTACAACTTCGGCCGGCGCGAGGTCTTCAACTACCTGGTCGGCAACGCCTTGTTCTGGATCGAGCAGTACGGGGTCGACGGCCTGCGCGTCGATGCCGTGGCCTCCATGCTCTACCGCGACTACAGCCGCAAACACGGCGAGTGGATTCCGAACATCTACGG